>JAFURE010000115.1 GCA_017471985.1 Akkermansia sp. | reverse complement strand
TCCTTCGGAATCGCAACAAATCGGGCATATGCAAAGACGGTGGCAATTCAAGCTTTGGTACCATGCGCTTATTATACCACGCCGAGGTGTCTTTGGAAATTCCGAAATACGTTTACACGCGACTTTTTAGAAGTTCCCTTTTATTTACAATCACTTAAAGAGTTAATCATGGAAACAAAACAAGACACAACGAGCAAGCCGCGAAAGTGGTCGGCTACACTCTTGTTATTGTGCGGGGAACTCTGGGTGTTTGCCTCGGAAATTGCCATTGGTTCACCTTATGTTTCGCGTTCTTTTGGTGAGGCTTGTCAGCATGAAATCGCGTTGATGAATGTGTCGCTGCTGCTTAATCTCATTGCCTTCTGGAGCTTTCTGTTTGTGGTGTTGAGTGTGTGGCGTTGTTCGGTTCGAGTGTCGCGTATCGTGCAGATTATCTGGTGGTCGATTGTCCTTTTGGGGCAATGTGGCTGGGTTTACCTTAGCCTGAGATGTGGATATTGAGGGCGAATTTGCGTAGGTGAAAATGTTGCATTTTGGTTGACATTCGCGTGGTTTGTGTCAGAATAAGCGGCGAGATGAGCACATTCGGCTATTACAGGTTGGCGGCTGCGGTGCCTCGCGTGCGCGTGGCAGATGTTGAGTTCAATGTCGGTGAGCTGGTGGCGGCCACGCATGTGGCTGCTCAGCAGGGGGCTGCTGTGGTGGTGTTCCCTGAGCTTTGCCTGACGTCGGCCGGCTGTGCGGATTTATTCTTTCAACCCACCTTGCTGAAGGCGGCTGAGGAGGGACTGAACCGCTTTGCCGACGAGACGGCGGAACTGCCGATTGTGGCGGTGGTGGGGCTGCCGCTGTTGCTGGATGACAAGTTGTTCAATGTGGCGGCTGTGGTGCAGGGGGGCGTTGTGCGTGGTTTCGTGCCCAAGAGTGTGGTACCCAACAAGCGCGAGTGCTACGAGCGGCGTCAGTTCAGCCCGGCGGCTATGCTGACTCGCGATGAGGTGGCCATGTTCGGCAACTTTTTCCGTGTGCCGGTGGGTACGGATTTGATTTTCAGAGTAAGCGATGAGCTGCAGTTCGGTGTGGAAATCGGCGATGATGCCACGGCTCTGCTGCCGCCGTCCACCCGACTGGCGATGCAGGGGGCTCGCGTGGTTCTGAACCCTGCCGCTGCCATTGCTGTGGCAGGCAGGGGGGACTACACACGCACGCAGGTGATTGCCCGCAGTGGTAGCTGTGTGGCGGCCTACGTGCATGCCGGAGCCGGTGTGGGCGAGACTACGCAGGATGGTGTGTGCGGGGGCTCGGCCTACATTGCGGTGAATGGTCGCCCGGTTGCGCAGAATGTGCCCTTTGCGCGCGAGCTGAGCGTGGTGTATGCCGATGTGGATATGCAGCGGCTGGGGGCTGCTCGCCTGAGTGAGAGTACGTTCCACGAGAACCTGCTGCTTGGTGAGTGGCCGGCTCCTCGTTGCGTGTATTGCAGTATTGAGGTGCCGCCCTGTGACTTGCGCTATGCCTACCTGCCGGCGCGTCCCTTTGTGCCGGCACCGGAGCAGGCAGCCGAGCGTTGCGAGGAAATCCTCAATATCCAGGCGGCGGCACTGGCCAAGCGTATAGAGTGTGCGTATGCGAAGACGCTGGTTATCGGCGTGTCCGGCGGTCTGGACAGCACGCTGGCTCTGCTGGTGTGCGACCGTGCCTGTAAGCTGCTGGGGCGTAGCAATGACAGCATATTGGCGCTGACGATGCCGGGCTTCGGCACGACCGGGCGTACTTATAACAATGCGGTGAAGATGATTCAGCTGCTGGGCTGTACCTTTAAGGAGGTGAATATCAAAGAGGCCTGCCTGCTGCACTTCAAGGACCTGGATTTTGACCCGGCGCTTCGTACCAATACCTACGAGAATGTGCAGGCCCGCGAGCGCACCAAGCTACTCATGAACCTGGCCAACAAGACCGGCGGCATGGTGGTGGGCACGGGCGATTTGTCGGAGATTGCACTCGGCTGGGCTACTTACAATGGTGACCACATGAGCATGTACGGCGTGAACTGCTCCATACCCAAGTCGCTCATTCGCTGCCTGATTGAGTACGCCGCCACTAAGGCTGAGCCCGAGCTGGCCGCTGTGCTGCGGGATGTGAATGCCACGCCGGTGAGCCCCGAACTGCTGCCGCCCTCGGATGACGGTAAGATTGACCAGAAGACCGAGGAGATACTGGGGCCGTATGACCTGCACGACTTCTTCCTGTACCACTTCATTAAGTACGGGGCCGAGCCCGATAAATTGCGCGCGCTCGCGCTGCATGCCTTTGCCGGTGAATACGACGAGGAGCTGGTGGAGAGCACGCTGCGCACCTTCCTGCGCCGCTTCTTTACCCAGCAGTTCAAGCGTACCTGTGTGCCCGATGGCCCGAAAGTCGGTACCATTGCACTGTCGCCGCGCGGTGATTGGCGCATGCCCACCGATGTGTGCGGTACGCTGTGGTTCCGCCCCTGAGCGGCTCAGCTGAGTAGCTGCACCGCAATTTCGTCTGCCAGCAGGCGCCCCTGTAGCGTCAGCAGCAGGCGCCCGTCGGCTGTCATGGTGGCCAGCCCTTCCTGTTGCAGCATGGCGGTGAATGCGGTATCCTGAGGGCGGAGCAGCTCGGGCGGCAGGCCTTCATCTGTGCGCAGGCGCAGCCCGAGTAGCTCGGTGCGGCGGTCTGCTGCAGAAATGCGCTCCTGCGTGAACTCCGGCAGGTGGCCTTCCTTCAGTGCGGCGGTATAGGCGGCTGTGTCCTCGGTATTGCGGTAGCGGGTGCCGTTGATGGTGCCATAGGCGCCGGGACCCAGACCATAGTAGTCCTCACCACGCCAGCAGGCCAGATTGTGGTGGGATATCATGCCGTTGCGGGCGAAGTTGGAAATCTCGTAGTGTCGGTACCCGGCGGCGGTCAGCAGCTCATCTGCCAGAGTGAACATGGCGACATCCGTCTCTTCATCGTTGGCCTCGGCGCCGAAGGTGTCGAAGAAAGCGGTGTCCTCCTCGTAAGTGAGGTTGTAAGTGGAAATATGGTCGGGCGACTGGGCGATGGTACACTCGAGGGTATGTCGCCACTGGTCAATGCTCTGACCGGGCAGGGAGAACATGAGGTCGATGTTCACCTGCGGTATGCCTGCGGCGCGTAGCATGGCCACGCTCTGTTCTATTTGCTGCGGCGAGTGGGTGCGACCCAGCAGCTTGAGCAGTTCGGGTTCAAAGCTTTGGGCGCCGAGCGATACGCGGTTTATGCCCAGTCGGGCCCATTGCTCGGCTTTGGCGGTGGTGAAGGTGGCGGGGTTGCTCTCGAAGCTCCACTCCCGCAGCTGCGAGAAAGCAACCGTGCGCCGCAGCCCCTCTACCAGAATATCCAGGTGCTTGGGCGAGAGCAGGCTGGGAGTGCCGCCGCCGAAGTAGATGGTTTGTGGCGCATAGCCCTGCGGCAGTCGCAGCCGGGCTTCCTCTGCCACGGCGCGCACAAAGCCCTCCAAGTCACTGCGGCCCAGCATGTGCTTGTAGAAGGCACAGTAGGGGCAGATGCGCAGGCAGAAGGGAATGTGAACGTAGAGATGCAAGGGAAAGTTGAAAGTGAAGAGTTATATGGCAGAGCGATGGGGCGAAAAAGGGAGCCGGGGTTTTGCAACCGCCGGCTCTCTGGGATTTGAAGTTTATTGTTGAGCGTGTGCTTTACAGCTCAGCAGCGGCCGGAGTGTCGAGGAAGTACTTGGCATCCGGGTGCTTCTGCAGGTAGGAGGCGGCAACGTCCACAGTTACGGGGCCGTTGATAGCCTTGTTCACGATGGAGGCCTTCTTCTCGCCCCAGGCCATCAGGCGCACCTTCTTGGCAGCCATGATGGTGGCCACACCCATGGTAATGGCGGTGCAGGGCACGTTCTCGAAACCACCGAAAGCGGGAGCTGCATCGGTCTTGGTGAGGTCGTCGAGGTGTACCTGGCGGGTGATGGTGGTGTCATCGGAGCCGGGCTCGTTGAAACCGATGTGACCGGTACGACCAATGCCCAGAATCTGCAGGTCCAGACCGCCGCATGCCTTAATCTTGTCCTCATAGGCCTGGCAGTGAGCGGGAATCTCTTCGGGTGCCAGCGTGCCACAGGGCAGGTTGATGTTCTCGGCGGGGATGTCGATGTGGTTGAACAGATTGGTGTGCATGAAGTACCAGTAGGACTCCACGTGGTCGTGGGGCAGACCGGTGTACTCATCGAGGTTGAAGGTCGTCACGTTCTTGAAGGAAAGACCCTCCTCCTTGTGCAAGCGGATAAGCTCAGCGTAGAAGGGCAGCGGGGTGGCACCTGTGGCCAGACCCAGCACCACACCCTTGCCCTCAGCGGCACGGCTGCGGATGAGTTCTGCAACTTCTGCGGCGAGTGTCTTCGCTGCAGCCTGCGGAGTATCGAAAACTTCGTATGTCATAGCACCGTTATTCTAGTATCTTGCGCACGTAAAATCAATCCTAAAATGCAGACTTCCAAAAAAAATTAACTTTTTTGAAAATTTTGCTTGCATTACAGGGTAAAGAGTGCTAAACTGTCGCCGCACACAGCATCTGCCGCTGTAGCTCAGGGGTAGAGCAACGCATTCGTAATGCGTGGGTCGTCAGTTCAAATCTGACCAGCGGCTCTCCCTCTCGAGGTCGAACAGGTGCCGGGTGCTCACAGACAAAGTGCCTCCTTAGCTCAGTTGGTAGAGCAGTTGACTCTTAATCAATTTGTCCGCGGTTCGAGTCCGCGAGGGGGTACTTAAAAGGCAGCCCATCAGAGAGCTGCCTTTTGTGTTTTATACGGATAAATAGTTACCGATCTGATGTTAAGAAAGATAAAAGTGAAAGTGTTTCATGCGTTGTCAGCTCTGCGAGCCAAGTGGTTCCGTTTGCAGGGGATACGTGTGGGCCGCGGGTGTGTGTTCACCGGTAAGATTTGTTTCAGAATGCGACGCAGGTCGGAAATCATTCTGGGGGATTATGTTACACTGCACGCCAATCCTCGCTATAATGAGTTGATTCGTTTGCCGGTAGAAATCGTAACTAAGGCTCCGGGCGCTCGAATCGAGCTGAAAGAACATTGTGGTTTAAGCGGTAGCAAGATACTGTGCGCAAAGCAAGTGACAATCGGCCGCTATACCATAGTGGGCCCAGATACTGTTATTTACGACTGCAAAGAGCATGAGTATACGCCGGAAAGAGGTTGGTCAGGGCATAGGGTGAACGGCGCCCCGGTTACCATCGGCGATTATTGCTATATAGGCATGCGTTGCATTATTCTGAAGGGGGTAACTATTGGTGACCATTGTGTAATTAGTGCCGGAACGGTGATTACCAGAGATGTACCGGCCGGTCACCTGGCTCAGGGAAATCCTGCTGTATACACGCCATTGCCGGCGCGCCTCGGGGGCGCCGGAGAATGATTGTGGCACTTAGTCCCTCGCTTCAGGATGCTACTCGCACGTAGGCCATGCCTGCGGCAACAGCTGCCTGAATACCGGGTTCGGCATCCTCAAAGACCACGCACTCGGCAGCCGGTACCCCCATGCGCTCTGCAGCCAGTAGAAAGATATCGGGCTCGGGTTTGCCGCGACCGGGAGGGACATCATCGGGCGTAACAATGATAGGGAACAGCTCCTCGATACCGGCGGAGCGAAGGGTAGCACGTGCACCATTGATAACACTGCCGGTGCCGATGGCATAGGGTATGCCTGCCGCCTGCAGTTCACGCACGAGCCCCACAGTTTCGGAAATGATGGGCAGCTGCTCAGTCTCGAGCAGGTAGTCGTAGTGCTCGCGCTTCATGGTTGCGACCGTATACGGCTCCATCTGCAGGCCATAGGTGAGGTTCAGGTCGGCAACGATGTCGGGCGCCGCCATGCCGCCGTGAGCCAGAAATTCATCCCACAGGAATACATGGTGTGGTGCCCCATTGGTTTTGAGTGCCCATCGCCAGGCTTTGTAGTGGGTTTGCATGCTGTCGACCAGCGTGCCATCGAGGTCAAAGATGTAGCCGCCGAATTGTTTTTCGGGAAGTGTAACGCGTGAACTCATGGGGAAATCAGAGGTCGAATTTTCTCACAAAAGCGGTCAGGTCATCGTCCTTACCGAAGATGACGAGCACATCGCCTTCCTGGAACGTCATGCTCGGGGAGGGTGTGTCAATCACCGGCTGTTCGGGGAGCACCAGTACATCGTCGTTGGCTCCTTCGCTGAACTTACCGCGGCGGACAGTCAGCAGGTTAATACGGTATTGCTTGCGCATATCAACTTCCTGCAGGGTTTTGCCAATCCACTCATCGGGCAGGCGTACGTCGGCCAGTGCATGGGTGGCATCGATTCTGCGCAGGCGCATAACTCCCTCGTTGATGAAACGGTCGGCCAGCTGGCGCGCGGCTACGTCCTCCACTCGGAACAGGTCGCTTATCCCGATGAGTTTGAGTACCTTGCCGTGCAACTCGTTCACACTGCGTGCATAAAGGTTCTTTACGCCCAGTTCTTTGAGCTGGGCAGTGATAAGGATGTTTCGCTCAAAGCACTCACCTACAGCGACAATAACGTAGGTTTCTTCGCCCACAAGGTCCAGACGGCGCAGTACGCGCATGTCGGTAGCATCTCCTATGTGGGCATCGGCCACGTGGTTCTTGATTTCCTCTACCACACTTTCTTTCTGGTCGAGCACGGTGACTTCATAACCGCTGTCGCTCAGGTACAGGGCGAGGGCTTTGCCGAATTGGCCTAATCCGATGATGACGAACTTCATAAGCGTGATATGTTATCAGGTGAGGGGTAAACGTGTTTCAGGGTATCGCAGGGGCGACGGTTCTTTCTGTTTGATGAAAATGAGCATGAAGGTAAACATGCCTACGCGGCCGAAAATCATATTGGCCGAGATGAAGAATTTCGAGAAATCTGATAGCTCAGCCGGGTTGACGATAGAGAACCCTGTCGTGGTATAGGCGCTGATTTCCAGGAACAGTAGCTTTATGGTACCATTGACAGATTGGGCTATGGTAGGTTCCGCCAGTGTGAGTAACATGGTGCCGGCAAATATCCAGAAGGTTGAGAGCACGACCGTCGCCATGGCACGCTCCACCGTATTGCGGGCAATGCGGCGCCCGTGCAGTTCCAGATCCTGTTGACCGCGCAGTACCCTCAGAACTTCAAGAATACACAGCGCGACAACCGGAGCAAATACGCCGCCGCCCGTACCGGCCGGGTTGCCGCCGACAAACATGAGCAGACAGAGGAAAAGATGGTAGCCCTGGCCGTATGTGCTGATATCTGTAATCGTAAAACCGGCTGAGCGCCCGATGGTATTCCACAGGCTTTCCCACAGGTCGTAGTCGGCTGATTGCAGGTGGGCAGAGGGCTCCAGCGCGGCCAGCAGGGCCAGACCGATAGTTCCGACGCCCATGACAATGAGGGTTACGCGAACCACCAACCAGGAGTGCGTGTGCCACCTGATGGGATTACGCTTGCCGGTCAGTCTGTTACGCAGGCGGGTGAGGGCTTCCAGATAGACGCTGAACCCCAGCGTGCCGGCCAGTGTCAGTAACATCATGATTCCCTGTACTGCCTTGTCATGAGCCACGCAGGCTTCGGCCATATTCTGCGGGAACAGTGATATGCCGGCATTGCAGAAGGCCGATACGGCATGGAATAGCGCGAGGAACCACAGGTTATCCTGAGGAACTCCCGGGGCACCTTTCCACAGCATATAGAGAATGCCGGCTCCTATCAGCTCCACACTGAACGTGATGAAAATGACCGCTTTGATGAGTGCCGGTATCACGTTGACACCCTGTTGGTCCAGAAGTGAGGAAATGGCTACTCGGTCGCGCACAGCCAGCTGTTTGCCCACCATCAGCAGCACAAAGTATGAGAAAGTCATCACTCCCATAGCGCCAATCTGAATATCAATCAGCAGCACAATTTTACCCAGTGGAGTGAAGGTGCTTGCTACATCCACGCAGGTAAGCCCGGTGATGGAGATGGCCGAGGCGCAGGTGAAAAAGGCATCTGTAAAGCTGATGGGCTCCTTTGTAGCACCGGGTGTCAGCAACAGCATGGTGCTGATAAGGATGAACGCTATCATCCAGGTAAAGAAGATAACGGCCGGGCTCCAGTCGCTCTTGCTGCGTGGGCTTGTTTGCCTGCTCCGCTCTTTCCATAGCGCCACAATGGTGATACACGAGAAAATGCCAATGACAAAACTGAGCACAATGCTCACACGGAAAAATTCAGCCGGCAATACTTTCCATATTCCACCATAGAACACGTACGAGGCGGCAAGTCCCACCGCCAGCTGCCACCAGAGGAATCGCCCCGGGCGCTCTCGGTGAATCAGCTTTGAGAAGAAATGTATCAGCACAGTGAGCGTATTGAACCAGACCACTGCGCAGAGCAGTAGGTGTGTGCTCTCGAGGAACTTGAAGAGCTCCGACGGTCCTGTTGCCAGCCCGGAAAAGCAGGCCTCCCACAGAACAACGAGCATAGCCAGCAACCCTGAAATGATTTCAGGGTATTCGAGTGCCCGGTATTGTCTTTCTCGGGGGGGATTCATGTGGAAACGTCTGATAGGTCGGGGCTATTGTATCACAAAAAAGCCGGATGGGCAACCATTCATTTTTGAGGTTTTGCGGGAGCTGATGGGAGCTCCGGCATGGCAACAATCTGCGGTGCAAGGTTGCTGAGTTTACGGAATGCGGAGCCGCCAACAAAAATCATCAGAACTTTTACAGCCATATTGATGAGCAGTAGTTCGGGGATAGCTGTCAGAGGTATGAAAAGGATGAGCAACAGAAAGAGTAGCAGCTGATACCGTTTGGTCAGAGCCAGTGCTGCCATATTGTTGAAGTTGATGAGAAATGCAAAGATAAGCATAGCCCAGATGATGAAAGGGCTTTCCTGTTGTCGAATCAATAGCGGTTCATGGAACAGTATACTGTAGACTTCACAGGTGAGCATAATTCCGCACATGATGCAGGCCGCCAGGCACAGCCAGCGGGTGATAGAGGCACCACGCCCGGCCAGCAATACATGGTGGCACCAGAAGGCCAGCAGGGTACAGATACAGAGTTCCAGCGTAAACAGAAATCCGGAGATTAACCCGCAGAAGATTCCTGCCTCCACTGCTCCGACGATGTACAACAGCAATTCTGCCACTGCCGAAACGGCGCAGGCTATGATGAGATTGGCGCAGAGTGTTGACAGCTTGCTGACAATCTGTTTGACCAGGGGGTAGATGTACCAATCTTCATTCATCTTCCGAAGTCGTTTCCGGTTGTGGGGCAGGGGCATAGCCCATGGGGAAGCGGGGCTTGCCGCTCATATCGGTCAGAACCCGGGTGTCGGTATAGCCCAAATCAGCCATGAGGTCGGCCGTGGCATGCCCCTGATCGTGCCCTACTTCCAGCATGACCAGACAGCCTTCTGCAAGGTGCGGGCGGGCATCTGCCAGAAAACGTCGCACTACATCCAGCCCATCGGGGCCGCCGTACAGGGCTGTGGCCGGGTCGTGAGTCACTTCGGTTGCTACCTCTTCACCATCGGGCACGTAGGGGAGATTGGCCAGTACCAGATTAAACCCGGTGGGCGGAACCACCGCATTGTCTTCGGCCGGGTTCCAGGCGGCAAAAAGGTCACTCCTGTATGTCTTGACGCGGGCTGAGAGGGCGGTGGCGTTCTCCAGGGTGAGCGAAAGCGCTGCCTCTGAAATATCGACCATGACCACGTCGGGGTGGTATTTTGCAAGCTCCAGAGCGAGAGTGATGCCAATGATACCCGAACCGCAGCCCATATCGAGCACACGCATGCTCTCTTTGCGGCGAGCCATGCTGAGAGCCATTTCGACCAGCTCCTCAGTTTCGGGGCGGGGGATGAGGGCTCGGGCGTCTGTGCGGAACTCGCGGCGGTAAAACTCGGTGCTGCCCAACAGGTGTTGCAGGGGAACCCCCTTACCGCGCTCGCGCAAGAGTTCACGCAGGGGGGCAAGTTGCTCTTCGCTCAACGGGTCATCATAGTGCAGGTAGAGCCAGGTCTTATTTTTACCCAGCACATGTACCAGCAGGCTCTGCATGGAGTGCCGTGCTCCCTCTACCCCGCGTGACTCGAGGTAAGCCGTGCCGCCGGTCAGGATATCCTGTATCGTTTTCATGATGCTGTATTATTTGAGCTCATCCATGCGCTCCTGCATTTCAGCATGCTGCATGTGGGAA
The DNA here is from genome assembly GCA_017471985.1 of Akkermansia sp. Classification (GTDB taxonomy): domain Bacteria; phylum Verrucomicrobiota; class Verrucomicrobiia; order Verrucomicrobiales; family Akkermansiaceae; genus Akkermansia. The sequence continues at coordinate 9,795 of JAFURE010000115.1, read as the reverse complement.
ATGATGTCGTCGAGCGCGCCTGTTCCAATCACAATGTCCAGATTATAGGCCGTGTAACCTATGCGGTGGTCTGTCAGGCGGTTCTGCGGGAAATTGTAGGTGCGGATTTTTTCTTCACGCCCGCCGGAGCCGATGAGTGCGCGTCGCTGGGCAGAGTAGTTCTGCTGGGCCTCTCGCTGCTTCATTTCGAAGAGTCGGGCACGCAGAATTCGCAGGCCTGTCTCCTTGTTCTTGAGCTGGGAGCGCCCATCCTCGCAGCGCACCATAATGCCGGTCGGCAGGTGGAAAATCTGCACGGCAGATTCGGTGCGGTTCACGTGCTGACCACCGGCTCCACCGGCTCGACAGGTTTCGATACGCAGGTCTTCCGGGCGGATTTCAACGTCCACTTCCTCGGCCTCGGGCAGTACGGCCACCGTTGCTGTAGAGGTGTGAATACGCCCTTGAGTTTCAGTAGCCGGCACGCGCTGTACGCGGTGCACCCCGCTTTCATATTTCATGAAACGGAATACCTCCTCGCCGCTGATGCGTGCCGTAACTTCCTTAAAGCCACCGATGTCGTTGGGGCTGGCATCGAGCACCTCAATGCGCCACCCGCGGCTCTCTGCATAGCGCTGGTACATCGACAGCAGATTTCCGGCAAAGAGCGCGGCTTCATCGCCGCCGGTGCCGGCGCGGATTTCCACAATGGCGTCGCGGTCTTCTGTCACATCGCGGGGCAGCAGGCTGTACTGGACCTTTTCTTCCAGTGCTGCGATTCGTGGCGTCAGCTCTTCGAGCTCGAGGATTGCCATTTCTGCCAGTTCGGCATCTTCACTACCTGCCATTTCCTGAGCTTCCTCCCTGTGTTGCAGGGCGGTACAGAGCTCCTCCCAGCAGCGAAGCAGCTCCTGGGTGCGTCTGTGTTCGCGCATGATTTCCTCGGCCCGGGCTCGGTCATCGAACAAGTCCGGCGCGGCGATTGCCTCCTCCAACTCTGCCAGGCGGGTGCGGCGTTTCTCTATCAGCGGTGCGTAATCCATTGTACACCCCCATTCTATCGATAAAACGCCGTGCCCGCAAGCTCAAAGTGCGTTCGTGTTAAGTTGCGGAGCGATTGTCAAAGGAATCATCTCATCTTGAAGAATGCCGTTGCGGCATTGGTTGTCAGATTACGCATATTCAGGTATCGGGTTCTTAGGAGATTGGAATCCCGGTGGCCCATTTCTTCCTGTAACAGATTGATGTTGTGGAAGGCTTTGAGGTGATAGCTGGCGAAGGTGTGGCGCATGGCATCCCGCTGCCAGTTTGACATTCCTGCTCGTTTGCGCAGAGTTGCCCATAAGCGCTGCCAGTTGCGAGGTGCAATGAACTGCTGTGGTGGCATGTCTTTGCAATTTTTCAGTACAATAGCAGCTCCTCGCAGGGGGACAGCGCGAGCTCCGCCGGTTTTGCTGGCCTGACTGTCCACATATACCACTCCCTCGCGGTAATCGATGTCTTTCCACTTCAATCGCTGCACTTCATGTGGTCGTATGCCGCACCAGAGCATTAGTCGTATGGCCGGTGACATGACTTGCATTCCCGGGGTTTCGAGTGCTTGCAAAAATGCTCTGATTTGCTTGAGTGTCAGTATGTTGACGGTCTCTTCCGTTAATTGAACACTTTCGGTGCCGTCAACAGGATTGAAGTCGCACCAACCCTGGTGAATTCCATAGGTGAACAGGCTGTGAAGGATAGTCCTGGCTTTGCTGTACACGTGATTGCTCTTGCGGAAGTGGACGTTGAGCAGCTCCTTGCACTCCGTACGTGTTATCGAGCGCAGGTCACGGTTATGCCATTGGCTTTTTCTGAGTATGCGTGAGGTGTAGGAGCGCAGGTCTGAGATGGTGCTGGGGCGCCGAAGTCTGCGTGCTCTCAGGCTTTCCTGAACAGTGTGATAGAATGTGGTGCTATCTGATTTCCATTCATGTTGAGCGGGGCCAATATGCTTTTCGCTGAAAAACGTCGCTGCGATAGGTGATTGCTGCAGGGTACGCAGAAATTGCAGAAAAAGCTCAAAAAGCGCCCGCTCCGTCGGCGTGGCCAACGAATGATGTGGTATGGGGGTGGTTGTCTTCATGGTAACGACCAATTACCACGATTGACCGGATTGCGAAAGTTAAAAATAACGTTTATCGACTTTGTTTCAGTTACAGAGGTGAGGAGCCTCGTCCCATTCCGGTAGCTCAGTATCAATCAGCCAAGGTGTGTATTCCGGCGGAATGGGGGCCTGCAGAGCCACTCTTCTGCCATCGGCCGGGTGGTTGAAGGCCAGACGCCAGGCATGCAGCATGAGCCTGCCGGGTCGGGCTTTCTGTTTTTGCGGGTGGGCATAGATGGGGTCCCCGATAAGGGGGTGCCCCAAGTGGAGCATGTGCACGCGTATCTGGTGCGTGCGACCGGTGTGCAGGGTACACATCACCAGACTGGAGTTTGTGGCAAAATCATGCTTAAGCACTTTATAATCGGTAATGGCAGGTTTGCCGGAGCCCGGGTTGACAACAGCCATTTTGAGGCGGTTCACCGGGTGGCGACCTATGTTGGTGAATACGGTGCCCTCGGGCTCTTTCGGGCAGCCCTGTACCACGGCCAGGTATATCTTCGAGGTGTCGCGCTCTGCAAACTGAGTGGTGAGCGAGAGGTGGGCATTGTCGTTTTTGGCAACAACAATACAGCCGCTGGTGTCCTTGTCGAGCCGGTGTACTATACCGGGACGCTCCACCCCGCCTATGCCTGACAGGTCGCCGCAGTGGAACAGTACGGCATTCACCAGCGTGCCATCGGGATTGCCGGCAGCGGGGTGTACGACCATACCGCTCTCTTTGTCAATCACGATGACATCTCGGTCCTCATAGAGCACGGAAATGGGGATATCCTGCGGTAGGGCCTCTGCCGGTTCCGGCTCGGGGATGTTCACCTCAATACGCATGCCGAGTTCCACCGGGGTTTTAGCCTTGGTGGTTTTACCGTTGACTGTCACCTCACCTGCCTTGATAAGCGCCTGTATACGCGCGCGGGAGAGCTCCGGCAGCTGAGCCGCCAGAAATTGGTCAAGTCGATTGCCGATGGAATCCTCTGCGATGATAAGCATGAACTTTACATGCCGGTAGGGTTATCGATAAAGACGGTGGGCAGGCCGAACTCCTGCTCCAACAGGCGCCCCAGTGCTTTTACGCCGAAGGTTTCGGTATTGTAATGCCCGCCGAACAGGATATTGATGCCGCAGTCCTCGGCCGCATTCACCACCCAGTGGTTTTCTTCACCCGTCAGGTAGGTGCTGTAACCCTTGGCGTGCATGTCGTAAACGGAATCCCCCGCGCCGCCGGAGCAGACGGCAACACGCCCGGCCGGAGCATCGGCATCGGCCACGTAGCCGGTGACTTCGCCACCGCAGATTTCGGCAAACTTGGCACGCAGTTCACCCACGGTGCCACAGAACTCACCGCTCTGGCCGATAAAGGTGCCCTTGTAGTTCACCTCGGGGCTGCAATCCTTCAGTCCCAGAGCGGCGGCTATGCAGGCGTTGTTGCCCAGTTCGGGGTGCATGTCGAGCGGAAGGTGAGCACCATAGACTGCCAGATTGTGCTCCAGACAGGTGCAGATTTTTTTGCGGAACCAGCCGGTCATGGGGCGCAGGCCGCACCAATAGATACCATGGTGCAGTATGAGCAGGTCGGCTCCGGCGGCTATGGCGGCGTCTATCGTTTTCTGAGAACCATCCACGGCCAGCGCCACTTTGGTGACCTGGCCGTTGTTCTCCACCTGCAAGCCATTGAGGGCTACAGGGGCATCTTTCACCTCTGCAATGCGCAGGGTGCTATCAAGTAAATTCGTAATGTCCTGAAGTGAGGTCATATTGTTATCAGTCGTTGTCGGGGGTGATGCGCAGATTGCGGCGCACCTTGATTTCATTGTGCAGGCGTTTGTTGAACTCACCGGCCATATCGTAACCGCTCTCGCGCAGGTACTGGCCGAGGGCCGCGACCTCCACCAATCGGGTCATATCGCGCCCGGGGGCTACCGGCAGGTTCAGGCGCTCAACTTCCACGCCCAGTATGTTGGTTGTCTGGCGGGTAAGGCCGAGTCGCTCCATTTCCGTCATTTCTCCATCGGTAAGATTGATGACCAGATTGACGTCCTTTTGTCGGCGGTAAGCTTTGAGCCCGAAAAGATTGGTGACGTTAATGATGCCTATGCCGCGAATCTCGATGAACCCACTACTGAGCTTGGGGGAGGTTGCTACGAGCTCACCGCTGATATTGCGGATACGCACCATGTCGTCAGCCACGAGTGAGGAGCCGCGTTCCACCAGACCGAGTGAAATCTCGCTCTTACCGATACCACTTTTGCCGGTTATGAGCACGCCGACACCACGAACATCCATCATGCAGCCATGAACCGTTGTACTTTCGGCAAACTCATTTTCCAGAATGATGGTGGTCTGGTTCACCAACTTCATGGTGGGCAGGTTTGAGCTGAACACACATACCGAGAAGTCATCCGCATGCTTGAGGACATCTGCCGGTACCTCGGCACCTCGCGAGAAAATCAGGCAGGGGACGTCCTCTTTCATCAGCCAGCGCAGACGCTCGGCACGCAACTCCCCTTGCAGAGTGGTGTTCAGGTACGACATTTCAGCCGCGCCGAAAATCTGTATACGCTCATGGGCAAAGTAGCTGAAATAGCCGGCCAGTGCCAGACCGGGGCGGTTGAGAGTGGGCTGCAGGATTTTGCGGGACATGCCCAGCGGGCTGTTGAGCAACTGCAGTTCCAATGCTCCGCGATAAGTCTCATAAAAGTGCGAGACTGATATCTGGTCTACCTTTCTGACGATGGCCTTCTTCATTGCAGGCGGATTGTCTCACATATTCTGAGTCACGTCAAGACTTTGTGTGAGATTGTGCGGCAGATTTATGACAAAGAAGATGAGTAAGCTGCGTGCCGGCTCAGTTGTTGTAGCCCGGTATGCCGTATTCCTGAATGAGGGCGCACTCGCGCTCCAGGTTTTTCTTTGCCTGGTCGAGCAGCTCTTTCTGCAGAGCCAAGTCCTCCTGGTGGATTTCCTGTACGCTCTGGGCATCGCAGGCTCCCTGTGAACGGCGGAACGCTATATAGGCCTGTGTGCTGTGCATCCAGTCGTCATAGGTTTTCCAGCTGTCGAGCAGTAGCTCCATTTTGTTGCGGTACTCGTACATCTGCTGGGTGAGCTCTTGTTCCACCAGCTTGTGATTTTCCTCTGCCTCTGCCCATTGGCTCCAGATATCCAGGCGGGTATCAATCTGTGAGTATATGTTGAGATTGATTCGCACATCGTCTGCTCCGTTCAGGAAACCCTCTGTCGTGCCGCCGGTGACAGAGAAAAGCGCGGGGCTGTAGAAGTTGAGGTGTACATTCGGCAGGTATTGCAGCCCTACACCCAGTTTGGACAGGCGGGCGGCTTCCAGTGTGAGGGCCATCTGGGTCTGGGTGAGCTCATCGGGAACTTTGGCTAGTTTGCGGTACTGCTGCCAGTTAATTTTGGGAGCGGTTTCCGGCATGAGTACCCAGCGGGCGCTGTAGTTGTTGAGTAGTTGGCAGATTTTCTGGGAGCGCTCACGTTCTCGCAATTCTCGCTCGCGGTTTCGCAGTTGCAAATCAGCCGCCTGGTTGGCGGGGGTTGCTTCCTCCATAGCCCTGAGCTGTTGTTCCAGCAATCCTTCATTGAAATATTGCCAGAGTTTGGCCAGGAGTTCGCGGCGCTTGAGCTCCAGTTCCTTTTCGGCCTTGAAGTGTTCGAGTGCGCGGCAGTAGTGGTCCATGGGCAGCTGGGTCAGAGCCGGTATGCTGAAAATGGTATTGACGTTGAACGATGAGTTCGTACTGTAGTTATCTGCACTTTTGAGCAGTGCACTGTTGTAATAGTAACCCAAATCAAGCAGGGGTATGAGGTCTCGGTACACGCGTTCACACTCGCGGCGGGTTTTATTGATACGGAGCCGCGCCTGCTGCATTTCAACGTTATTCTCGAGCATGGCGACAGCCTGTTGCCAGCTGATGCGTTTTTGTGGCAGGGTGTTCCACTCTGGCATGGCCTGATATTCTTTCATCAGGTCCTGACGGGCGGAATCCATGCGCTTTGAGAGCGAACAGCCGGTTTGCAGGAGCAACAGGGCGCTTGCAGAGACGGTCACTAAAATAGTCAATAAACGATTCATGTACAGATTATTTCAGTTCTTTACCTATAGGACGGGTGGCGGCTATGGCTATGGGTATGCTCGATACCAGCACACATATACCAAAGGCCAGGCAGAAGGTGCGTATATCGGCCTCCAGCTCCCAGAGGGAGAGGTTGATGTTGGGACTTTTGTAAAGGACGTCGGTTATGAAATCTCTTATTCCCCATACTGCTGCCAACGAAGACGCAAACCCAAGTGCGACCAGTAGGGTGTTCTCGACGATAAAACTCAGGAACAGCATGACTCTGCTGATGCCGAAACTGCCGATAAGGGCATACACATAGCGGTTCTGACGGAACTCCAGGGAGGATATGCTGGTGAGCAACAGGCAGATAATGGTCGATATGCCGACGGTAACGCCCACACGCACCATATATTGAGTGCTCTCCATTTTATCGAGCTGCTCAATCAGTTTGCCGCTGCTGACAATACTCATGCGCTTTTTATCCAGTCGGGCTATGGTACGCAGCGTTTGCTCCTGTCGGCTGACATTCTCTGCCGTGGGATTGAGAATCCGGATAATGTAGCGTTTCATGAACCCATTGGCCCACAGGTGGCTCATGCTGCCGTAGGGTATGAACACGGCACCGTCCTGATAGATGCGCCTCAGCAGGCGCGCACGGCTCTCAGGTATGGTGACAACATCAAATCGATAACCATTCAGGTTGATGATTTCGGGCAACACGGTATCCGTCGGTTTGGCTGGCAGCAGATAGCTTGTCACCTTTTCTGTATGGGGGAATAAGTGCGTGCTTTCCGGCAGGTATTCTACGAGCGAATAGTGTTGCGTGCCCTGGGTGGCTGAGGTGAAGGGCTCCTGAAAGCGTATCAGTTCATATTCCTCCGGTTTTTGCGGCACGATTCCGGCACCACTGTGATGTACCGTACCTTGCTGAACATACTCGGTGGCAACAACCAAATCGGCGCCGCTGCTGTGTATTCGGCTGCGCAGTACTTTGATGGAAATGACGTAGTTACTCAGGAAAACAAGTCCGCAGAAACTCAGAAAGAACACGACTGCCAGACGTGCCAGGGGGCTTGACATGCGGGTGAGCCAGCGGTACGCTGTATCTCTCGCAAGGTAAAAACCTATCAGCAGTGTGCCCCACATGGTGCTTATTTCGCTTTCTTTTTCAGGCAGATGTGAGTTTCGCCCACAAAAAGAATCCGGTAATCGGGGTGGAGCTCTGCTACCAGTTCTTCCCAGGTTTCGAAGGGCTGTCTGCCGGCCTGAGCCGCAAGTTCAGCCTTATGTATGCTCAGCAGCTCCTCATTTTCTGTTGCTGAGTACCGGAGCTCAGCCACCAGATTAGCCCCGACCTGTTCCCAAGCCCGTTCCCGGTCTTCTGCAGCGATGGCAAAATAGTAGACCAGGCTTTCCCTTCTGTTGCGCATTTCCACTTTCTTGTGGTGCCAAGGGGCGCGCAGACTGAGCCCGCCACCCAGCTCCAGGCGCAATTCTAACTGCTCCGGCGGCAGTTTTACAATAGAGCTTTCCTCTGGGGTAATGGCTATATAGAGCATGCTGTCATCCACCACGGTGAGCAGGGGGCCGGTCTGGGTCACCAACAGGGACTTTTCGTCACCCTCTCCCGGGCTGACGTGGTATTGCACACGCCCGTCAAAGGGCATGCTGATCAGTTGCTCTTCCTTTACTTTGTCAAAGGCTCGCTGCAATTTGGCATTGGCTATGCGAGTCGCTTCTTCCTGCACGGCTATGCGCTCATTGAGCAAGTCCAGCGCGCGTTGGTCGGCCTGGGTGCGGAATCGACTTTCCATGAACTTGCGGCGGCTTGCCGGCTGAGCCATGATAAACTCCAGCTCTTCTTTCTGGCGGCGGAGTTGAAGCAGTGTTTCCGCCTCCTTCACGCGGTTCTGCTTTTGCTGGTTAAGCATTTCTGCTTCCTGCAGAGCCAGTTCTTCCGGATTGATTTTGACGAGCATGGTCCCTTTGGTGACCCGGTCTGTCCCTGTGTAGCAGAACTCAACCATACCGGGCTTATTCAGGGGGACTGTCAGCATGCGCTTGGGAACGACAGCCGCAGGGTAGCGGCCGATGTAGTATTCCTGTACTGCCGTTGCGCTTGCGACACTCAGCAGGATGAGCGTTTGTGCTGCTGCCTTGATTCCGGAAAGAAATATATTCATCATCTGTTGACAGTGAAGCCCCGAGGTAAATCGGGGCTTGTGTGGGCAATGGCAGGTGAAAACTTTGACTTGCAGTGAATTACACCCTTGGCCCCAGGTATGAATGGAGTCGCCGTCCGTCGACGGCGACTCAACTCGACAGGTTAAATTAAATCTGGTTGTAGTTTACGTTGGTGTACTCTGTACCGTCAACCACAACGCTGTATGTACCGGTGGCCTCGGAGTACTTAAGTCGGAAGGACGTGGAAATGGTGCGGGAAGAGAACTCCTTCTTGTCAGCATCGTATTTCGTGGGACGGGAGAGACTGGGGACAACGATAGCTGCCTCGGTTTCGGAAATGGGATTGTATGTGTAGTTGGACCCGTCATCAGAGGTGCCGGATACACTGTATGTGCCGAAACTTGTTCTTTCCTCGGTGGTAACACGAGTCTTGCCAAAGCGCAGAACGAGCGTGCCCGGTTCCTCATTGGCAATCTTGGAGGGGAACTCATAGATGTAGAGAGTGTCGCCCATAATGTCAGCAGGAATGGGGCCATCTTCCCCACGGGCGGGGAATTCTACATCGTCACCAGCGCCACTGTTGCTGCAGGAGGTGGTGGTGAAGCTGACTGCTGCTGCTGTTACCAGCAGACCGAGAAGTTTGATGTGTTTCATAGTCATGGTGTGAAAGTTTGTTTTGCCGGAAGTCATCCTAAGCTCGTGAACAGTTCATCGGACCCCCGGTTAAATTCGGGTACTACCCAAGCGAGCTTGTACGACAAGCTGATTCACGCTCTCAATATAGCGAAATGCATGCTGGGTGTCAATCCAAAAACAAGTATTATTTAACGCTTGCGTAATTTTTTTCTTACTTCGCCCCGGCGCGCCGCAGCTGCTTGCATACCTCGGGGTGATTGCGAGCGGCTTGCAAGGGGGTACGCCCGGTGTTGTCGGGGCGGTTGACATCGGCCCCGGCATCTATGAGCAGCTGCACCAGCTCCATGTCTAAACTATCCCCTGACCAAGTGCCCGTTATATTGTTGCTCTCGTCGTAATAGGTTCCGCTTACCAGGCGTGGGTGGTTCAGGTGGTACATGAGCACAGTCTCGCCCTTGTTGTTAATCTGATTGGGGTTCAGCCCGGCGCGGAGCAGGGCGGCAACCACCTCTGTTGAGAGCTGATTATTCATGGCCGCATTGTTCCCCTCTTTATTCTGAGTTTGTACATCAGCTCCGGCAGTCAGTAGCAGCTGCACCATGTCTGTACTTTTAACGTGGTACATCAACGGGGTGTCACCCTGCGAATCTCGGGCATTCACATCCATTCCCATATTCAGGAAATAGCGAGCAAGTGCCGGTTTGTCTCCACAAACCGCGTAGTGCAGGGGGCTTACGTCACCGGCATCGATTCGAGCCCCCTCAGCCAGTAGGA
>JAFURE010000114.1 GCA_017471985.1 Akkermansia sp. | reverse complement strand
CCCAAGTGCAGCTTGGCCAGTGTCTCCTCGTTGGCCAGATGGTCGCCCTTGGTCTCGATGATGACTATCTTCCCGGAGCGCGTTCGCACGATAAAATCCGGATAGTGGTTGATAAAGCCATTGATGGCGAAACCCGTTCGCGCGATATTGCGATGCCACCACCGGATATTGGGTAAGCCGGTGATTGCCTGAATGAGCTCCGTCTCGAACTTGTTGCCGGATTCCTCAGCCTCGTACAGACTCTTGTCGTAGATGTCGATACTGCTGATGGGCGAGATACTGGCCGGGAAGCTGTAGGACGGGCGGCACAGAATGCGTCCGGTGGTCAAGCGGGCTGAATAAATAGAAACGCCCCCGGTGACTAGGCGGGAGCGCTTCAGGAGAATTGTTTATCAGCATGCTATCTGATGACGCTATTATAGCCAATCCAGACATTTTGTCAATGATTTAGCCCGATAAAAATAGATTATTTTGATTTTTGATGACGGAGACATGCGCTCGACCCGGTGGTCATCCGAGCCGAGCGGAGCCCTATGACTCATCAGAGGTGCCGAAGCACAAACAGGGTGACCTGTATAATGAGCAACAGAAGCTCAATCATGTCGATAGCATGCATGATTCATTTCTCCTCCAACCAAGTTCTCTGCTGTTCCGTACCCTGGAGGACACATCACATCAACGGACAGGGTTGGTATACTCCCCGCTGAGAGGTGACATGGCCACCCACCAGACTAGTGGTGGCGGAAGAGCGGATGTATTCTACCAGATAAGAGATGCTCTTTCAAGTAATCCGGACAACGTAATTTTGACATGTTGCTTCATTATATAGCTATAATACTCCCACGAATGCTGTATTTCATTTTGCCTGACCTCTTACAAGCGATGTAAAAGTCTCCCTAATTGTGGAGGTTCTTTCACAAAAGACACCTATCCAACATGTTACAATCTATTCATTATTTGCATAGAGTGAACGTGCCAAAAGCAAAAAACGCGATTTCCGGTCAAAACTTTTCCAAGCTAATGATCCTTTTACTCCATGCAAAAAGGCACCCGATTGGGTGCCTTTTTGCATGGAGCATCACGGGCCTTCTCACCCCCTGACCTGTTGCGTGCGGTGCATGAGCTCCCCGGTTTACCGGGCGCCCGCAGGGCCGAGAGTGGTTGTTGAGCACACGCGGAAGCCCGGTGGGCTCCCGCGCCCCGAGAGGCGAGGACACATCCGAGCCGGACCTCGGCCCAGCCGAGGGCGAGTGGGGACGTCAGGTCATTGAACGGTACATTGCAGGGGGCTTCACTAAAGCTACGTCCTCCCAAGAGCTCGCACGCCCCGCCGGGCGCAAAACGGCTCCAAAAGGCCGAAAAGCCTACTTGTCGCGGCGTAGGGCGCAGCCCGAATGCGGAAGCATGCCTACCTGTCACGGCGTATCGAAGAGAAGCCGGAAGCTCGTTTTCCTAAGCTCAAATGCTTTTCAGGGGTACTAAACAAGCCTCGAATCTACTATCTATTGATTCTGTGAGCTTCCGGCTTCGAGTCAGCCCTGACGTGCTACTTTCTACGCCGTGACAGGTAGGCGGTTTTGGGGTAATGATGGCTCTTCGGCAAGCAAAGATGTTTCGAACTGGCAAGTTACACAGAATCTGTAGTTTAAGGCCTATTTCTCACCGAGTGGCAACCTAAAATGAAACATCGCTTACAAGGGGATAAAAGACACTTCCAAGCGATAGCTAAAGGACGAGCCCAAGGCTCATTCTCGTCCTGCCGCAAGGCGCAGGGCTGTGGTAGCAAGGATTTTGTGGAATGGTTTATTCATCGCTTTAAGATTGTATATTTCGTGTAGATGGGTGGTGGCAGAAAAGAGTATCCAGAAAATCTGAGCTTCCCTCAACAGAGAGCATCTTCGCCACACTGCTGATGCTGCCTTCCGAGTCTGTGGCTTCCGGATTAGCCCCATACATCAACAGCAGTATAACCAGCCGGGGATTGCGAGATATATACGCATCCAGAAGGGGCGGAATGCCGACTTCTCCGACTATGTTCGGGTTGGCGCCCTTCTGAAGCAGGAGATACACATTCTCCTCCTGTTCATAGGTTACGGCCAGTCCCAGAGCCGTCTGCCCGGAGGGGTACACATAATCAATCCCCCTGTCGCGTATCATATTCCAGCCATCCTCATCCAGCGGCATCAGTATCGCATCAATTATGTCGGACTCGTCCATGCTTTTTCAAAGTCAGTCTTGTTCTTTTTGCACCTTGATTTCCTTCATTCTGTCCTGAATCTGCCCGGCAAAGGGGACAAATGCGAGTTTCCTGCATTTTTGTTGCCGATGGCGCGAAGAGGCACCTGCAAGGGTAGGAAGGGATTGTTGAGTCAGTGATGCAGAGGTTCATAGATGGCATCCACCAGCCAGCCGATGGGTGTAGCAACGATGGTGAGTGGAATATCCACAACCTCGGCAGCCCAGCTGAGAGGCATAATGACGTAGTTGTACCATGCTCTGCGGTCGGGAACTTGCTCTTCAGCACGCCAGAATGCTAGGTGGGGCGTGCGGACATCATTCTTCTTCAGAGACGTCACCGAGTCCAGCACGAGCTCGGCTCCGCTCAGGTCGATTTCTGATGCCGGATGAACGGGAACCTGGTAGAAGGGGCGCTCGTGTTCCTTTGTGATTCGTTTGACCCGGAACGTCAGCCGCCGGTACTGCTGTTCGTTCATGAGTGCATAGTAGTATTCTACCGGAGTTCCGGCAGCCTCGTCTGCACGACGTCGCGAATCGGGCCAACTCCACGTGTTAGGTGTGTTTTTCCACCCTCTGCCATGCACTATGACTGATTCTCGGGCCGGAGTATAGGTGATAGGAATCTGTACGATATAGATATCGCCTTTCTTCCACACCTTGTCGTGTACGATGTATTCCGGTCTGTGCTCCGCGCGATATGTGTAGTGCAGCCCCGGTTCCTCTCGTCCTATGGTAGAGATGGCCCCTCCTGTATCAATAACAGTGTAGCGCCCAGTGTAGAGCGATATGCATCCCTCCAGCAAAAAAACTGCCAAAAGGCATACTACATAGCTTGTGATTTTGAGTCGACGATTCATTGAGGTTAATCGAGTACCTGTTACGGGGCATTATAGCAATTTGCACCTCTTGGTTCAAGAGCTGTTGTCTCTTTTGCCGGGTGGCTGGTTCAGGGGGTTACTTTGAGCGGTGGTTCAATGACTATCAGTTGCTCGGCGTTGATATAATCAAGTCTGTAACCTTCTCTTGAATATGAAATGGTACTGCTGTCGGCGTCCTTTTCCCAACCATGGGATTCCAGAGAACTCCAGAACTCGTTGCCGGGGGAATTATGCAGCTTGATGTATACAACCCCATAATCCAGATGATGCCGGGCGTATTCAATATTAATTAATTGAAGCTGTATGGAAAACTTTTCCTCCAATTGATTTAATCTGACATCCTGCTCCTCTGAGCATGAAGACATAAAACTCACCAGAAGCAATAACGTAAAGATTCGGAACATGATAAAACTCCAAATACCAGAAGAAAAAGTTTAACTGAATCGGCGGATCGTGGCTTTTCTTTTATGTCCTTTCCCCTGCCGCAAGGCACAGGGCTGTGGTGGCAAGGATTCTGGGGATGGGGGGCATAACTAAGCGCGTATATGTCACCGGTTATTATATCAATTCCCACCCCTCTGTTCAAGCGTGGCAGGAATTTTTTTGCGTGTTTCCTGCATTTTTGTTGCCGATGGCGCAAAAACAGACTGCAGGGGGTGGATTTGCTCGAAGTAGAGCCCTTGGTCTGCCGGGGGCGGGTCATGGTCTTGGTCTTGCGGCCTGTCTGGGCGTATCAACGAGGAGTCTGAGTGGTGTTTTGCGCGTTGTTTACAGTTCGGCCAGAATCTTGAGGAACTCGCTCATGGGGTACGCCCCGGTCATGCTGATATCCTTATCCTGGAACACGAGGAAATAGCGATACCCCGGCCCGGCTTGTTCCTGCCATGCTCTGCCCAAGTGCAGCTTGGCCAGTTTGCGCGATATTGCGGTGTCACCACCGGACTTTTCTGCCCACTTTAATAGTGTTACTGCCTACTTTTGGTTTGAAAGTGGGCAGAAAGCTGCTAAAGTGTGGGCAGAGAAACAGCAATCAGACATGAGAACCTTCAATTATTTAAATTTACCCGGGCCTTTGCTTACGCCGGAAATAAGCAATCTGCTGTCAGCTATCCATGAATACCGGGGCAAGCAGACGCTGTTTATCACGGCAAGAAAAGACGTCCTGCTGAGTCTGATGGAAATAGCTGTGATTCAAAGTACGGATGCCTCCAATAGAATCGAAGGCATCTATACCTCCGATGCGAGATTAAAGGATTTGGTATTGCAGAAGGTAGAGCCAATCAACCGCAATGAAAAGGAAATTGCCGGGTACCGGGATGTGCTGCGAACCATTCATGAGAATTACGAGTATATTCCATTGAATCCGAATACCATCTTGCAGTTGCACAGGGATTTATACTCTTTCCACCCCTCCGGCATGGGGGGACATTGGAAGAATGTGGATAATCTGATAGCGGAGACAGATGCCGCCGGCAATAAGCATATCCGTTTCACCCCGACTCCGGCATTTGAAACACCTGAGGCGGTGTGTTCTTTGTGCGATGCATATAAGCAGGCTGTTGCACAGGAGATTTGTGATCCGTTGATATTATTGGTGCTTTTTGTCTTTGATTTTCTGTGCATTCACCCGTTCAATGACGGCAATGGGCGTATGAGTCGGCTGCTCACGCTCATGTTGCTCCATCAGCATGGCTACATTGTCGGCAAATATATCAGTCTGGAGAAGTTGATTGAAGAAAACAAGCAGACCTATTACGAAGCCTTGCAGGAGAGTAGCGTGGGCTGGGATGTGGGGAATAATAACTATCTTCCCTTTTTGCAGTATCTGCTGAGCATCATCCTGAAAGCGTATCGCGAGTTTGAGTGCCGGGTGGAGCATGTTGCCACGGCAAAGCTTAATAAGATGGAACGCATCAGAATGATGTTTGAACAAAAACCGGGTAAAATCCGCAAAGCTGACATCATGGCAGCTTGCCCTGATATTAGTATTTCCCTTATCGAACGCACCTTGAAACAGATGCTCGATAATGGAGACATCCGCAAAATCGGCTCCTCCCGTACTACCGCTTACATCAAAGTTTAACCCCTGTTCTATATTGCACCGGATGGAGGTGTACCACATGCAGCCGCCCCCGGTGACGAAAAATGATGAGTGATTAGATTTGATTTCTTTCTCATTCATTGGTATAAATATCTCTACTTAACTTAACGAATTATGCCGGAACCCACAAATCTTCAATTGCCGGATAATGGACATTACTACTTTGGGGTGGAGTTGCCATGCTCTCCGGAGGAGGTGCGGGAGCGATTGCTGCGCAAGCCGGAGTATCTCTACTCCCTCACGAGCGTTGACGAAGAGGAAGGGGAGGTATTCAGAACATGGCTCTACCTGTGGCGCTGCAATGAGGGGTGGGAAATGCGTGAAGGGATTACCCCCCAAAGATGTATAGCAGAGATGCATGCTCGGCATAACATTAGGCTGCATGTTGTGCTGCATGCTCTGACAGAGGGAGAGGCCTTGAATCCCAGCACGGATTCCGGCCGGGCTCCATACCAATACTTGCTCGTAGAGCCAGCTTCCGCAGAAGGAAGCCGGACTATCCCACAGTTAAATCTTCTGAGAGCAACAGGTAACACCGAGTGTACCAGATTCCATGTCATTAAGGCAGTGGATTTTTACGAAGCATACAAAGGTGAAAATATAGAATCTCTTGTACCGGAAGAAGTCCCGCAAGAGGTCATCAATCGTCATTGCCTGATGTATGCTCGCAGGGAGTTGACAGTGTTGAAGTCCATACATGATGCGGACAGTATGGAGCTGCTGCTTCCCTTGGCTATCGAATACGGTTGTATGTATGCCAATCTTCATCCGCGGTGTCGTTTTTCGGATGAGCAGTGTGATGAAATAGGGAATATCACTCATGCATCGAGAGAAATTCAGGTCTCTCTCGTGAAAAAAACTTGGTATGCCGGCAGCCACCACCAACTTGCCACACATCCCTCTGGCTTGGTCGTAATCGCAACCTATCCTCCACATGGAGAATACGGACGAGAATTGTTTGACTTTGAGCCGGGGCGCAAATTGTGTTACAAGGAAAACGAGGGGTATGTGCAAATCCTACCGGCTACGGAGAATGATATTCCTTTGCCCCAACGAGATGGAGGACGCGTACACATTCTTCCCGATGACTGTTTATGCGGCCAGTTCAGGGATGAGCACGACCGTTCCATCTGCTGGTTATAAGATTTTGTCCACCCTCCGCGAATGCTGTATTTCATTTTCCATGACCTCTTACAAGCGATGTGCATAGAGAGTGTGGCATTATCCCCTCACTGCTGTTTACGCTTCTAAAATAAGACCCAGGCAAAAGGCAGAGAGAGAATCCACAGAGTTGAATATCCCACGGTCAATGCAGGGTCGATAGCGTAATCAAAGGGAACTGCGATTGCGGACAACAGGGTTTTGTTACAGGTTTCCCGCGTTTTATAAGGTCGAAGACGGTTTGCAGGAGTTCGCCATATTTGAGAAAACTCTTCTTTTTTCCATTCGTGAGAAGGAGCTGCGGTCAAAAGGGTATAAGCTCCGGTCGAATCGACCTGAACCCACAGGGTGCGCCCCGTTTCTTTTACTTCGGGGCACCCAAAGCAACAAAATCCCCCCTTGTTGTCACGAATTAACCCATCTCTGCCTCTGTACACAACCTCTGGAGCTTGCATGATGACCTGAGAGTCGTAGGTCGAGTTTTTTCGGTACACAACTCCACCTACCGGGTTATTGGTGTCTACCGCTGTTTTTTCTTCTCCCATATCACGTATAGTACCGCCAATGTTGCTTATCATGCAACTATTCAGCAAGAGCCCCGCCGCAAGGCACTGGGCTGTGGAGGTCAGGATTCTTGGGATGGTGTGCATGGTGAACACGAAATTTTATTTTTTCGGGGGTAGAGCGCGTTCGATAATGCCTATAAGTTCCCGGCGCAGACCGGCGTCTGGCAAGGCGTAGAGACTACGTGTATGGCTTATACCCGTGCGTTCCGGGCTGGTGATACGCTCGGCCCTCAGACTCAGATACACGCCATCGCTGAAAGCCAGATTCAGAAAATACAGGCGGCTCGAGTGCCGCATCGTAACTCGCACGGGAGCAAACTCCGGATTGGCCTGTAGCTGGCTGATAATGTACCGCAGACGAGGCATATCTTCCGCTTTCACCGCATAGCGGGGAGAATCCTGCCCGGGGCCGTATACCTCCACTTCGGCTTGCATAGTCTCCAGAAGCTCCCTGCACCTTGCAAGTTTATCTTCGGCTTGCCTGATGTGTCGGAGACGCGCCTCCTCATGAGTCGGCTTAACCCGGTTTTGCTGTGTCTCTACTTGTTTCGCTGCTGCGTTGCAACAGCCCACACAAGCCCCCGCCGCAAGGCACAGGGCTGTGGTGGTCAGAATTTTGTGGATAGAAACCATGGTGATGTTACTCGTTTGATATTATCCATTGAAGAGCTTGGCGATGCCATTCCATACGGCAGCCGGAGGCAGGAGAACGATGATGGCAGCTGCTTCCGCAGCCCGCATGGCAGCGGTGGCGGTGAAATCCACTACCTGCAGCGGCGTGGCGGCGATACGCTGCCCGGTGGATGGCCGGGCGGGTGTCTCCGTTATCGGCATACCGGCGACGGCACTGCGGACTTCCTGATATGGCATACTGAGCTCGCCCGGGCCATGGATACTGAGGAGCACCTCATCTCCGGCTATTTCAATACGTTTTGCCTTTGAGTACGGAAAATCCTGTTCCATGATGGCCTGGTCGAAACGCATTCCGCCGTTCACACGGGTGGTGCAATGCTCTACACACGGAACCATACAGGTGCGCACACTCTCCTGCAGAATCTGGTAGCGGTCGGTGGTATTCTGTATGCACCAGGCGGCTCCATCTCCACGTCGATAAATGCTTTTCCCTTTATCTATGGCGCGGGCCAGCTTGATGGGATACCAATCCAGCCCCTTGTATCTGTATTTGAATATAGAACCTGGTTCTGTGATGCACACTACCACCTGCTTGTCACAGTGCAGCACCGCCTCTGCCGAATGCAGAGAGGGCCAGCACCAGCTGCATGAAGCAAGCCCCACCGCCGCAAGGCACAAGGCTATGGTGGCAAAGGCTTTGGGGAGGGAGGTTATATTACAAAATCCTTTCATTTGATGATAAGAAGTCAATTGAAATCACGGTGGCCCATATTTTTGCGGTAGTGTATTTCCACATCGGCTACATTGGCATCCTTCACAATGAGGCCTCTGATGTGATTCTGCGCATCTCTTTTGAATGATATGCTATGGGGACCTTTCTTGCCGATTAGATTGTCAGCCGTGCGTTCAGAAATCGTGATAACACCATTTTTAAGTTCGCAGTTGAGATGGCAGGTCATTTCAGGATCATCAAGATGATGCCCTTGGCAGATGTGGAAAATCGTGACGCCATATCGGTATTTTCCATGCGCCTGCGGGGTCAGAATCATAATATCCGGCGTTCCATGGTCCAGCTCATCATCGGGCGTGATAAAATCAAAGCTGTAGACACCCTGAATTTCATACAGCTCATCCCAGGAGGGGCAGGGAAGTTCTCGCTCTGCTTTTTCACAGGCCTGGGCCGCCATATTATAGGAAAGCTCAATGACAGGCCGCGGGGCACAGCTCAGCCCCACCGCCGCGAGGCACAGGGCTGTGGTGGTCAGGATTCGGTGGATGATGGCGGGCATGGTCATTTAGAGCGAAGTTGTTTCAGCAACATGTAGATGCAGAATAGAAGAACGGCACCGGTAGGAAAGAGAAAAGACAAAACGGGAGTAGCCTCGGCAGCAACATCGTACGCCAGATAGGCTGCACAGCAAATCAGCAGTATCAGCACTACAAATATGCTTTTTTTGTTACGGGGCTTGTCTTTCATTTAGTTATATCCTTCTACATATGATAATACTACCCGGTACCGAATCCTCAACAAAAAATTGAGCAGGAGGGGGATTTTCTAGTAAATAGACACTTGAGGCTAGCTCACTTACCCTTTCGAGCCTGATTTATTCTTTGTTGTACCCACTCGTGTTTCGCGAGTTTGACCAAACGTTCGGCATCGGCATCCGGCAAGGCCATGCTGCACATAAAAGCATAGCCGTCTGAACTGACTCGGCTTAACGCAGCAACAGCCGGGAATGGTGTTGTTTTGATGCTGCCATCAGCCATGACAAATTGCAACTCCAGGGCGTATGCGGGAGTAACAAAGGCACACAAGTCCGGCTTGACCGGCTGAAGTTTGCCGATTAGGCTCAGCAATTCGGCTTTTTCTGATTCTGACAAGGGCACTTCTGTTCCTTGCAATATCCGTCCGGTGAAAAGGCTCCATTCAATAACCACGCGAACGCTCTTGCACGCACGAGCCAACGATTGCAAGGCGGCCAACTTCTCGCGGCTGGATTGTTCCAGCTCGGCATCGCGAATGGGAGAGTATGGCATTTGTCGGACATACCGCTCTGTCGGCACTTCGGCAGAGACGGTATGGCAAGATTGACTCACCCCTGCCGCAAGGCACAGGGCTGTGGTGGCAAGGATTCTGGGGATGGTGGGCATGAGGAGGTTAGCTGATTACTTCTGATTTTTGTTCATGTCAACCAGCGAATACACACACGGAATGACATCGTGGTTATTGACGGTTGTGATGTATTGGATGGGCACGGACCTATCCAGAAAAGGCTTTACGGCATCATTAATCATAGGAACAGAGGCAAGGTAGGATATATGGATGGTAATGGCTTTTTGTTCTTCCTTGACTCTGTTTGCGACTGATGCTGCATCCATGCAGATGATGTGTTTGTGCACCAGGTAGGCCACGCCGCCATGGTCTGTTTTGTATATGGTGACATCGGCTTCATTTTGCAGGGCTGAGGCTTTTTGAGGCGAAAGGGAGCAGCTACGCAGATAAGGGGCGTGTGCTGTCATCGTGCACGAGCTCACCCCCACCGCCGCAAAGCACAGGGCTGTGGTGGCAAGGATTCTGTGGAAAATTGTCTTCATTATACTCTATCTCTTTTACAGAAGATAATACTTCCCGGCACCGAATCCGCAATAAAAAATTGCAGAAAGTGCAGATTTTCTAATAAGTAGACGCTCCCCAGCGGGCATTTTGTTGCGCGTTTCCTGCATTTTTGTTGCCGGTGGCACAAAACGGCACTCCGGCATCTTGTTGATAAGGCGCATCATAGTTTTGCAGGTGGTGTAAACTGATTTCCTCTATACTTTCTGAAAATTCTGCGGATACCGTACACAACTAACCATATTACCGCCAGAGAAAGATAAAGAGCAGTCAGCGACACGCCGGGTATGATGTGGAAGAACTCGGGATTGGTGAAAATCGTCCCCTTCAAATAATCCCAGGGTAATACACCCCACCCCAATACATCCTGCAGAAGAAAATCCCCTATAACCAACAGCTCTATGGTATATGTAACTTCCATGGCGGTCAACAGATAGATTACCCACCGTCTGGTAACGGACAAGGCATCGCCCGGCTTCTTATTCAGCATGGTGAGCAGTACCACCGCCTGTATACCTCCGTATAAAACGAAGAAAACAGGAAGCCATATGATGAGAGATTTTACAACCATCAGGGCCAGATGCAGCAGCAGGTAAATGCTGATGACTCTTTTAGTTACAGGTTTCATAGCTTTTTACTCTTTGATAGTTAGTCTGAGCCCCCAACGCCGCGAGGCACAGGGCTGTGATGCTCAGGATTCGGGGATGTGTGGCACAATGGATGGAATCATCTGTTGAAATCTCTTAAGACGAATATAAGAAACGGCAGCATGGCAATGTAGGGCAGCAGCGCTACCAGATACAGCACACATTGAAGTGTCAGGCTGTTGCCTGGGCGACAGCGGAGACCTCCGAACCCCATCGGGATGAAGGGGAGCCACAGCAGGGTAAACCAACAGCCCATCAAAGGGGTGGTGAACCACCACGCCAGTGTGTAAAGCATGAGTGGGATGTTCAGCAGCGCGTAAGTTCTGGTGCTGGTGGTCAGGGAAGAAAGAATCCACAGGGAAAACGGCATCAACAGCGTGCACAAGCCCGTATACAGCAAAAAGGGGAACAAGAACAGATGCACGAGAGCATTGAGTCCCAGCCATACACCGCTGATAAGAAGCCAGGATTGGCGACCTGAGTCTTTCGTCGAAGGCAAGGAGGCTGCGGGCATGGTCATAACTAAGGGAAGACGGATGTTTGTTGCAGGAGGATTTTACCAGAAACAGACAGGTAGTACAAGCTGTTAGTACACCAAGTGGCGAAAACGGCGCGTGTATCCCAAGGACTTTATAATATATTGAAACATAAACAACATTGAGGAAGTCACTACTGCCCGATAGTTCGGAATTTGTGGAGGGGAACATTGGCGGAGCACGGGACTTCAGTCCCGATTATTGCTCCGGCAATTAAAGAATATTGCTTGGTCTCAACGACAAATTGGAATTTGTCGGGCAGTTAGCGAGCACAAGCAAGCGGAATTTATAGCCCACGTAAGTGGGCGACATATCCATAGCGAGGGGCGTAAGCCCCTCGTTTGGCAACAAAAAATATGGAACCCGTGAAACGGGTGACAGAAGGCCCAGCTCTATGATATGCAACCGTTTTCCGTCTTCGGGCTTACGCCCTTCCGTCTCCGCTGAAGCTCCGCCGAGACAAGACGCCGTGACAGGCTGTCACCCGTTTCACGGGTTCCAATTACCTTTTTTATTCCTACGAGGGGTTCCGCACCCCACGCTACCGCGTGGAGTGCTCCACCGCCTCGCTATGGATATGCCGCCCGCTCCGCGGGCTCAAATAGACGCTCGCTGTCGCTCGCAAACTAATCGCCAAATTCCAATTTGTCCGTCACCACCAATACGGATAACACATCAATCTTTAATTGCCGGAGCAATAAACGCACCTTGATTTCGGGACTGAAGTCCCATGCTCCGATGGTTACAAACATCAAGTTGAACTTTCATCAGCTTCTTTATCCTCATAAACATTTTTCAGGAGTCTGGACATGACGTTCCTCTACATTAATCGGGGTAGAGGAGCGGGGACGAGATGGAGATGCCTAATGCTCTTTACTGTTTTTCCGGCACGCGAACCAGAGCAGAACGAGGGCAATCAGGCCGGGAAGCAAGGTATATGTCCAAGTCATCCAGTTATACTCCGAATAGGGGAGAAGCCAAAACGCACTAGCCACCAATGCAGTGAGCAGGACGCCCAAAAGTATGGAAACGTAGGTTGCCCGCACCCATCCCCGTTTCTGCATCAACAGCCCGCCCGGAAGCAGGCACAGTGTTATCGCCCCCTGTAAACAAAGAAAGTAGAAGCAATATTCCCAGACCGGCATCAGCAGCAGCCCCACGGCAGGGCGCATCCGAGACCATTGCTGATACTGCTCCTCCCCGCGAATAAGTCCGCAGCCCTCACCTGTGAGGTCCAGCACGTTGCCTTGCTGACGGCCTACCATGTGGCGCACCCCACGCCAAGGTGACGGAATCCGCCTATATCGAAACTCTGCGTATTGAGTTGCAAGGTTGGAGGTATCATCTGTGCGCAGGGTAATACCATGCGCCGTTCGGGATACCACGCGCCCCTCCCATGCAGCAGGGAGGGTCATTTCATCGGGGTTGAGGTATTCCCCGG
This sequence comes from Akkermansia sp., assembly GCA_017471985.1. Classification (GTDB taxonomy): domain Bacteria; phylum Verrucomicrobiota; class Verrucomicrobiia; order Verrucomicrobiales; family Akkermansiaceae; genus Akkermansia. The sequence goes on along the minus strand of JAFURE010000114.1, from coordinate 3,946 downwards.
CCAGGTCATCCCAGAAACTATCTCGTGCACGGAGCGAGTAGGCGCCTGCTTTCACTTCAGAGGCAAGGAGCAAAGCCTTTCGAATACCATGCAGTTCCTTATAATACACCCGCAGCCGCCCATCTGAACATTCCGGCCTGTAATAACGGTTCAAGGCGATAGTGTTCTCCTCTCGCAACCCGAAAATTTCATCCACCACCGGGCCACCCTCTGCAACCAGTTCGGTGACTCGCATCTTGACCAACTTGCCATCCAGTGCCGGGTTCACCTGCCCCGGTGTCGTTTCGTACACGGGCTCGCTGCTCACGCTTTGAGCAACATCCGAATACATGAAACCGGCCACGAGAATGCCACACAACGCAACAATGGCAAGCACCGCCGCCGCGCCCCTCTTCAAAAGGCGGAGAGCGCCATCCGGTCGCACTGCCTTATCGCCGTCTGTCTGGTTCGTCGACATGCCTATCTCTTTCTACCCATGTTGATATTACCCGGCAGGGAATTCTCCATCACTTTCCGGAGTGGCGCTTGCGATATGCATCGGAGGACAGTATGCTCGAATAGACAGGGTATTTTTTCTGAGCTGCCCTGATGAGGGAGAAAATCTCAGCATATTGCGGTTTACCTTCTGCATAATCCGTCCAGAATGAGGTGCCGGGAGGCGGGAACGGAATAGCCCCACCCGCCAGAAGAAGGGACACTATCTCCTTGTCGTTCTTACGCATGGCTTCTGTCAGGGGTGAGCCGCTCCAGCCCTCGTGGCTCCACCAGTCGTTCACTTCTTCGGGGTGTTCCTTGATGCGGCTTATGACTGCCTGACGCGAGGCATCGCTGCCATTCATCTTCTGAATGAGGCGAATCAGCACACTATCATATTCAAAATACAGCCTGTTTCCGAATTCCGGATGGTCAGGATTTCCGGGGTAAACAACCTCCTCTGCCTTTGCAGAAAGAATCAGAAGCAGACAACAAGCGGTAATCATCAAGCTCTTGTTCATATTATTTCGTGTATCAGAATCCATGTGGAAGCTTAATTCGAAGGGGCGGCGGGCGTCCAGGCATCATTCACCAGCTCCAGCGAGCGGAAGTCATACTCCCTGATACGGGAGCCCTCGTATGCTCCGGTCCGGGGATTGAACTGCTCGATGTGGAATCGGAGCTTGTCACTCAGCTCCACAAAGACAAAGGGCACCACCATGGGGAGCTCGCAGGCCCGGGGGCGGTCGCGGCATATCCATGCACCCTTGGTTTCGAGGGTTTTGACCGCGATACGGCAGCTGCTGCCATCCGCCGCGATGCGTTTGAGGCAGCCGTTGAGCGCATAGGCACCGCGGGCACCAGTACGCCCCCGGGCAGAATACAGCACGCGCTGCCCGGCATCCCAGGCGGGGGGAGTGTGCCGCCATTTGTGTCTGGGGAAACAGGTATCGAAAAGCGACTTGTCCTCTTCGGTTAAATCACCGCGCATGGCGTGTAATTCCCTGCGAGACCAATGCTTGCTTTCGATACCCTCCAGGCTGCGGGTCTGCGGATTAAAATGAACGCAATCCACATACAGCGTTTCATCGTCAAAATCAACAATACCCACCAGATTGTAAGCAAACACAAAAGGCACAACGGCGCGATATTTCAGCTCCTTGTAGTTAACCCGTTTAGCGGGATTTGTCTCAAAGCGTTCGCAGAATAGTTTGCGCAGCGTGCTGCCATCCTCAGCAAGAATCATCAGGCGCTCGCAGAGCACCTGCTTACCGGCCTTGTTCCGCTGCCAGGAGGATGAGAATTGCACCAGCTTCTCCGCATCCCATCCCTCTGCAACCGGCGCGGCAGCAGTGCCGAAATAGCGGTCGAACAGCGCGGCATCCTCCGGGGTCACCTCAGAGCAGAGAAGCGTTTCCTTGCTCGCAACTTCCTTCATTTCGGCGGCTCCGGCCGGTGGGGGCATCAGCACCAGCGCGGCCAGAACCGGAGCAAGCAATTTCATGGATAATGGCAGCATGAATTCTCCTTTCCTCTATGATGATGGCAGCTTATTTTTTCACGGCTTCGGGGCGGAGCGAGCAGCCAAGCTGCCGGAGCAGCAGCACGCATTCCGAATCGGCCCGGCTCAGGTTCCCGCGGCGCAGCATCTGCTCCAGGCGAGTGAAACCGGCGGGGTCGCATGCGTTCAAATCTGCCCCGGCCTCTGCCAGCAGACGGATGACGGGAGCACAGGAACGCTGCTGCGGTATGGAGAGGTCGTGCACGTACGGCAGCGCCAGCAGCGGAGTGAGCCCCTGAGCATCCCGGGCGTTCACATCCGCTCCGGCTTCAATGAGCAGCTTCGCTTTCAGGTCTTTCTGCGGGCAGAAGGAGTTGATGTAGAACAAGGCGGTGCGGCCCTGGGCATCGCGGGCGTTCACATCAGCCCCGGAGCGGAGCCATTTGTACACCTCGATGGCGGGCTGGTGCGGGTCTGCCACGGCCAACATCAACGGCGTGCGTCCGGCCTCATCCACCTGCTGAGCCTTCTTTTGCCGCTCTGCCAGCACAGCCTGCGGATTCCCCAGAATCTGCTGAATACCCAGGCCGAGCTTCTTTTCGCGTGCCAGCATACTGGCGGTTTTGCCGTCCTTATCCTTGCGAGTGGCATCCAGCCCCAGTTCGACAAAATGGCGGGCAATCTGCATCTCCTGCCAGAAACCTATGCCTTCCTTTACAAGATGGCAGAAGTAAGGAGTGTACCACGTTTCATCATTCAGCACAGCGCCGTGGCAGATGAGCAGATTGACGGTTTCGACCCTGGCCGGAGTCCGATGCAACAACAGATGCCCCAGCCACCGGCTGCTAATGTTCGCATCGATATCCCGCACTCGGAACCCATGCTGCAAAAGCAGCGGCACCAGTTGCTCTGAAAAATCGCTGTGCACCGCGCGAGACATCAGCGTCGAACCATCCAGATTCGGGTCAGCTCCAGCCTGCAGCAACAGGGCAGCGATGATGACCTCGTTCTTTTTCGGGCCATCGGTAATAATCCCCATGCACTTGGTCAGAGCGCAGGCACTGTTGAAATTCGGGTCAGCCCCGGCTTGCAACAGGCGCTCCACCTCGGCCACATTGCTCACCGCGGCAGCGGCTGCCAGGCGAGCCCCCGGGCTTATCGGCACATCGGCTTTCTCAAATTCCTTTGTCAGGAAATCGTAGGGCCAGTACAGGCAGCAGTTCAGCTCCGCCGCATTCAGCCCGTCTTTGTTGCGGGCGTGCAGATTTATCCCGGCATCGCGCAGGAACGCGAAGAGCTCTTTTCGGATGTGGTGTTCGTTGTGACCGTCTGCGGCTTTGATAAGCAGCATCAGAGCATTGTTGCCCGCAGCATCCACCGCATTCACATCTGCCCCTTTCTGCAGCAATTCCCGAAGGGCGGTGTCGTCATGCCGGAACGCATAAAAGCTCTTGAGCACGGCCTCATGAAACGCCGCATCCAATGCCGCCACAGGCGCTGCCGCCGGCGCGGCCTCCCGCGGCTGAGCCGCTGCTGCGGAGACAAGCGGCGAGGCTAATGCCAGAGCCACAAAAGCCTTGATAATATAATTGTTCGCTGCCATCATAAAAAATATTCTGCTACCCATTGATAATACATCCCGGCACCGAATCCGCAACTAAAAAATGGCAGAAAGTGAGGGCTTTCTAGTAAATAGACGCCGGCAACGGTCATTTTTGTTGCGCATTTACTTCTTTTTTGTTGTTGCACCTACCCCTGCCGGTAGTTTTCGGCGTGAGAAGCTTTGAATTGACACATGTGTTCCAAAGTTTGAAAAAAGCGCTCGATAAATTGGAATTTGGCGAGCTGAAAGCCCGAGGAATTCTGAGCCCGTCAGGGCGACATAATAATAGCCCAGCGTGGAGCCGCCACGCGGCGGAACGCTGGGTAAAACGAAGAACATATCAGAACCCCGAACGAAGTGAGCGGGTG
>JAFURE010000113.1 GCA_017471985.1 Akkermansia sp. | reverse complement strand
GTTAAAGGAAATTGGTCCAAGCTATAAGAATTTTTCATGGCAGGAAGGTTATGGCGTATTTTCTGTAAGTGAATCAAACCGAGACAAAGTCATCAGTTATATCTCTAAGCAAAAGGAGCATCATTTAAAGAGTTCTACACATGAAGAGTTCCGGCGTTTTTTGCTTAAGCATGGTATCTCAGTGGGCGAGGATTGCTGAAAGAACGTGAAAGATTCAAAATAAAAAAGCCGCAGTCAGTTATGACTGCGGCTTTTTTTTTAATGTCCGGCGTGTTTAAACGCATCGGCCGGGATAGGAACGCGGGGCGTCTGAGTGCCGTTGTGCGGGCCTCGGTTCCACTCCAGCCGCAGGGTACCGGGGGCGCTTTCACCCTGTACCACAGTGATGGTGATGGGGTGCAGACCCGCCTTGAGGGGAATACCCTTCTTGCCGGTACGGGCGGCATCCGACTCCACGGTATTGGCAGCGGCGGATTCTGTGGCGGTGGTACCGGGGGTGTAATTGAAGTCGGCGTCCACCAGGTTGAAGTTGTGCAGTTTCACGAAGGCCTTGCTGCCCGGAACATCGCTGAGCGTGAGGTAGAAACGCCAGTGGTTGCCGTCGTCGGGCACATTGAGGTAACCCGTGTAGGTGGTGATGGTACCGGCGGGCAGGGTAGCACCGTTGGGATTAGCCACCTGCAGGTCGAGCGTAGCGGGGGCATTCACCCCGGCGGGAACCCAGGGGGCGGTGGCCTGAACCTGCTGCACATACAGGCCGTTCTGCAGGCAGGCGGGCTGAGTGGGCGGGTTGGCGGGCACCTGGTTCATGTCGTAGCTGCGGAAACCACCGCAGCCATTGTTGCGGCGCGGGGCCTGCGGGTCGCGGTAGTAATCATAGGCTCGGCGGTTCCGGAGCGCGAGGTTATTGAGGAACTGCTGCATGTCGGCACACTGGCTCTCGGGCAGCGGGGTACTCTCGTGGGGGTCAGCCTCGGTATCGAAGAGCTCCCAAGGCTCGGTGCCGGTCTTCACGCCGGTACGCAGGGCCTTCAGCCAGCGGTTGCTGCGGTTGTCGAAGAAGATGAGCACCTGCTGCTCACCGCGCACACGACCCTTCTTGTTGGCTGCATAGTCGCGGTACTGGGCCATGCCGCCGCCGAAGGCATACTCGGCATAGAGCACGCGGTCAGGATTGCTGCTCAGCGTATCGTGCCCCTGCAGCAGGGGAACCAGCGATGTGCCGTCGCAGCGCATGGGGGCGGGAACACCGGCCAGGTCGGCCACGGTGGCCATCCAGTCCTGGAACTGCGTGGGCGTGGTGCTCACCAGTCCGCTCTTCACAATGCCGGGGGCGTATACCACGCAGGGCACACGCAGGCCGCCGTCAAACACGTCGCGCTTTATGCCGTCGTGATTGCCGTAGCTGCGGAAGAATGAGGGGTCCTGCGCCGGGGCCGGGTGGCCGTTGAAGCCGTACACGGCACCGGGTTCATCGTGCGAGCCGTTATCGCTGGTGAAGATGATGACCGTGTTCTCGGCAATACCCAAATCCTCGCACAGTTTCACCAGGTCGCCCACCCCCTCGTCCACGCGGGTAATCATCGAGGCATGACGGCGGGCGGTCATGAGCTTGTGGGCAGCGCCATTGCCGTAGCGGGCGGTGGCGTAGTCCTGCCAGGCTTCGCGGTACTGGGGGTGAATGAAGGTGTCCCAATCAGCGGGGCGGGCGGTGTTAATCATCTGCCCGGGGGTGCCCAGCCACTGCACACCGCCGGTCAGGCCGCCGCCCTGCGGGTAGGGGCCGGCAGGTATGCCCAGGCGGGCATGTGGTGCCACGTAGGTGAGCGCCAAGAAGAAGGGCTTGCTCTTGTCGGCTGTCTGCTGATCCACAATCCACTTTTTGGCGCGGGCCGTGAACAGGTCGGTGCAGTAGCAGCCGTCGAGCTTGTCGGTAATCAGCTCATCGCCGTCCCACACGGCATTGCAGTGGGTCTCGGGGTCGGCGTTGCTCTCCTCTTTCGGGTAATGACGGTGGCCGGCCAGGTGGTTGTTGTAGCCGAAGAAGTAGTCAAAACCGCGCTTGGTCGGCCAGGCCGGGCAGGTGGTGGGCGTGCCGCCGCTCTCGCGACCGCCGCCTATGCCCCACTTGCCGATGAGGGCCGTGCTGTAGCCGGCGGCCTTCAGCACACTGGCCAGTGTATGGCCGTTCTCCAGTGCGGCGTCGAAGCTATTGTTGCGTATCACCTCGGCATGCCCCTGGTGCAGACCCGTAAAGAGCGAGGCGCGGGCCGGTGCGCATACGGGGGCGCAGGTGTAGTGGCGGCGCAGCTGGGCGCCCTGCGTGGCCAGTCTGTCCAGCACCGGGGTGTCGATGCGAGGCGTGTCCGTATGCTCTGCCGGTTGGTTCAGGCCCAGGTCGCCCCAGCCCATGTCATCCACCAGCACCAATATGATGTTGGGCTTCTGCTCGGCTGCTACCGCCGGGCTCAGCCACCCCAGCGTCAGCGCCATCAGCATGCCTGTGAAAAATGCGCGTTTCATTACCCGCTCAGCATAGCAGATTGACGGGCTCTTTGCAAGTTTCAAATGCTGCTTTCCTTTATTATATATCAGGCAGGTCAGTCAACCACCCCAAAAAAAGGCCGCCGTCTCTAAAAGACGGCGGCGCTTGTTGATGTGTCAGCGTTCATTGACGAGCCATCGCATCAGCGACGACTTGTCACGCCAAAGCTTTAGCGGCGGCGACGGCGAGCAGCCAGACCGGCCAGAGCCAGCAGGCTCAGCGTGGCGGTGGTGGGCTCGGGGACGGCGTTAAATCTAACCGTTTCAATGCCAACGAAAGAGCCACGAGCCTCTCCTCCACCATCAGCGTATGACACTTGTGCTCCCTGATTTACGGTGATTGTGAACTTCAATGTACTATCTGCTGCAATCGTCAATGATTCATCCAGATTGAGCGTGAGCGTTCCTTCTGAGGTTCCGTTTTGCTCGCTGCCTTTGATAAAGAGATTTTCCTTTGTGGTAATCTTTGTTTCGCCTGCAGTAACAGTGAAGAGGAAGTTGCGATTGTTATTCTGCGCACCACCACCACCAGTATAGGTGAAAGCATCTATATCAATGGAATCAATGACAAAATCACGACCTGAGTTATTTCCGATCGAGAAGTTCAATGTCCAACTGGTACCTTTTGAATCAACGTTGGTGTCGGGGCGCAAGTAGTCAGTCTTGAAGCTGCCTTTAGTCAAACAGGTAGTCGTATCACCTGTCAGACTTACACTCTTTTCTACTACTGTGTAATCATTGGGTAACGAAGAAATCGCAGTTATATCCTTAGTGAAAGTAAGCGTGAGAGGAGTGAGTTCGGGCTCTGCTCCTACAGCCACCCCGGCCAGAGCCATGAGAGCAACGATTGTCTTTTTCAGACACTTATACTACACCTGCAATCTCTTATAAAGTATTGCTGCTTACTATTTAGAAAAGTTTTTTACAAGGTATAAGTGTCCTTATTTCTGCGTAAATATTTGATTATTTATTGCAGATTTGCAAATTCG
>JAFURE010000020.1 GCA_017471985.1 Akkermansia sp. | reverse complement strand
GGTTCAAGATCCGTGCATTTCTAAGCAAAACTCCTCTGTCACCCCGCAAGTCTGCGGGGTTCATATTTCTTTTTTTATCCCTACCACAGGTTCCGTTCGCGTTGCTCACTACACCTGTGGCTACTTCTCTGTCGCCCGCTCTGCGGGCTTAAATTCCTTCGGCTCACATCCCGACAAGCTCCAATTTGTCGAGTTTTCAGATATGCCCAAATTGTAGATAAACTTCAACCCTTAATGCTTTAAGCTGTCCAGATTCAGCTTCATGCTTTCAATCTGCTCGCGGTAGTCACGGCGTGCGCGGGCGACCTGTTCCTCGGTGGCGCCGAGGTTACGCAGCAGGATAGAACTCAGGGTCAGAGCCACTTCGGCTTCGCCGGCAACAACGGTCTGAGCTCCCTCTGTGCGCATGGTTTGAGCCTGGCGCATGTATGTTGTGTGAGCCATGACCTCAATTTCGGGATTGAGTGCTCGGGCTGTCGCAGCAATTTCTCTGGCCGGGGCACTGACGGCGGTCACAATGATGGCTCGGGCTTTGTCTGCACCGGCGAGCCGCAGGATGGTGCGCAGGCGGGCATCCCCGTGCATGGTGGGTATGCCCTGTTTGTGCAGGCTCATGACGGTGTCGATGTTCATTTCGAGCACAATCACCTCGATTTCGTGCTCCTGAAGAATGCGGGTTATCATTTCACCGCAGGGGCCATAGCCCACCACAATCACGCGGTCGCGCTCTTCGGAGGGGGCAGGCAGGAAAGAGTTGTCTGCTTTGGGGCGGCCGATGCCGCGCTCTTCCATCTTGTGAATGAGGGTGGGTACATGGCGGAACAGCAGCACATTAAGGGTGATGGTGATAATCGCAACACCGGTGATGATGTTCACGGCACTTTGCGGCAGCAGGCCGAAACGCTCCCCTGCCACCATGGCTGCCAGAATGAAGGAGAACTCACCAATCTGCGAGAGCGATGTACCCACCACTACCCCCAGACTGCCCGGGCGGCGCAGCAGGCGAATGACACCGTAGGCGCTGATGGGTTTCCACAACAGGGTGATGGCCAGTGTGCCCAGAGCAAGCGGCCAGTTTTCCACCAATCCCATGAGGTCAAAGCCCATGCCGACCGATACGAAGAAGAGTACGGCAAAGGCATCTCGCATGGGCAGGGCGTCAGCAGCGGCGCGGCTGGCAAACTTGCTCTGTCCCACCACCATGCCGGAAAGGAAGGCGCCGAACACCATACTGGCGTTGAATACCTCTGCCGACAGCACGGCTACTCCCAGAGCGATGGTGAGTACGGCCAGGGTGAAAAGCTCGTTGGAGTTGTTGCGGGCGATGAACGTGAGCACCTTGGAGATAACGTACTTACCGACAAAGGCCACACAGAAGACCATGAGGGCGAGTTTCCATACCATACCCCACAGGGCTGAGCCTAAATCGTCGGCGCAGAAGATGGCTTTGCTGCCGCCCTCGGGCAGGATGAAGACTGCCGGCAGCAACACCAGCAGCACGATGGTGAAGATATCCTCCATCACCAGCCAGCCCACAGCTGTGTGGCCGCTGGGGGTGTGCAGCAGGCGATTGTCCTCGAGCACACGGGTAAGCACCACGGTACTGCTCACGCACACGCACATGCCGAAGAGCAGGGCAGCCACCCAGTCCGAGCCCGGTACAAGCAGGTGGTAGACCAGCGCACCGCTGCCGGTCCACAGGGTCATGCAGATGAGGGAACCCGGCACAGCCACCTTGCGTACGGCCAACAGGTCTTTGAAGTGGAAGTGAAGCCCCACGCCGAACAGCAGCAGTACCTCGCCTATGTTGGCAAACTCGTGCATGACCTCGTGCGGGTCCTCGGTCAATCCCCACCAGGGTTGAGCGGCCAGCATGCCCGCCAGCAGGTAACCTACCAGCGGTGAGAGCTTAATGCGCTGAGCCAGCATGCCCAGCAGTAGGGCCAGTATCAATCCCAGTGCCAGTGTGCCAATCATTGTCTGTGTGTGTTATGGGGAAGGTGGTGTGCAGTGTTTGTAGGGAGGATGTCAGCCGATGACTCTGGCCCAGAGTACCTTGAGGTAGCGGCCCTCGGGGTAAGTGGAAAGGAAGGGGTGATCCCAGCCGGGACCGGTCATTTCGAGTATCTGCAGGCGGCGCCCCAGTCGCTGGGCAGCCTTGATGACGGTTTTCTCGAACTCGGCGGGGCTGAGCAGGCCGGAGCAGGAGCAGGTCACAAAAAGACCGCCGCGGCGTACGCACTGCAGCCCCAGCATGTTAAGGTCGTTGTATTTCTTCAGGCCTTCCTCCTTCTCCTCATCGCGGCCGAGTACAAACTTGGGCGGGTCGAGCAGCACGACGTCGAACTGCTTGCCGTTGCGGACCATCTGGCGGGCGTAGACGAAGGCATCTGCATGCACGAAGTCAATTCGCAGGGGACCGCCGGAGCTGTTGATGTTGGCATTGCGTTTGGCCATGAGGATGGCTTTCTCATCGAGGTCAACAGCCGTTACTTCCTTGGCGCCGCCGTGCAGTTTGGCATGTATGGAGAAACCGCCTGAGTAGCAGCACAGGTCGAGCATGGTCTTGCCTGCCACCAGCTGCGAGAGCTTGCGGCGGTTGTCGCGCTGGTCGCAGAAGAAACCGGTTTTGTGTCCCTGGGCAAAGTCGACTTCAAAGTTCACGCCGTTTTCCGTTATGCGTACACGGTGTACAGGCTCACTCGCCGGGGCTGTGGCGGGGGCTATGCCCTCCATGCGGGCTATCCCTTCATCCACCGATATCACGTGGCGGCTTGTGCCGCAGAGCTTGTGGAGCAGGGGCAGCCACTTGGGCAGGCGCTGCCATACACCCAGTGTGGTCACTTCCAGACTCAGCACGTCGGCATAGCGATCGGCTATCAGGCCGCCCAGTCCGTCGGAATCGCCGTGAATGATGCGGTAGGCCGAGGTTGTGGCATCCAGCCCGCAGTCATCGCGGCGCCAGCTCACCGCGCGGCGCAGGGATTCCTCGAGCTTGGCCTCGGTCAGCAGCTCCGGACCGTGGTAGAGCATGCGCAGCGGGGTGCGGCTCTGCGGGTTCCAGAAACCGCCACCGAAGAGCTCGCCGTTCTTGTCGTACACGTTTATCAGGCCGCCGGCTACGGCATCGGGGCTCACGGCGCCGAGCATGCGGGGGAAGACTGCCGGGTTGTAGGTGAAGTACTTCAGCTGAACCCACGGGCGTACCCAGTTCTCACTACCCTCGGGTGCCTCGGCTGTCTTGAACGCGCGGGGCCTGGCTGCTTTGGGGGCAGCGGGGCGGGTGGGTTTGTCGCTGTAACGGGGTTTGCGTTTGTTATTTCTTTCGTTCGGCCTGTTGTCCTGCATGGTGCCAGTTTACACGCTCGCGCGCGAGATGTCAACGCATAATTCACGTATAATTCACGTATGGCCGATTTTGGTACTTGAAATGATGTGAGCCGCAGTCGGTCAGGACTGCGGCTCAGGTTCATTTCTTCAATTTTATGGCCAAAGGTTTTGCTTACAGGCTCACGGAGATGCTGAAGTGGCTGTGACCGTGAGGTGCAGGCGGCGGGCAGTGATGGTGCCCATGGGGAGGACACGGTGCCGGGGGCGGACAGTGGTGGTGCCCATGGCACGGGGCCGGCTTGCAGTGGTGCTTGTGCGGCTTATGCTTCTTCAGGCGCGGAGCCGGTTTGCAGTGGTGGCCGTGGTGGGCGGCCGGGTGTCCCTTCGGGCCGTGAGGTCCGTGGTGGTGCGGGGCTGCCTGGGCTACGGCGGGCAGCAGGGCTGCCACAGCTATAAGGATGAGTTTTTTCATGATTGGAATGAGAATTATGTTAAAGTTATTAAAAAGTTAAGGTTTGATAACCTTTCGGTCGGGAGAACGCGAACTATCGGCGGAATCTACACAATTTTTTATTTTTTTTCTGCCAGTAGGTGATTTAGGCTTGCCTAACCTGGGTTCTGGGTATATTGTGGCACCATGGCTACAACCATTGAAAATCTGAAGACCGCTATCGTGGGCGAAAGCACCGCCTGCGCCATGTACGCCTCCTTTGCCAGTAAGGCACTGCAGGAGGGTTATCCGCTTATTGCCAAGCTTTTCGAGGCTACCTCGGCTACCGAGCGTATTCACGCTGCCAACCACACCAAGGCTCTGGTGAAGATGGGTGAGCAGCCCATTGAGTACGACATGAGCTGGCATGTGGGCACAACGCTCGAGAACCTGAAGGAAGCCCTGAAGGGCGAGACTTACGAGTACACCGAAATGTACCCGCCCATGGTTGCTCAGGCCGAGGCCGAGGGCGCCAAGGATGCTCTGCGCAGCTTCAGCTGGGCTCTCGAGGCCGAGAAGGTGCACGCCGCTATGTATGCCGAGGCTATCCGCCAGCTGGAGAGCGGTGAGCCGCTCAATCTGCCGGCCGCCTACGTCATCTGCCCGCTCTGCGGCGATACGTTCCCCGCCGACACTGCACCGGACAAATGCCCGCTCTGCAACATGCCCAAGGCTAAGTATATTGCTCTGCCCTGACGGGAGATTTGAGATAAAATAAAAGGGCGCAGTCTTTCGCAGACTGCGCCCTTTTTCAGTTTTCGACAGTAGGTGTCGGTTGCGGCGGTGGAGCTGTGGCCATGCGGTAAACGGGCGCAATCAGCACCACACAGAGAGTGATGAAGGGGCAAATGATGCCGAGCCCACGCAGCAGAGCCACTCCTTTGCCGGTGCCGAGCCGTTTGTGTAACAGCAAGGCTGTACCGATGAGAGCAAGCAGAGTAAAAGGCAGCAGGCTGAAGAGGAGTTCCCGCGGCTCGGGGCAGAATCCGCTGAGTGCTGCCGCTGTAATGGCAATAACAGCCGTGCCCAGTGCTATGTGGACGGCTGTACGCCGCTCGGGGTGATTGTGCTTCACTGTGGCAATGGCCGGTAACAACAGGCAGAGCAGGGGCAGGAAATACAGCGGTACCTGAGCTCCCGGTTCAGGTAATTTGGCGCAAACAGGCCAGGTCTGCAGTATGTGTCCCCACAACGACAGCAGGAAACCGAACAGTAGCTTGTCGACCGCCTTTATCAGGCTGCCGCGGTTCACCCACAGCATCAGCATGACCACCGGTAAAAAGAATACCGTGGCTGCAAGCAGGGACGTCAGAGCCACACCGGTACTCAGACCGACAATGAAAAAATGCCGCGGTCTGAACTCCCGCCTCTTACCCCTTGCCCAAGCCATCACGTGGTACAGTACCACAAACTGCAGGCTCAAGCTCAGCTCGCTGACATGCGCCGTGAACAACGGTGTGCAGGCAAAAAAGACTCCTGTTATAGCCCAGGCTGAACTGCGCCTCACATACAATGCACAGATTTTGAGCACATACAGCATCATGATTCCCAACATAGGAGTGAGCAGCAGTGCCCCCCATCCTAATCCGCTTACATACAGTACCAGGGAACTCATCAGCGTGAAGAAACACCAGGCACTCCATTGCTCATGCTGTTTCAGAAATATGCTTAATCGGGATTTTTGCGGCTGTTCCATCATTGTCTTTCCGGTCATATCGGTATCTCTCAGTTTAGCATATCCCATCCCTCCTGACAAGCAAAGATTTACGCGGAACTTGATTTAAGGCTTGTTTTGACTCGCATAGCGCCTTTTCAATGAGATATACAG
>JAFURE010000112.1 GCA_017471985.1 Akkermansia sp. | reverse complement strand
TATTTGATATGGGACAGCAGGAACCGCCGAGAGATTCTTTCCCCCTAATTTCTAAACCTTTTTTCAAAGAAAACCATCCATACATCCAGCAATCATGCACCATAGAGGCCCGTTATCGTGCCTCTATGGGATGGCAATGATCGTAGATTGTAAATGCTCGACAAGCTCCAATTTGTAGAGGAGCCGTAGGATGAAAAAAAGAGTTTAGAGCTTAGCGAGCTAAAGAAAAAAGTCCCGGCGTCAAACCGGGGCTGAAATCATATCGGGGACTGAGAAATCAGTGTTTTTTCCAACCGGGCTTATGGCGCCCGGCCAGTTCCTCAATCACCTGCTCAATGCGCAGGCCCTTGGAGGTCAGCAGTACAATCAGGTGGTACAGCATGTCCGAAGCCTCGTAAATCAGGCGCTCGTTGGTACCGTTGCAAGCCTCAATGCAAGCCTCGAGAGCTTCCTCGCCCACCTTCTGTGCCATGCGGTTGACACCATCGCGGAAGAGCGAAGTCGTGTACGACCCCTCGGGCATTTCCTCGTGGCGCTTATTGATGAAATCCTGCAGCTCCGTCAGGAACAGCAGCGGACTGGCCTCATTCACCTCGCCCCAGCAGGTATCGGTACCGGTGTGGCAAACAGGGCCGTGTGGGGTAGCCTGAATGAGCAACGTGTCGTTGTCACAATCGACCTTCATGCTCACGACATCCAGGTAGTTTCCGCTGGTCTCGCCCTTGGTCCACAGGCACTTGCGACTGCGGCTCCAGAAACACACGCGACCGCTCTCCTGAGTACGGGCGAAGGATTCTGCATTCATGTAACCGAGCATCAGCACCTTGCCGGTGCAGGCGTCCTGCACAATGGCGGGCACCAGCCCACCGCACTTTTCAAAATCAATAGTCATACTTATTTCTGCGTTAGCGATTATGTTCAGAGCCGAACCTCAATTCCCTCAGCAGCCAGATACTGCTTAAGCTCGGGTATAAGGATTTCACCGAAATGGAACACACTGGCAGCCAAAGCAGCATCTGCATGGCCCAGTCGGAAGGCATCGGCAAAGTGCTCCTTAGCACCGGCGCCACCACTGGCAATCACGGGCACATTCACAGTCTCAGCCAGGCGGGCCAGAGCGTCATTCGGGAACCCCTGCTTCACGCCGTCATGATCCATGCTGGTGAACAGAATTTCACCGGCGCCACGGTCAGCGACCTCGCGTGCCCAATCAAACAGGGTACGCTCCACTCGTTTGCGACCGCCATTTACATAGCAGTACCAACCGTCGGAGTCCAGTCGGGCATCAATAGCAGCCACACAGACCTGAGAGCCGAAACGCTCGGCTATATCATTCACCAGCTGCGGGTTACGCAGTGCAGCTGAGTTCAGACTGACCTTGGTTGCACCGGCAGCCAGCAGGCGCTCCACATCCGCCAGCTCATGAATACCGCCACCCACGGTAAAAGGGATGGAAATAGCGGCTGCCACGCGGGAAACAACGTCGGTAAATGTTCTGCGTCCTTCGTGAGTCGCAGTGATATCGAGAACCACCAGTTCATCTGCGCCCTGCTCGCTGTACACACGAGCGAACTCCGCTGGGTCGCCGGCATCCCTCAGGTTCACAAAGTTGATACCCTTCACCACGCGCCCGTCCTTTACGTCCAGACAGGGGATAATACGCTTAATAGCCATACCGGTCAATTACAGAATCATTTTCTCAATCGGCAGAACCAGAATGCCCTGAGCACCGGCCTCCTTCAAGCGCCCGATGATGTCCCAGAAGCATGTCTCATCCAACACCGTGTGAATACTGCACCAGCCCTCCTGAGCGAGCGGCATGATGGTGGGGCTCTTCACACCGGGAAGCTCAGCCACAATGGCGTCCACACACTCGCGGGGAGCATTCATCAGCACGTAGCGCTTGTCGGCGGCCGTCATCACGGCATCCATACGGAACAGCAGCTTGTCGAGAATCTCGCGCTTCTCGGCGGGCAGGTTCTTGTGAGCAATCAGCACAGCCTCACTCTCCAGCACCACCTCAACCTCTCGCAGATTGTTGCTCACCAATGTGGCACCACTGCTTACAATATCAAAAATAGCATCTGCCAGGCCAATGCCGGTGGAAATCTCGACCGAACCGGTAATCACATGAATATGCGCCTGAATCCCCTGCTCCTCGAGCCAACGGCGCAGAATCACCGGGTAAGATGTTGCAATACGGCGACCCTGCAACCACTGCGGGCCGGTGTACTCATGCTCCTTGGGAATGGCAATGCTCAGACGGCAACCGCCAAAACCAAGCTTCTTTACAATGTCAGCATCTCCATTGCGCTCCAGGTACTCATTGAGCCCCACCACGCCGATGTCTGCCACACCGTCTGTTACCGTCTCGGGAATATCGTCATCGCGCAGGTAAAGCACCTCCATCGGGAACTTGCGGGCACTTACCAGCAGTGTGCGCTTTGAAGAACTTACCTTAATTCCGGCCTCTGCCAGAATTGCCATCGTATCTTCATTCAGACGGCCCTTAGACTGAACTGCTATTCTCAGTTTCATCTTTTCAGTATGGGGATTGATTTTATTCTGTGCCGGACTACACGGGCACACCGCTTTATAGCCCATGCCACACCCATTGTCAAGGCTCATTCTCGTCATTCCCCTCGACTCGAGCGCTTGAAAGAATGAGGGGAAACACCCGCAGGTATTTCCCCTCAGAAAGATTAGCTTTGCAACGTTGGCAAGAGAATCTTAGGCGATGGAGTCGCCCAGCTTCTTCATAGCCTCGGCAGCGCGGTTGGAGTAACCCCATTCGTTGTCGTACCAGCCGCAAACCTTCACCATGTTGCCGCCTACCACGTATGTGAAGCCGGCGTCGAAGATGCAGGAGTGGGGGTTGGAAACGATGTCCTGGAGCACGAGAGCCTCCTCGGAGTACTCGAGGATACCCTTAAGCGGGCCCTCAGCAGCCTCTTTCATGGCGGCGTTCACCTCCTCAACGGTCACGTCGCTCTTCAGCACGGCCACGAAGTCGGTCAGAGAACCGGTCGGGGTGGGTACGCGGAAGGAAGCGCCGTTGAGCAGACCCTTGAGCTGGGGAATCACCTCACCGATAGCCTTGGCAGCGCCGGTGGTGGTGGGGATGATGTTGATGGCAGCAGCGCGCATACGACGGGGGTCGCTGTGCGGCAGGTCAAGGATGCGCTGGTCGTTGGTGTAGGAGTGGATGGTGCTCATCATGCCCTTCTCGATGCCCCACTTGTCATTAAGAACCTTAACCATGGGGGAAAGGCAGTTGGTGGTGCAGGAAGCGTTGG
>JAFURE010000111.1 GCA_017471985.1 Akkermansia sp. | reverse complement strand
ATCATTACCAACAAGCACCTCAAAGGGGAAGTTGGTTTTCTGGCGCACGAAAGATTCCAGCGCCTCGGCCAGATATTTTTCGTGCTTGTATGTGATACAGACAACTTGGACTTTAGGACTATCTGTTTTCATCTATTTTACGGATTAGGTTTAATACATCAGGCAAGAATATTCTTACATACCACCTCTATCTGCTCATCAGTAAGACCATAGAAAAGCGGCAGACAAGCTATTCTGGAACAGATATCCTGAGAGACAGGACAATCATACCGCTCACTCAGGTATGGAAGTGTGTTCAGGCTGGGATAAAAATAACGGCGAGGGAAAATATCATGCTTAGCCAGCTGGGCAAAAGTGGCAAGCAAGGCCTTTTCATCAGGGAACACCACCGGATAATAGGCATAGTTATACGCCAAATCCGCCTGCGGCAAGGGGCGCTGCAAACGCCCATTCAGACAAGCATCATACCTTTCAGATGAACGCTTACGGTCTGCAATAATGGCATCAATATATTTGATATTCACATTGCCCATGGCTGCATTTAACTCATCCTGCTTAGCATTGATACCAAGTGTGAAGTGCTCATCCCCCACATGACCGAAGCGTTTCACCAGGTCCAGCTTGGCAGCCACATCATTATCACGGATAACACAGCCACCACCCTCCAGTGTATGGAACAGCTTAGTGGCGTGGAATGAGAGGGTCGCAATATCACCATAGGTAGAAAGTGCCTTCCCCTTATACACGGAGCCAAAACTGTGAGCAGCGTCATATATCACCTTAAGCCCGTGACGGTCTGCAATTTCCTGAATGGCCTCAATATTACATGCATACCCAAAAACATGTACAGGCATAATCGCCTTGGTTCGGGGAGTAATAGCGGCCGCAATTTTCGCAGGATCTATGGTAAAATTCCCCGGCTCAATATCAACAAATACGGGCGTACAACGCTCCCAGAGAATCGTGGACGTGGTCGCCACATAGCTGAATGGAGTCGTTATAATCTCACCCTCAGTTACATCCAAAGCCCGGAGGGCAATCTGGATGGCTACTGTCCCGTTAGCAACATATTGGAAGTTCTCAGTACCGAGGTACTTTTTCATATGAGCTTCCAGCTCCTGCACCTCCGGCCCTTGGTTCGTCAGAACCTCGCGGTCAAAAACTTCAGAAACGCGCTTGAGATACTCCTCCTTAGGCGGAAGAAAGGGTCGTGTAACGTATATAGCCATAATAAGTTGTTATTCAGTTTTACATGCAGATAATCACTCAGGCTTAACGATTCCCATACATGGAATCATAGTACTTCTCGTACTCGCCGGAAGTAATGTTATCCATCCACTCCTGGTTGTCAAGGTACCAGCGCACCGTCTTTTCGATACCTTCCTCGAACTGGAGGGAAGGCTCCCAACCGAGCTCATTCTTAAGCTTGGTGGAGTCAATCGCGTAGCGCAGGTCGTGACCGGCGCGGTCCGTGACGTAAGTGATGAGCTTCTCACTAGTGCCCTCCGGATTACCGAGGAGGCGATCCACAGTTTTAATGACAACCTTCACGATATCAATATTCTTCCACTCGTTGAAACCACCGATGTTGTATGTATCACCGGTCTTGCCCTGGTGGAAGATGACGTCAATGGCGCGGGCGTGGTCTACCACATAGAGCCAGTCACGTACGTTCTCACCCTTGCCATAAACGGGCAGCGGCTTACCATGGCGGATATTGTTAATGAAGAGGGGGATAAGCTTCTCCGGGAACTGGTAAGAGCCGTAGTTGTTTGAGCAGTTCGTCACCAATGTAGGCATGCCATAAGTATCATGATAAGCGCGCACGAAGTGATCACTACCGGCCTTGGAGGCGCTGTAGGGGCTGTGCGGGTTGTACTTGGTGGTCTCGAGGAAGAACTCGCTGCCGTAGGGGGCGGAGCCTTCGGGCTTGTCGAGCTCCAGAGCGCCGTACACCTCATCCGTCGAGATGTGATAGAAGCGCTTGCCTTCCCAATCACCATTCCAATACTGACGAGCAGCCTGCAGCAGGCTGAGCGTTCCCATCACGTTGGTGCGGGCAAAGGTGAACGGGTCTTTAATGGAGCGGTCCACATGGCTCTCAGCAGCAAGGTGAATAACACCATCAATGCTGTACTCCTGCATGATGGAGCAGATGCGCTCGAAGTCACATATATCAGCCTTCACAAAAGTGTAATTCGGCTTATCCTCAATGTCTTTCAAATTAGCCAGATTACCGGCATAGGTGAGAGCATCGAGATTAACGATATTGTACTCGGGGTACTTGTTAACAAAAAGGCGCACCACGTGAGAACCAATAAAACCTGCACCGCCAGTGATTAAGATGTTTTTCATTTACGATTTTGGATTTACGATTTACGAAGAGAGGATGAGAAAAGGACGATTTAGATTTAGGATTTTTGGAGAGGTTCTTCCGATTTACCTGTGGCGGGGCCAGCATTCTCTGAATTTGTATATCCTCTGAGTGAGGCTATGCATTGTTCCAGAGAGCTGAACCAATGAGGAATAGAAAGATGGAAAACTGAGCGAATTTTTGTCTTATCAAGCACAGAGAACGCCGGGCGTTTCACTTTGCTAGGGAACTCGCTGCTGTGGCAGGGATTCACCTCACAGGAACTACCAATCAGCCGGGCAATAGCTACAGCGAAATCATACCAGGAGCACACGCCCTCATTGCTATAATGGTACACACCCTCCGCCGGAGAAGGAGTATTAATAATGGTGCCAATAGCGTCCGCCAAATCGCCAGCGTATGTGGGAGTACCGACTTGGTCAAACACCACATTCAGGCTAGGGCGGCTAGCCATAAGGGAAAGCATAGTCTTCACAAAATTTTTACCATGAATCGAATATAACCAAGCCGTACGGATAATAATACTGCGGCAACCGCTTTGCAAAACAACTTGTTCGCCGGCTAATTTTGAGCGCCCATAGGCACCAAGCGGGCTTGTGGGAGATTCTTCAACGCGAGGAGTATTACCATCCCCGCCGAACACATAATCCGTGCTGATATGCACTAGCAGTGCGCCCTGAGCCTTGGCCGCAGCAGCCAGATTTGCAACAGCCTCGGCATTAAGCTGATAGGCAAGGGCCTCATTCTCTTCTGCCTCATCCACATTGGTGAAGGCGGCGCAATTCACAATAACTCCTACGCCCTCAGCAGCCTGATGCACCGCAGTAGAATCCGTAATATCCAGCTCCGCCACATCCGTAAATATGAACTCATGTTCCCTACACGCACCTAAGGCCACCCGGCGCATTTCATTGCCGAGCTGACCATTTGAACCTGTTACGAGAACCTTCATGATTTACGATTTTGGATTTACGATTTACGAAGAAATGGGGAGGATGAATATCAATACAGCGGGATGGAGATATCGAAGTCGTGCGGTGCGGCGGCCAGAGTGCAACGATCGGTGTCCTTGGCGGAGAGGATGACATCTGCTGCCGGCAGCTGCCAATCAATGCCGAGGGCGGGGTCGTCCCAAGCGATGCAGCCCTCGCAATCAGGGGCGTAGTAGTTGTCGCACTTGTACTGGAAGATAGCTTCCTCGCTCAGCACGGCAAAACCATGAGCAAAGCCACGGGGAATAAAGAGCTGTCGGTGATTCTCGGCGCTGAGCTCTACAGCCACGTGCTTGCCGAAAGTGGGCGAACCGTGGCGGATATCGACCGCGACGTCAAGAACCTTCCCCTTTACGCAACGCACCAGTTTGCTCTGGCAATGGGGCGCACTCTGGTAGTGCAGACCGCGCAGCACTCCGTAGCAAGACATGGACTGGTTATCCTGCACGAACGTGGTATCGCACACTTTCTCGCGAAACTCACGGTCGGAGAAGGATTCGTAGAAATAGCCACGAGAATCACCGAACACACGAGGCTCGATGATTACAACGCCGGGAATCTCAGTAGGAATGATATTCATCAGGAATGGTAATCTTTTTTCGCTGTAAGGCGGAGTAAGTATCGTCCGTATTGATTTTTAGCCATGGGCTGCGCAAGCTCAATCAGCTTTTCTTTGCTGACCCAACCATTCTCGAATGCAATGGCTTCGAGGCAGGAAATCTTGAGCCCCTGGCGTTTTTCGATTACCTCAACGAAGGTGGAGGCCTCCGACAGCGAATCATGCGTACCGGTATCAAGCCATGCGAAACCTCGGCCAAGAGTCTGCACTTTCAAGGTACCTTCACTCAAATAGTGTTGATTAACCGAGGTAATTTCCAACTCACCGCGCGCGGAAGGTTTAATATTAGCAGCAACATCCACCACGCTGTTGGGATAGAAATAAAGACCAACCACCGCGTAGTTCGACTTCGGCTCGACCGGTTTTTCTTCGATGGAGAGGCAATTCCCCTCAGTATCAAACTCTGCCACACCGTAGCGCTCAGGATCGGCTACTCGATAACCGAAAACAGTAGCCTTGCCCTCATCGGCATCGGCCACGGCGGTTTTCAATTTCTTGCGGAAATCCGCGCCAAAGAAGATGTTGTCGCCAAGCACCAGACAGGCGGTATCGTCACCAATGAATTCCCTGCCAATAATGAACGCCTGAGCCAAACCATCGGGGCTGGGCTGCTCAGCATAAGAAAAGTTCACGCCATAATCGCTTCCATCCCCTAACAAGCGTTGGAAACCGGGCAAATCCTGGGGAGTCGAAATAATCAGAATATCCCGAATCCCGGCAAGCATAAGAACCGAGATAGGATAATACACCATGGGTTTATCGAATACAGGCAACAGCTGTTTGCTCACGCCCTTTGTTATCGGGTACAGCCTCGTGCCGGAGCCACCTGCTAGAACGATACCTTTCATGAGTTTAGAGAATGTTAATTACTACTTCCTCAATATACCGCATACAAGCATCGATGTACAGAAAAAAATCAATTACCTAAAAAATAGGGCACTGCGTCAGAAAAGTAGCGTGAATGACGGTGATGTTAGCTGTCTGAGTTTGAGGCGAAGATAATCAACGGAGGGAAGACCGCGCGTTTTGAGTTGAACGCGTGAAATCATCGAGTTCATTCCTTCTATGCGTCCCGATGTCAACCGGAATCGGAAAAAGTTTAACACCTGTTGCGCATTTCTTGAAAGTGTTTTTGCTAAGCGTTTGAATGGCTTTAGAGTAGAGGCTTCAGCCAATGCTATCCATTCTCCGAAAGCGGTAGCGCTTTTCTTGAAGCTTGGGAACTGAAACACAAGCCTAAGTTTCTCTTTGAGCAGATATGCTTCTTTTCATTCTCTTCTAAACTCTTACACAATGTTCGTCTCACTTCATCTACTGCTTCATTCGCGTTTTTGATGATGTGGAATGGATCAAACGAAATGCTCACATGAGGTAGATGTTGTCGCAGAGCCTTGAGACATGCGTTTCCTCTGTCAATGCTTACTACCTCAATATCCTCTTTCTGCTCCGGCGTCAGACTTCGGAAGAAACCATCCAGGCTTGCTGCCCCTTTGCCTTCCTTCAGCCATAGGATTTCACCGGAACAGCCATCTATCACACAGGTCACAAACTTTTTATCTCGTCCCGGATATTTCTCATCTATAATCAACGCACGACGCCTATCCAGACAAATCGGCCGAGCTTCATCTATGAGAGTGAGAATATCCTTATCCGCTCGAAGAATGCTACTTTGCGACAGGCGTAGAATTCCGGATAGTAATCTTGCCGAAGTCTCCTGCATTAACCTTGCAACGTTCCCCATGAGACGAAGGGTCATGCAGCGTTTGGGGTGTATGCATTGAGGTCTGACAACGGCATATTTCGCACAATGAGGGCAGTATAAATAGGGTGTTTCTATCTGCAACGCAATGTCGTATTGCATATAGGGGGTATCAACTACAGTAATCTGTCGGCTTCCTTTGCATTTTGCGGTTGCATAGCCGGCACTTGAATGTCTCAGTAGAGATAAACGAGTACTTGGCAACTATCTGAATTCCCGTGCAATCTGACGCAGAGGTGCGTCAGCCATTCATCTCAAGAGCCGGTATAATTTTCATTGCAAACACATTCTACCACAACTCTTGGGGGCTGGTGCGCCTCAGTTCGTCATTCCGCTACTTTTCTGACGCAGTGCCATTTTTTTGACGCAGTACTTTTTTTGTGAAACTATGCGTGTGCACAAAGCTCATTGCACTCCTCAACGACTCCAGAAAATACGCCAACATAAAAACAAATTCCGCTTCTTTTTATTATTACCCAACCACAAGCTTTGCTGTTTTGCCCCCATAGCCGCAAAAATCAGCGCATTACTTTTGCCACGAGCCTCTTTGACTCAAAAGCTCATCCCTTTACAAGCGTTTTATATAGTCTCTTTTACTATATTTGACGTTTTTAAGGCGTTTTTCGTACCAAATCGAGCCATTTTTAACATTTTCAACCATCGTTCACCTGTTATTTTACGGTCTTTTCAACTTCGATGCAAGCAAAAGCCGGCACCCCCTTTATTCATTAAACTTCTTTTTATCACCCCGAACACCCGCGATCTGAGCATTTTCGCGTCCTTTTCAAGCGTTTTTCTTTAATTTCGTTAATTTTTCCTGAAAATCAGGGTAACTGAGATTTTTAGTTTTGTGTATAATTATCGGCGCGGGAATAAAAATCGCCGTAGTATTCCCATCACGCCGAAGGGTATTTTGTGGCTATAATTTTACGTTTCTGGGAAATACCAGCGCTTGTATGACTCCGGCGAAGATGAAACAAATCAGCATCACTGCTTTTCAAAAATGCATAGAGCAGTCATAGCTGTCACAAACTTTTTCATCAACCTCACCTTATTTTATCCTACTACTCTTCTATGCTTTCAACAATTTTAATAATGAACATTTTCTGAAATATTTTCTTTATATCTTGGTTTGTTTTACTATTTATCAAATTTGACTTCTGATTTATTCATATTTTTGTCCCGTATTTCTCATATATATAAACGTATTTATTATATCATGTATTAAAATTATCCACATCGAATAGACATATATTTCTTACCAATCCACCAAATCAGAGCAAGACTCAAAAAGCGGCGTGTCACAGTTTATCCTTGCGCGGGCGCGAGGAATAAGATAGAATGCGGAACGTGAGTTATCAGGTTTTTGCCAGAAAGTATCGTCCGCGCACATTCAAAGATGTGCTGGGGCAGGATCACGTCGTGCGCACCCTTTGCAATGCCATTGAGCAACAGCGACTGGCGCACGCATACCTCTTTGTAGGCCCCCGCGGCACCGGCAAGACCTCCACAGCGCGCATATTTGCCAAGGCGCTCAACTGCACAGACGGCCCGAAGGTGGATTTTGACCCGGACGAGGACGTGTGTCTGGAGATAGCCGAGGGGCGCAGTCTGGACGTACAGGAAATTGACGGCGCCTCGAACCGCGGTATTGACAACATACGCGACCTGCGCGACAACGTGCAGTTTGCGCCCACGCGCGGCAAGTACCGTATTATATATATAGACGAGGTGCACATGCTCACCAAGGAATCCTTCAACGCCCTGCTGAAGACCCTGGAGGAACCGCCGGCACACGTCATGTTCATTTTCGCCACGACAGAACCGCACAAGATTCTGCCCACCATTCTCTCTCGCTGCCAGCGCTTTGACCTGCGCCCCATACCTGCGGATGTGATAGCGCGCCACCTGGTAAACATAGCGAGCAACGAAGGCGTGACACTCGACGAGGACGCCGCCTACGCCATCGCCACCGTAGCCGATGGCGGCATGCGCGACGCCCAGTCCATGCTTGACCAACTGGTATCTTTCTGCGGCAACCACATTACCGAGCAGAACGTCAACGACATCTTCGGCGTAACAAGCCGGGAGACCGTAGCCAAGGCACTTGCCTACATGCTTGACCGCCAGCTGCCCAGCCTGTTGCACCTCGTGCATGAACTGGCCGAAGCCGGGCGCGATATGGGACAGCTGCTCAGCGAACTGATGGGTGCTGTCAGAGAGCTGCTCATCACCAAAGTTGCCCCGCAGGAGGCCCACAGCACCCTGCCCGAGCAATGGCGAGCCAGCCTGAGTGAACTGCTGAGCCGCACTCCCACCGACAAAATCATACGCCTGATGGAGGTACTCTCGCACGCAGAAGAGCAGATGCGCTGGAGCACCAACAAACGCCTGTACCTCGAAATGGGGCTTATACAGGCAGTACACTCACTGGCAGAGGCCAACATAAGCGACATCATACGCGCCCTCAACGGCGCCCCCCTGCCCGAGACACCCATCGCCACCGTTCCCCTGCCCGCTGTAACCATGCCGGGAGCAGCGACTGCCCCTGCACCTGCACAGCCCACACCGGTTGCCCCGAGCCCGGATTCGGCCCCCATGCCGGCACCGGTACCGCAGCCTGCACCGGTACAGGTAACCCCGGAGCCGGTCATGCCCGCAGGTCTGGAGCCCATAGATGACGCCCCACCCCTTTTTGGTGACATGCCGCCGGCGGAATCTGCAGATGACCTGGCACCGGCTGAACGTGCGCTCACCCCGGCGGACTGGGATGCCGTTCTTGCAGACGTACGCGAGAAATCCCCCATTGCCTCCGCCGACATTGGTCATACCCTCTTCATCAGCGATGATGACGGCCTGGCCACCATCGCCATACACCCGGAAGACCGCAACAGCCACGAGGCGCTGTTGGGCGAAGCCCTCAGCGAACTCATCAGCAATGCTGCTCAGGAGCGCTGCGGCCATGGACTGAGACTGCGCATTGTGACAGATGCCAGTGTACCCCCGCCCACAGCAGTAGAAATTCTGCCGCCCCCCAATTTCGAGGAACTGGCTCCTGCCCCCAAACCCAAGCCCAAGGCTGAAGCCCCGACCCCTGTCCCCAAACCGGCAGCCGAGACCGCAGCACCGGCCAGTCTGAAGCCCAGCGATGAGGAATTCTACCACGATCCCCTCATTGAGCAGGCACTCGAAGTATTCCATGCAACTCTTATCAAACCCTGATTAACTCACATATTATGAACCTTCAGAAACTCATGAAGCAGGCTCAGGCCATGCAGGCAAACATGGCTAACGCTCAGGCACGCCTGGCCGAGAAATCCTTCACCGCCGAAACAGCCGGCGGAAAAATCAAGGCCACAGCCAACGGCACCGGCATGATTACCGGCCTTGAAATTGACCCTGCCGTAGTGGATCCCGACGACGCAGAATTCCTGACATCCCTTGTGCTCAAGGCAGTGCAGGACGCTCTGGAAGGCGCGCGAAACATGGCCGATGCCGAAATGCGCAAAGTCACCGGTGGGCTCGGTTTCCCCATGTAACACCTGAAATCGGTCATGTACCGCCACCTCATATTCCCGCTCATCGCAGTGAGTGCACTGCCGCTGTGGGCAGAACCGGTCTTAGTGGGCAAGTTCAATGCCAAAATAGTACCGGAGCGAGTTGCCACGCTCAGTCTGCCTGAGCGCGGCACCGTAACTGACCTGATAGATGCCACGGGGCGGATAGAGGCCGGCACCGTCATTGCTGTGCTGAACAAGCAGCGCACAGCCGATGAGCAGGAGGACATGGAGCTGCAGATTGCACGTGAACGACTGACAAAAAAGGACGAAATTCACAAGCTGCAGACCCAGCGCAGAAAGGTAAAGTTCTACAACTCGCTCAGCCCGAGAGAGCGCAGGTACAACACCGATTTCAAGGGCGATGAAATCCCGCATGCCGATTCCCTGCGCGATATCGATGACCGCATAGCCCTGCTGGAGCGCGAACTCAAAACCATGGAGCGCCGCAAGCGCGACGAGTTCGCCCGCAAGCACGACCCACTCACCCTGCGCATGCCCTTCACCGGCAGACTGCAGTACAATATCACCCTGCCCGAGGACATCACACAACCCTTTGAGTTTGTTGAGACCATACGCACCTTTGCCACCGTGTGCGATGACTCAGCCTTCTATATCACCATCGAAGTCGGCGAGAGCGACCTCTCCCTGCTGCGTGAGCAGAACTTCACCACCATCGTCAAACTGCCGGGCGGCAAAAAACTCGTGGGCACCTACTCTCACCGTCGCGTGGAGCGAGCCGGCAATGGGGGAGATATGCTCGTCTACTTCTTCAAATTGCCCGAGCAGGATTACCCCACCGCCTACAACATGCTCGGCAGCGGCACCAGCGCCCAACTCATCTACGAGACCGGAGCAGATGTCCTGAAAGTACGCAAGGCAGAACTCGCCGCCCGTCCCGAGGCGGCCACCTGCGAAAACTGGGAGGAACTCATCAACACCGTATACCCCGATTATGCCATACTGCTTATCGGGCAGCGCGAACTGGTGCTGACCCCAAAAAAATAGCCCCGTCTCTCTCGTATCGCCATGGAACTCATCTGCGAAAACATCTCATACGGCTACACCCGCAAGGATTTAGTCATCAAGGATTTTTCCTACACCTTCAAAACAGGTGTGACCGTCCTGAAAGGGTACTCCGGCTCCGGCAAGACGACCTTGCTTAAGCTCCTGGCCGGCTACCTGAAAGTCAACAGCGGGCAGATTATCACACCCACCGGGAGAAAAGTCACCAGCAGGCGCTACCACCGGCAGGACGTTGCCTACATGTTCCAGGGCATCAACCTGCTGCCCCTCATGAGCGTAGAGCGCAACCTGCGACTGGCCGCCGAAATGGCAGTTCTGCCCGGCAAGCAATGGAAACCCAGAGCAGAGGAACTAATACGCGACCTCGGGCTCACAGAGCTGCGTAAGCGCCGCGCCGACAAGCTCTCCGGCGGTCAGGCTCAGCGCGCAGCACTTGCGCGCACCCTCATGAAGGACGCCCCCACCGTTCTGCTCGATGAGCCTACCTCCGGCCTGGACGACAACAACACCGACATCATTAAAAAACTGGTGCTAAAGGACGCAGCCAAGCGTATATGCATCATCAGTACACACGACAGCCGACTGCTCGAACTGGCAGATGAAATCATTGATTTTGACACTCCTGTATCTTGCTAAAGATACAGTGCACCGCTGGTTCACGCGCATTTCAAGCCCCCTGGCGCGTGTGCTGGTCGTCTTCTTCCTGAGCCTGAGTGCCCTTTGCGCTCTGGGCAGTTACGCCATATCCACCAAATTGGTGAAGGACAAGATAGTGCGCCAGGGCGGCGACTTGATTTTTGCCACACTCTCAGCGCCCGAGGAAATTCCCTCGGCACTTCCCTCGGCTCAGGAAATCAGCGATTTACTGGGGTGCGACTCCTATGCGCTCTCCCTCATTGGCAGCGCCAGTACCGATGAGAACAAGCGACTGAGTGTCTACACCTACGACTTCTGCCGAACCGGTCAATTCCTCCCCCTGCTCTCAGAGAGCGGCCAGCCCACCATATTAACCACGCAAGAGAGCAAAATCCCTGCCGGACCCAATACAGTTAAACTAAACCGCCACAAAATTGCAGCCTACGCCCGCCACATGTCTGCCGAGCACCCTCTCATGCGCATGATTGGCAGCTCCGGCCTCATTATGCAGCCCGAAAATCTCCCCCCAAACTTCAACACAACGACTGCATCTCAACAGCTTATCGTCCGAGTACGTGAACTCAACAGTTCCGAGGATATCCACCGTGTGGAGCAATACCTGCAGAACCTCATACGCCTCGATGGCCGACACGCCAACATCATCTCCGCCTCGCGCCTGCTCAGCGAAATGGATGTTGTTCTGAGCAAACAGACCCAGTGCCGTGTGGCATTCTGCGTGGGTATCAGCGCCATTGTCGGCATTCTGCTCACGGCACTGGCCGGCATGGAATACCGGCAGAACGAATACATATACACTCTCATGAAAAGTTTCGGCATACGCCCCATATTATTGGTCGGCGCATTTATCGTCGAAAACATCGTCATCGTCGGTGCATCCTTTGCCGGGGCTCTGGCCAGCTTCATGTATTTCCAGAAAATCATTGTCACTCAAATCCTTAAACTGGGCCATTACACCCTGACCCTTCAGGAAATACGACCGGAAATTGAGCTGATATGCTACACCCTTCTCGGCTGTATTCTCATCTCTTCCATACCGATTTCCGTTGCTGCAAACCGCGATATCGGGCGAGTTCTCAAATAATCTCTGCCATTATGTCAGAACATGCGCACTTTGAGCTTGCAATCATGCACGTTTCTGATATAACTCAGAGAGTTTTTCATTCTGCGCCATATGCGCAAGTGACATAAAATCTCATCACTAACAATACATTACACACCATGAACATTCAAGTTGCTGTTCTTTGCGACTACGCCGCCGATTATCAGGGTAAGCTCTGCGTACAGGGCGCTTTCGATACTCTCTTCGCCCGCCAGTTCCCCGTCATCCACCCCGCCTGCGCTCTGGCTCTGCGCCTCTGCTTCGAGGGCGAGGACAGCGGTGATCACAAGCTCGGCATCTCCATCACCGATGAGGACGGTGTTGCTCTCGACCCCGAGCGCATGCCCATCGTTGGCGACCTGAAGATTGCTCTGCCCGAGGGCGTTTCCTTCTTCACCCGCAACCTCATCATGAACTTCCAGGGCCTGAAGTTCGAGAAGGACGGCGTGTATTCCGTGGACGTAACTCTGGACGGCGAGCTTATCTCCCGCACTCCCATCCGTCTGGTAAAGGTTGACAATCAGCCTGCCTGATAGATTTCGGGTAATCTTATTCTGAAAACCGGCTGCTACACGCAGCCGGTTTTTTTGTAAAAAAATAAAAAAAATCACAAATTCTACTTGACATGCCGGCCAAACAGGCGTATACTCTCGGCGTTCCAAGTAACACAGGGCTATGGTGTAATTGGCAACACATCGGTTTCTGGCACCGCTATTCGGGGTTCGAGTCCCTGTAGCCCTACTAAAAAGCTCCGAGGTTCATCCCCGGAGCTTTTTTCTGCACAAAATTCCCCATACGGGTCAATATATGGCACAATATGCTTGCAAATTGTACCCGATATGGTAGAATGCACATATCAAAATAGTTTAACACAATACAGCCATGGACAAACTCATCGTTGAAGGTGGTTACAGACTCAGCGGCACCGTGAACGTCAGCGGTTCCAAGAATGCCTCCCTGCCCATTCTGGCAGCAGCCCTGCTCACAGATGAGCCCGTGAGAATATCTCGCGTGCCGGACGTGTCCGACACGAACTACATGCTCCAGATACTCAGCCAGTTAGGAGCCTCCGTCGAGCGTTCCAGCGGCACTGTGAGAATAGAATCGCCCGATGGCATCAGCTCCAGCGCCTCGTACGAACAGGTACGCAAGATGCGCGCCTCCATCTGCCTGCTCGGTCCGATGATGGCCCGCATGCACCGCTGCACCCTTCCCCTGCCCGGCGGCTGCGTGATTGGCGATCGCCCGGTGGACCTGCACCTGCGCGCCATTCAGGCTCTCGGAGCCCGCGTACGCGTGAAGGGCGGCAACATGGTGATTGAAGCCCCGAACGGTCTGGTTGGCACCACAGTCGACATGCGTGGTGACAGCGGCCCCACCGTGCTGGGGACCGACAATCTCATGATGGCAGCCGTACTTGCCCGCGGCAAGACCGTGATTGAGTCTGCCGCACGCGAGCCCGAGGTAGTAGATCTGGCCAATTTCCTCAACAAGATGGGTGCCCGCATCGAGGGCGCCGGTTCCCGCACCATCACCATCCACGGTGTGGAAAAGCTGCATGGCTGTGAGCACTCAGTCATTCCCGACCGTATCGAGGCCGGCACCTTCATGGTAGCGGGCTGTATGGGCGTGAGCGACGGCATAACCCTCAACCGCGTATGCCGCGAGCACATGAAGTCCATCTCAGACCTCCTGATTGAGTGTGGCCACGTGGTCGAGTACAACGAGGACGGCACCTCCGTCTTCGTAAAACCGGGTGCCAACCCACGCAGCGGCAAGATACTCACCAACCCCTACCCTGGGTATCCCACCGACATGCAGGCCCAGATGACGGCACTCTTTGCCCTCACACCGGGCATCAGCGTGGTGAAGGACACCATCTTCCCGCAGCGCTTCATGAGCTGCTCTGAGCTTAAGCGCATGGGTGCCAACATCAAGGTGGACAACGGCACCGCCATTATCACCGGCGTGGAGGGGCTCTCAGGCGCACCTGTGATGGCCAGCGACCTGCGCGCCAGCGCCGCCTTGGTACTGGCAGCCCTTGCTGCCGAGGGCACGACAGAAATTCACCGTCTCTACCACATCGACCGCGGCTACGAAATGCTTGACGACAAGCTCGAGCTACTCGGTGCCAGGGTTAAACGAGTACTTGACCTGGAGGGCGGGCCTGTGGAATAACCCCACCCGCAGTCAGCAGACAATTTATGCGCAGAGGGCTCTTCAGGCGCGTGCTCAGCAGGGTCCTCTGCGTTGTTTTGTCTGCCGTGCTCACCACAGCAGCCCTTGTGGGGCTTTGGATTGAGTGCGCCAACACCCCGGCAGAACGCGCCGCCCGAGCGCGCGCCTGCGCTCTGTGCCATGGCAGCGAGTGGAGCCAACAACTCCACCCTGCACTACGCCACCGCCGCCCCGGTGCTCCCATAAGCCCCGCTCTGCGAGAGTCGCTCGTGCAGGCTCACCCCACCAGCAGCGGCGCAGCGGATGAATTAACAGACTGGCTACGCCAACAGCAGCTCCCCCTACTGGCTGCGGCCGCCAAAGAACAGGCCGGCGCTGCCCTTTACCGCGCCAAATGTGCCGCCTGCCATGGGCGCAACGGCGAGGGTATAGCGGGACAGTACCCACCCCTGCTCGGTTCGGAATGGCTCACGGCAGAACCCACCCGACTGCCGGAAATTCTGACCTATGGGCTGAAAGGCCCCATCACAGTAAAGGGGGAGGAATGGAACTCCACCATGCTGCCACCCGGGGTAACAAGCCCACAGGAGCAGAAAGATATCATACAATATATTCGACAACAATTTTCGCGTTAGCATCTATTCATCGGACAATATAAACACAAGAACACATCATCACATATATATTATGCAAAATAAAAACATCATTTTACCTGAATACGCCACTTATGTCATCGAAAAACTCGAACAATACGGTTTCGAGGCCTACGTTGTGGGCGGTTGTGTGCGTGACAGCCTGCTGGGAATCACCCCGAAAGACTGGGATGTCTGCACCAATGCCACCCCGCAGGAAGTTCTGAGAGTGTTCCGCAAGAACCCCGTCATTAAAACCGGGCTCAAGCATGGTACCGTTACCGTCATGGTCAATCATGAACCGGTGGAGGTCACCACATTCCGTATCGACGGCGAGTATACAGACAACCGTCACCCCGACTCGGTGGTATTCGTCAGCCGGGTGGAGGATGACCTCGCCCGCCGCGACTTCACCATCAACGCCATGGCCTACAACCCCACCCGAGGCCTGGTGGATGCCTTCGGCGGGCAGGAAGATTTGGCCACCGGTCGCATACGCTGCGTGGGCGAGCCCGATGAGCGGTTTAATGAGGATGGCCTGCGCATTATGCGTGCGCTGCGCTTTGCCTCGCGATTTGACTTCGGCATTGAAAGCGAAACGGCGTTCTCCATACGCCGAAATCGCCACCTGCTCGAGAACGTGAGCGTGGAGCGAATCTACAAAGAGCTCAAAGGTATACTGACCGGCAAGGGTGCCCTGAGCATGCTGCTGGCATTCCCTGATGTCATGGCCGTCATCATGCCCGAGCTGGCACCCACCTTCGGATTTGAGCAGAACACCCCCTACCACAAATACGATGTGTGGACCCACACCGCCCACGCCGTTCAGGCTGCCCCGGCTCAGGAAGTTCTGCGCCTGACCATGCTGCTGCATGACATCGGCAAACCCTCTTCATTCTCGCAGGGTGAGGACGGCATCGCACACTTCTATGGCCACCCCGAGCTGAGTGCTGAAATGACTCACAACATCCTGACCCGCCTGAAGAGCGACAATGCCACACTGAACCGCGTGGTAACTCTCGTGCGCGAGCACGACAACGACTTCCCCACCACACGAGCCGGCATGCGCCGTTGCATCGGTCGACTGGGCGAGGAGGTAGTGCAGCAACTCTTCGACATCAAGCGCGCCGACTGGGCCGCTCAGTCCGATTACAAACTGCAGGAGAAGAAAACAACGCTGTGCAAAGCCGCTCTTCTCATCGATGAACTCATGGATGAGGAGCACGCCTTCACCATCAAAGACCTGCACATCAATGGCCGCGACCTCATGGCCATGGGGGTTCCCGCAGGCCCGAATGTCGGGAAAATCCTCAAAGCCCTGCTCGACGAAGTGCAGGAAGACCGCCTGCCCAACGCCCCCGAGCCACTTGCCGCACGCGCTGAGGAGCTGATGGAGGAATGATGAAAGTTGGAAGTTGAATTTTGAAAGTTGGAAGTATTGGGTTTGGCGGCTGCGCCGCAAGTAGCAATGCACGGCTACGGTTACTGCCCCGCGCTTCAGGCGCGGGGGGAGGTTTTTCCGGGGGTGCTAAGCTACACACCTGTAAAGTTGGAAGTTGAATTTTGAAAGTTCCCGTCTTCGGCTATCCTACGCCGAGGCCTTCGGGAAAGTATAGAGTTCGGCGCGCAATAGCGCGCGGAATTCATGAGCCCCGCTGCATGGCGGGGCTTATCTGTTTTTTTTGCATGCAACGTTAAACATTTCTCCACCTTTTGACGTCTATCAGTATAGCAGCATCCGTCCCATCCCTTTCTTACCATTTCCAAGAGAGGTGAAAATGCTGCTTTTCATCCGCCGTTTTTATGATAGAATAAACGCACATCGCATGGAAACTCCTGATTCACAGCAAAGCTATTCAAATGCAGGCGATTATCTTCACCTGCGCCGACCGTTGCCAACCGGATATCCCTTGCACAAGCGCTACAGAATTACGGGCGTATTGAGCGAAGGCGGCGGTTTCGGCATGACTTACCGAGCTGTGGATACCTACCGCAATCTCAACCTCGATGTGGTGGTAAAGGAGAATTTCCCCTTGGGTGTGGCTGTTCGCAACCCCGATACCATGGAACTGCTCCCGCTGCCCGGTATGGTGGATTTCTATGCCAAGACCCTGCAGCGCTTTGCGGAGGAGGCCGAGCTGCTCTCCAGCCTCAACCACCCGAATATTGTGCGAGTGAGTGCCCATTTCAGCGAACTCAACACCGCCTACTACGTCATGCCGTATATCGGGGGCACAGAGCTCCACCGAGCCCTGCCGGAACCCGATAAACTGAACGAGGCCACCCTGCTGCCCGTTCTGCGCTGCCTGCTCGAAACCCTGCACTACATGCATGGTCACAATCTGATGCACCGCGACATCAAGCCCAATAACATCCTGATGGATGCAAAGGGCACGCTCAAACTCATCGACTTCGGACTGGTACGCTCAACGGAGGCCGCCCATACCCTCACCCGCCATTATACCCCGGGATATGCACCGGTGGAGCAGATATCCGGTAAAGGCAAATCCGGCCCCTGGACCGATATTTATTCGCTGGGTGCCACCTGTTATACACTCATCACCGGCGCTCCGCCGCCGGATTCGGTAGACAGGCTGGAGGATGATGAGTTCGAGCCCCTGCAATCCCTTCGGCATCTGCACGGCCGCTACAGCTCTACCCTGCTGGCCGGTATAGACCGCGCGCTGAGTGTGAAGCGCCGCGACCGCTGGCAGAGCGCCAGAGAGTGGCTGGTAAACCTACCCACCGACAGTAAAAACGGCACCCCCGGGGGCGTCCCCTCCGAACCGCCCCGCCGCTCACGCTCCAATGTCACGCTTATCCTGCTGATTCTCGTGCTCGCACTCGTAATCCCCGGCGGGTATGTGCTCTATCAACATGCTCAGGAAATAGGAGCTCAGCGTCTGCTTGCACAACAGGAAGCTGAACAAAAGGCTCGGGAAGAAGCCGAGCGAAAGGCTAGGGAAGAAGCCGAGCGTAAGGCCCGAGAGGAAGCCGAGCGTAAGGCCCGAGAGGAAGCCGAGCGTAAGGTCCGAGAAGAAGCTGAGCGGAACGTCAAGGAAGAAGAAGAAGCCGAGCGAAAGGCCGGAGAGGAAGCCGAGCGAAAGGCCAGAGAGGAAGCCGAGCGTAAAGCCAAGGAAGAAGCCGAGCGAAAGGCCAGAGAGGAAGCCGAGCGAAAGGCCCGCGAAGAAGCTGAGCGTAAAGCCAAGGAAGAAGCCGAGCGAAAGGCCAGAGAAGAAGCCAAACGTTTACTCAGCCGGAAAGGCATCTCCGAATCGGAATATAGCAGCCGGATAATAAGTGCAGCCGAGAAAGGCGACAATGAGCAGCTCTCGCTACTCATCACCGCCGGGGCAGATGTCAACAAGGCAGACAAGGATGGCTGGACTCCCCTCCACTGGGCGGCCTGGAATGGCAACAGCGAGTGCGTGAAGCGGCTGCTGGCTACCCCCGGTATCGACGTCAACATGGCGAATGAGTATGGTTGGACTCCCCTCGACCGGGCGGCCAGTAATGGCCACAGCAAGTGCGTGAAACTGCTGCTGGCTGCCCCCGGTATCAACGTCAACAAGGCGGATAAGTATGGCAAGACTCCCCTCTACGGGGCGGCCTGTTGGGGCCACAGCGAGTGCGTGAAGCTACTGCTGGCTGCCCCCGGTATCAACGTCAACATGGCGGATGAGGATGGCAGGACTTCCCTCTACGGGGCGGCCTTTAATGGCCACAGCGAGTGCGTGAAGCTACTGCTGGCAGCCCCCGGTATCGACGTCAACATGGCGGATAAGTATGGCTGGACTCCCCTCTACGGGGCGGCCCGTTGGGGCCACAGCGAGTGCGTGAAGCTGCTGCTGGCTGCCCCCGGTATCAACGTCAACATGGCGGATAAGTATGGCAAGACCCCCCTCGCCAATGCGGCCGCTCTGGGCCACAGCGAGTGTGCCCGGTTGATACGCGCAGCCGGTGGGAGGAAGTAAAGTTGGAAGTTGAATTTTGAAAGTTGAAAGTATAGAGTTCGGCGGCTAACGCCGCGGGGACAAATAGGAAATCAACTCGCCGCATGCGGTGAGTTGTTCACCGTGCGGCGAAGCCGAACTTAAAGGAGTCCTGCACATTTGCGGGGAGACAGAAAGCAGGAAGCCTATATCAACATATCCCAAATTTAAAAATCCAAAATTTGCAAACCGGGCTCAAATTGCGGCTTGCAAGCGGGGAGGTTGAGTGGTAGAATGGAAGACGGCTCAACAGCCTGCTTCGCATTATGATACACGCTCTCGTCATAGGTCTGACACTGGCACTGGTACTGGGAATACTGGCGCACAAACTCAAGCTCTCACCGCTGGTGGGTTACCTGATAGCGGGCATACTGGCTGCACAGCCCTGGTGGGGTAAGCCGGTGGACAGCCACATCGTCGAGGATTTCTCGCACATCGGTGTTATTCTGCTGCTCTTCGGTGTGGGCTTGCAGTTCCACATCAAGGATCTGCTGGCGGTACAGAAAGTAGCCGTACCGGGAGCGCTGGTGTGCATGGCAGTCAGCACCGGTACGGGCGCCCTTATCTTCCATACGTTGGGTGGGGATGTTCCCTGGCTCAACAGCCTGATGTTCGGCCTGTGTATATGTGTGAGCAGTACCGTGGTGCTCACCCGAGTGCTGGGCGATAACCGCCTGTTGCAGACCCCCACGGGGCACACGGCTCTGGGTTGGCTGGTGGTGGAGGACATTTTCACCATTCTCATGCTGGTTTTGCTGCCGGTTATCATCAGCGGCAAGGAGCTCGGGCCGGCACTCGGCAGCGCCGCTATTAAGCTTACCCTGCTGGTGGTGTGTGTGGCCTTCGTGGGGCGCAAGATCATGAAGAGGGTGCTGACCTACGTCTCGCGCTGCGCATCGGGCGAGCTGTTCACCCTGGCTGTGCTGGTATTTGCGCTGGGCTTTGCCGTATTGGCAGCAGTGGGATTTGACGCCAGCATGGAGTTCGGTGCCTTCCTGTCGGGCATGGTCGTGGGGCAGAGCCGCTTTGCCAGTCGCGCTGCGAGCGATGCCCTGCCCATGAAGGATGCCTTTGCCGTGCTCTTCTTCGTGTCGGTGGGCATGGGCTTTGACTTCATGGGCATGCTCGAGCACTGGCAACTGGCACTGGCCACCTGCGGTGTGGCATTTCTGGTTAAGCCGGTGGTGGCCTTCATCGTCATTCGCGTGCTGGGCAAACCGCTGCGCATGGCGCTCAAAACGGCGGCCTCGCTCTCGCAGATTGGTGAGTTCTCCTTCATTCTGGCCACGCTCATTGCCACCCAGTACCACATGCTGCCCGACTATGCTGCCAACGTAATTACCGGTGTGGCGATCGTCACCATCACACTGAATGCCGCCCTGTACCGATTCGTTCCCCTGTTTGCCGATAGGCTCGAAAAACGAGGCGTGGGAGCCAGAAAGAACGTGGCCGGCTGCGTACCTGCTCCCAATGATGAGCGCCACCGCATCATTGTGGTCGGTTATGGTCCCTGTGGCGAAATCATGAGCGACATTCTGCGCAAGTATGATTTGGAAGTCGTCGTGCTCGAAATGAACATCGACACCGTGAACCGCCTGGCCAACGCCGGCATACCCGTGCTGCATGGCGATGCCCGCCTGCGCAGCATTCTGCAAATGGCCGGAGTGGAGAAGGCAAAGGCCATCATTGTGACCACGGCTGCAGCACCCGCACACGATATTGCCGAAAGTGCCCGCAGCCTGAACCCAGGCATATCGGTCATGGCCTACACCACCTACATACGCAATGCCCGCCTGTTGCGCAGTCAGGGGGCAGAAACCGTCTTCTCCGGCGAGGAGGAAGTGGCCCTCAGCATGGCCTCCTTCACCCTGCGCTCCCTCGGCGCCACCGAGGAACAGGTCAGCCGCGAATGCAATGAACACCGCAAGCGCCTGGCCGGTGAAGATGCTCCGCAAGCCATACCCGGAGTGTGAGCGGGGGAACTCAGTTATTTCGTGCCGGAAGATACCTATTTTGACAAGGATTGACAAGTTACAAATTACGATAGACAAGTTTTTTTTCAGTTAGGCGGGCATTCGCCCGCAGTCAGCGTGGCCGGTTCTACCGCTACTACTCCGCGCTTTAGGCGCGGACTGCTGCGTGAGCCGTGGATTGTATGCTTGACATCCGGGGGGATATGGGATACCCTGCTCGCGGATATGATGCCGGAGGAAGATGAGAACCGCTTTCCATGGGAGAAAGGCTGCTATGTGCTGCTGGTGGGCATAGCCATGGTCATGCTGGCTGCCTGGCGGCATGATATCTTTGAGGTCATGAGCGGGTTCATGATGGGGTTGTTCTTCCTGTGGCAGGTCATACGCGGGCTCGTCATCAAGCGCTACTTCTGGCAGATTGCCGACGACAAAGTGAGTTTCTGGAGCCTGTTCGTCGGCCTGTTACTGGCCATTGGCTTTTACCTGCTCTGCAGGAAATAAGTACGAAAACGAGCCACTGTTGTTTTATGCGGGGGCACCGACAGCCGCCATCAATTCCTGAGGGCTGAGGTGGAGCAGGAGTTTCTCCAACCCGCCGGAGAGCAGATTGTCAGCCATGGCACTCTTGCGGGTGAGCATGTTGTGAATGTTCTCCTCAATCGTACCGCGGCAGATGAGGGGGTGAATGAGCACCGGGTGGCGCTGACCCATGCGATAGGCGCGGTCACTGGCCTGGTTCTCGACAGCGGGGTTCCACCAACGGTCGAAGTGAACGACATGGCGAGCGCGGGTGAGGGTCAGGCCGGTACCGGCCGCCTTCAGCGAAAGCACAAAGAAGCGCGGGCCGCCCGGCTCCTGAAAAGCCGCCACCAACCGCTGACGCTCGGCAATGGGTGTACCGCCGTGCAGCGTGAGCCCCGGTGCGCCGAATATGCCGGTCAGGAAATCGTGCAGGGGGTCAATCATGCTGCGGTACTGGGTGAACACCAGACAGCAGTCACCCGCCGCAGCAATGCTGCGTGCCAGTTGCCCCAATCGCTCGAACTTACCGGCCTCGCTCGGCTCGAACCAGGTTTCGCCGCGGTACTGAGCGGGGTGGTTGCAAATCTGCTTGAGCCGCCCGAGAATGGGGAGCACGAGCGTCAAGCGAGTCTGCGGGTCGGGTTCGGCCACGACAGCGCGCAGGGTCTCGACCTCTCGGGAGTACAGGCGGGTCTGCTCGGGGGTGAGGTGGCACCAGGCGGCGACCTCGGTCTTGGGCGGCAATTCCGGCAGCAGGGTCGGGTCGCTCTTCAGGCGCCGCAGCATGAAGGGGCGCACCAGACGCCGCAGCGGGGTATAATCGCTCCCCATACTCTGCACCAGAGCATTGAACTCCTTCTCGGTACCCAGCAGACCGGGGTTGAGGAACTCGAACAGGCTGCGCAGTTCAGAGAGCGAGTTCTCGACAGGCGTGCCGGTCAGGGCCACACGGCGGGGGCTGCTCAGTCGGCAAATGGCGCGGGTGCGCTGAGAGTCGGCGTTCTTGATAGCCTGCGCCTCATCGAGCACCAGAGCGGGATAAGTCAGCCGAGCCAGCAGCTCATTGCGCGTGGCGATACCGTAGGTTGTGAGCGCCACATGAGCACGGCGCAGCAGCCACTCGGGGTTGGTGCGCAGGTAATCGGCCTGCTGCCGATTGAGGGCATAGGGGTGCAGAACCGCCACCTGCAACTGCGGGGCAAAGCGGCGCAGCTCCTGCTGCCAGTTGGTGAGCAGAGATGCCGGAGCCACAATCAGCGCGGCTCCCCTGCCTTCCCCCAGCACACCGCTGCGGCTCAGGTGGGTGAGCCAGCTGATAACCTGCAGAGTTTTGCCCAGCCCCATATCATCTGCCAGACAGGCGCCGAAGCCGGCATCGGTAACATTGAGCAGGAACCGCACGCCATCCTTCTGGTAGCTCCTCAGCAGGCCTGCCAATTCAGGCGGTAAATCGGGCTCAGCCTGACCGAACTGCAGGTTCGAGAGTGCCAGTGATAATCGAGCCCCGGCTACGGCGCGCATGCCGTCCTCCTGCGGGGGGAGTTGCGGCAGCGCCTCGCTGCGCTTGCCCAGCAGGTAGCGCAACCCCACCAGTAGGGGTATGCCGCCGGCAGCCATGCGGGTAGCCTGCCGCCAGCTGTCGAGCAGATTGCGCAGTTTCTCGCGGTCAAGCCGTACCCATTCCCCGCGAAATCGCACCAGACCATCCTCATCACCGGCCAGCAGTTGCTCCAGTTCCTCGTCGGTCAGGTGATAGTCCCCCAGCACCACGCGAGGGAAAAAGCGCAAGAGCGAGTTCACATTGACCGAGGGCGCAGCATCGGGCTTGCCGGCACCGGGCTCGGCCATATCGAGCCTCACCTCCAGCTCCACGCGCGGCGGCTGTGTTTTCCACAGGTTCACCATGCGGGTTTCAATGCCGGCGGCCTCCAGCAGCGGCAGCGTTTCCAGGAATTCGTGCGCCTGACGGGCACTCCAGCCACAAGGCTTGTACACGGCCTGCGAATTGATGAGCTCCGCCAGAAAGGGGCTCTGCGCCGCCACCTGACGCAGCGGGCGCAACAAATCGAGCAGCACGGCAGAGTCCGCCGCGGGCAGG
Organism: Akkermansia sp.; assembly: GCA_017471985.1. GTDB lineage: Bacteria > Verrucomicrobiota > Verrucomicrobiia > Verrucomicrobiales > Akkermansiaceae > Akkermansia. The sequence continues at coordinate 7,772 of JAFURE010000111.1, read as the reverse complement.
CGAGCCGCCAATCCCAGCGGTGCATGGCGGGCACGGCCATCCTGCCCGACCTTGTGCACAAAGGTCGCCAGAAAGGCAAAGGGGGCACTCTCGGCGGCATCCCCTGCATTCTCGGCCAGGTGAAAGCAGAGCATACCGAGCTGCTGCCAGCCCTCACCCAGGCGGCAGAGCCATTGCTCGGGCGTGCAGCACTCGCGCGCTGCCAGCCAGTCGAGCGCCGGCCCCAGGCTTGCAATCCAGCCGGCCACATCGGCAGCACTCACGGCATCTCCCCCCAGCGGCGGCAAGCCCTCCAGCAAATCCGCCGCCTGCGCCGGGGTAACACAGAGCGCCGCAGCAGGGCTCTCCCCACGCCGCATGGCACGCAGGCAGAGCATCATGCGCTCACGGGCACGCTCCCGCAGCCAGGCAAGCACCGGTGCAGCCCCGGCCGGCAGGCCATAGCGCAGCAAATCGAGCATGCCCCGCCCGGCCGAAGCGGCAAACGCCCGCTCCAACCGAGGTTGGCACCCTGCCGGGGTCAGCACAAGCCGCCCCTCTGACATAACCAGCCCGATGTCCATACCTGCCCTATTGTAGCCTGTCGACTGAGGAATGGCAAGCACGGGGAAAAAAAATCATCAATTTCTGAAAAAAACAGTCGTTTTTCGAATAATAACTACTATACTGACGTCTACAAGTACAGGCAGCCATGTTCAGCTGGCAATCATCCATTCAAACCACCAAACTATTTCCTGATATGTTCAACCTCTTCAATTATAAGAAAAAGGGCAAAGTAACCCAGATTATAGAAGAAGTAAAGTCAGCGTCTACCCCCAAAACACGTGGCGAGTACCAGAGCCTGATACTCAAACTGGCACAGGGGCAGGAAATGGAAAAGACCGAATCTGAAAGCCAGCAATTGGAGCAGCTCCTCAATACCCTCTGCAGCGAATATATTGAGCTGAGCAAGCAATATGAGGGCTTTCTGGATTATCCTTTTGAAGAACGCGAAGAGTTCTACACCTTCATGGCTCAACGCGGTGGGCTCCGCGATATCTGCCACTTGGGCGAATTGCTGCTTATGCGTGAAGATAAAATTGGTGTGCGGTACGTACTCAATGCTGCGGCAGAGGGTGATGTGCGTGCTGTTTTCATAGCCGCCAAGATTCTGGTCAACGGTATGTTCGGCAGTGAGGGAAATCCTGCCAAAGCGAAAGAACTACTGTCCTACGCTGCCCGAAAGGGGTATGCCCCTGCACTGGAACTTCTGGCAGCTCTCCACTGGGACGGCGATGGCAACTGGGATTTCCCACGTGATCGAGACTTGGCTCAGGTATACATTGACAAAGCCGCTGAGATTTACTCCCAATATAAGTTCGGTAACAGTATATTGCAGGCCACTTATGAGAAGCACTGCAAGTGCATAAAGTACATTGCCAACAAAATGGAACAGCTGAGGGACGGCGGACTGGAGCGACTTTACCCCGGTTTCTACCCCTCCTACCTGGCACTTAAACTCTCCTTCTACCCGCTGACAGAAGAGGGCTTGCGAGCCCGAGCACACTGCATATGCGAGTTCATGGCGCAATATGGTCAGACTTTCTATCTGGGCGACTATTACTGGCAGGTTAAGTTGCCGCTCATCAGTCTGTCGATTGAAGAACCCAACGACTCCTATCTCGGAATGGCCACGACCATGCAAGAAGGCGACACCGTACGATTCCACATCACTGTTGCTCCTTCTATGGTGCAGCGAACCACGACAGAAAAGACATTCTGGCAGTTCCAGTTACAGGTCAATTCCACTCTGGCTCACGAACTGGCACACTGTTTCCTGATGAAGGAATACAACCGCCAACTATTCGGAAAAGAACCCGACAAAGTTCTCATCAGGGAAGGCCATGCAACCAACTGCCAGTACCAATTCACCCGCCTTACGTATTACAAAGGTTTGCTTACTCCTGAAGACTTTGCCAAGCCATACGCCTACCTCAGTAGGGATTACGCCCAATACTTCCTGACCTTCCGCGCCAATTTCATCGATTCCAATGACCTGCTGAACTGGGACAAACTGACCGCGGCCATCAATTACATCAGCGATAACGTATCCAGACATCAGTTAAGACAAGTTCCCAACAAAGGAGTATACGAAATTCCGCAATTCTGCGGCATAGGATTCAACGGTTACGTATAATCCGCGTCTTGACTCCGCATCGACAAGCAACAGATTTCAGATATCATGTCCGATTTCCCGGAGCGCAGACACGCACACATCAAGCGGCAGCCCAATCCCACAATCGTGAGGTTCACCCCCCACTGATTCAGAGCTTCCGCAGTTCACCCCCTCATTCCGACAAATACATCATCATTTTGTGCCTGCCGTGACACACTTACTGCTTGCTTTGGTGAGCGAATAGGCTACCATAGTAAGACCTCTTTTCATGTCAACGGTCACTACATATTCTCTTCTGGCACTCAGCGGACTTTGTCTGTTGGGCAGCAATACATTGTGGGCTCAGAGCGTCTATACTGGGCGACCGGGGGAGGTAGTTGAGGGTCCCCGGGCTCAGGTGAAGCGCGACCCGGCAGAGGATTTGCTGGTAGCATACGGACTGCGCAATGACGCAGCCAAAGAGGCAGAGAGAGGCAACTACAATCAGGCACTAAAGAAAGCCCGACAGGCAGAAAAGATGATGGCCATCATCGTACGCGACCACCCCGACTGGAAGCCCAAGATGATGAACTACCTGCGCGAACAGCTCGCCGGCCACATCGACCGTTACCAGAAGGAGGCTGCCAATGCCCCCATACCGACCGGCAGGCAGCCAGGCCGCCCGGTACCACAGGAAATCGGTATCAATCTGCCCGGTATACGGGAAAATCTGGACGCCACCGAAGGTATATCCCCATCGGGTGTGCCCGACTACTCCGCCACCGACCAGGAACTGCGCGATGAACTGACCCGCCTGCGCACCGAGTGCCGGGATATGGCTCGCAGCCTGCTCTCGCTGTCAGAAAAATACAACAAAACTCAGCAGGAGCTCATACTGGCCAGACAGGAGCAGCAAGAGTACCGAGAACGTTACGAAAAGCTGCTCAAGGAGGTGGCCGAAGAACGCAAAATCAACAACGAAGTTGTACAAGCCCTTACCCAGCGTCTGGCAGAAGCCGAAGATAGGCTGCGCAACTCCGAGCGCGCCAGGCAGGATGCCGAGGCTCGAGCCAACGAACTGGCCAGCCAACTGGCCCAGACTCAGGCAGAGCTGGAGCGAGTGACCCGCGAGCGCGACCAGCTGAAAGCCGAAAATGAGCAGCTGCGAGCCATCGTTGAGCTCAACAGCCCCGAAAAAACCAAGGCCCTGCTCGACCAAAACCTCACACTGGCCGAACAACTCAAAGCAGCACGTGCCAGGGTAGAGGCACTCGAAGCCCAGATGGGCAGTTCCTCTGACGAGAAGGACGTGCTTGCACAGCAGCTCAACGCCGCCCGCGCCGAAGTTGACCAACTGCGTGAGCAAATGGGACTGGTATACGACGAAAACCGCGGGTACCGCCGCAGAATTTCCGAACTGACCGAGCGACTCAACAACCTCGAGGCCGAAATTGATGCACAGGCCAATCGCCCGGATATTGACCCCGCTCTGGCCGAGGAAAACCGTGTACTCAAAGACGTTATTGCCAAACAGCGCCGCACTATCGAAATGCAGGAACAGGGGCGCCAGCTGCTCATCGAAACCTACAAGCAGATTAAGCAGGGCAACAGCGATATGGCCGCAGAACTGCAGCGACTCGACGAAGAAAGCAAGCTCGACCTCACAGAAACAGAGCGCAACCTCGTGGAATCTATCCGCAACAGCAGTGACGTGGCCGATACCGATGGTACCAACGCCGTGCGCCGCAGCCTCGAAATCCAGACACTCGCCAGCCTGGCGGACAAGGCATTCTCGAAAGCCCGTTACACCTCAGCTGAGCAACTCTACCGCACCCTTTACGATTACCAGCCCGACCACGTGCCCGGTCTGGTCAATCTCGGCACCATATTGCTCTACCGAAACAAGAGTGAGGAGGCTATTGAGTACCTTACCCGCGCCACCAGACTGGCGCCGGAACTCCCCATCACCTACTACCTGGCAGGTATATGCCTATACCGTCAGGACCGTATGGAGGAAGCCGAGCGCATGTTCACCCGCACCATTGAGCTCGACCCGGGGAATGCAGAGGCCTTCTTCTACCTCGCCAACATCGAGGGTATAAGCGGTCGTAGCGAAGAAGCGCTTAAGCACTTTGCCGCCGCAGTTAAACTGAACCCGGCACTGAACGACGCGCACTACAACATGGCACGACTCTATGCCGAAATGGGCAGTATAGCAGATGCAGCCCGCGCTTACGATCGAGCTGTACAGAGCGGGGCCGAGCCCGACCCGGAATTCGAAAAATACCTGCGCCACCACCCCGAAATCAGCAAGAAACCCGGCACTGATTTAGTGGCAGAAATTCGCCCCGAGGACGAAGCCGCCCGACTGAGAGCCAATGATGAAGAGGCTAACCGCCTACTGGCGGAGAACGCCGATGCCACTACCCCGACTGAACCGGTAGCAGACGCCCAGCCGAGCGAACAGGCTCCGCCTGCAGCTGCCCCTGCGGCAGAAACTCCGCTCACCGAAGAACAGAAACTCGACGCCGAACTGGCACGCGTACAGGCACTCGAAATCAAAGCCGCCAGCCGCCCCTCCACCGCCGGCAAAGCGCACAAATCAACCCGCACCACGTACTCAACCGTACGAGTACGCACCAACGCCGGCGGCTACCGACACCGCGTCAAGCTCCGCCTCAAACGCACCGGAGCTTCAGAGCTCCGCACACGTGACGGTAAGATTATAAAGCCCGCCGAAAACACAGGAAAAACCGGCAAGAAGAAGAAGAATCGCCGCAAAAGAAGCCGCAATTAACACACCATGTACATTCAGGACCAACTGCAGGAAATACGGGCTAATATAGCAGCAGCAGAGCAGCGCGCAGGGCGCCCGGTCGGCAGCACCACCCTGCTGGCCGTCAGCAAAACATTCCCCGTCAGTGACATCATGCACGCCTATGCCGACGGCCAGCGCCTATTCGGCGAGAACCGCCTGCAAGAGGCTATGGAGAAAATTCCCGCCATGCCCGCTGACTGTGTATGGCACCTCATCGGCCCCCTGCAGCGTAACAAGGTACGCAAAGCACTTGAACAGGGTATTGCCCTCATCGAGGCAGTGGACAGCCGCAAACTGGCCGAAGCCATTTCCCGCATTGCCGGCGAACTGGGTACCACGGCACGCGTCTTGCTCGAGGTCAATGTAGACGGCGAGGAAAGCAAACACGGCTTCACCCCCGAGAGCCTGCAGGAAGAGTGGGCTGCCCTTACAGCACTCCCCCACCTCGACATCCGCGGGCTCATGTGCATACCGGCCCCGACAGCAGAGCCCGAAGGTGCCCGCCCGGCCTTTGTCACCCTGCGCCGTCTGGCCGAAACTCTGCGTAACCGCGGTCCACTACCCCTGCCCGAACTTTCGATGGGCATGAGCCATGACTACGCTGTTGCCGTAGAGGAAGGCGCCACCATTGTGCGCGTAGGCTCGGCCATTTTCGGCAAGCGCGATTACCCGGCTCAATCTTAACCCCGTTGAGACAAAAAAGCTTCCCAAAAACAAAGCAATCTAACAGAAGATTACATTCATCTTTATTTTTAAGTGTATTTTTCTTGCAATCATGAGCGCATTAATTGACAAGTTGAAAAAAATATTAGGCAACAAATATTTTTATATACTTCTTGCAGTTTCCATAACATTAACCATACTGAAGCTCAGAGTTGATCTGGGTGCATGGACGATAATGAGTATTAAAAATGCGGAGTTATTTCCGAAATTCATCATCGTATCGCTCCATATTTTCATATCCTGTTTCCTATTAACGTGCGCAGTCAGCAGAAGTCGGATTGCTGCCTACGTCATACTTCCATACACTCTAATACTATGGATAATACCTCTCTTTATTCTATTTACTCGCGGATATATAGAGTTTGATATTCTTGTCATTTCACTTTTCTGCACTGATTGGAATGAAATAAGTTCATTGTTAAACTGGAAAGAATACATATTTCTTATCGGAGGAGTTGTCACTATATATACATTGACATGGCTTTTCCGACGATACACCTGTGCCATAACAACTGCTTACCATCGCCCTATACTGATTAGTACAGTTCTTTACATCAGCATAACATCGGCTCTCACTCTATTCCTTGCCGAGCATTCTCCCAAAACTCTGCTTCCGTTGATTACACACTCAAACACTGCAGGCAAAACACCCAAGGAAATTGAATTCTACGAAGATAATCTTGTACCACAAGTTTTAAACCCGGCTTATCCTTCATACGTATACCGCTCATTGCTACCTTTTTCCAAACAGATATTCTTTTGTTACTACGCGTGGAACTTCTATAAGGAAAGTGATTTAAAAAAATCAGATGATTTACCAACGGATGCTACCCGATGCCCTGAAAATATAACCATCGTATTCTTTATCGGTGAATCATACAGGAGCGATCACGCTTCATGGAACGGATATCATCGTGAAACCCTTCCCTGCATGTCCCGAAGACTACAGAATATTATTAATTTCCCATATGTAGCATCATACCAGACAAGCACAGTTCCATCCATCTACGGCATACTGTCAGATGCCACCTGCAACAGAAGAGAAGCGCACATGACATCATTCCTGGGTGTCATGAAAAAACATGGTTTTTCTACAGATATGGTACTCTGCAGAACCACCAACTGGCATTTTGTACCCTATATCAATTCCATTCTCGATAACAAACTCGATTCAACTTACATGGCTGAGGATACAGAGGCCATGTTGAATAAAATCAGCGAATTAGTTGCCCGCCCCGGCAGAAAAATTATTATCATAGAAGACGGATTAGGGCACTTCCCCTATGAGCACGACGAACAGTTCAACACATTCGGCAATCAGAAACCCATAGACAAGTACGACAATGCGCTCCTGCAGACCGATGACATTATGAACCGAATTGTAGGCATGCTCGAAAATCAGAATTCTGTTTTTCTGTACAGTTCAGACCATGGTCAGTCATTCGGCGAACAAGGGTATTGGATGCACGGAGCATCTCTCTCCCTTCCCCATCAAAGGCACGTATTCACCTATCTCTGGACATCACAGGAGTATGCTGTGACCAACCGTGAACTTCTGAATGTGGTCAAAGCTAACAGCCATAAATATATCTCGCACGACGATATCTATTTCACCATACTATCACTCAGCGGTCTTGATTGCGACACCGAGGAGGCACGCAAGTACAATCTGACGCAGCCCTTACCTGACAGACCTATCCAGAACTCCTTCATTTTACAGAATTAGGGAGTCATAAGTTCTCGGCTTCCGAAAAGAGCGGTTGGAGAGTTTCCATTCGGATACCAGGTATCAGTGTATATTAAACTGACACCATTTCCAAGATGTCGACTGATATACTCCGGTTGATCACATACGGCTGAATTCCAAGTTAAAACAGTGATTCCTTTCTCATGCAAAGCCTTGATTCGGGATGCATTATCCTGACTTGACACCAGCCAGCCACCATTTAAAATAACGGGGAACTTCTAAAAAGTCGCGTGTAAACGTATTTCGGAATTTCCAAAGACACCTCGGCGTGGTATAATAAGCGCATGGTACCAAAGCTTGAATTGCCACCGTCTTTGCATATGCCCGATTTGTTGCGATTCCGAAGGAGT
>JAFURE010000110.1 GCA_017471985.1 Akkermansia sp. | reverse complement strand
TGAAATTGTCGCGTTATTTATGCCAACCTGCCTCTCATCTGCCGCCCTCGTTCCTCGGGCTCATCTATTTTATATACTCCTACCCGGGGCTTCGCCGCTATGCGGCTCAGCCGCCGGGCTATTGAGCTGTCGCCCGCGTGAGCGGGCTCTATGCTAGGCTCCCGTCTTCGGCATCGCCTGGGGGCTTCTCGTTGATACGCCCACCCAGAACGCCCCCTTGCGGCGCATGCCGCCTAACTTGAATATCCAAAATTCAAAATTCAAAATCCAACTTTTTAACGGTCTGCGGCCGAGTGAAAAGCGGGCTAAAGCCCGCGGTGAAGAACCGTGCTGCGCACGGTGGTGAAGACTGCGCTGCGCGCAGGGTGAAGACCAAGGTTGCGCCTTGGGGATAGGGGTATGTAGAGATTCCCCATTGAAAAATTATGGCAGTTTTTCACCGCAGAGGTGCAGTATGCCGAGAATGGGTAGGCCAATGGCACCGAGCGGTATGGCGACGGCTGTCTCGACTGCGGCTATGGCGATGTTGCCGACGGATTCCGCTACCCATACGGGTGCCAGTGCTATTTTTTGGCCGGTGCTGAGTTCTTCCTCCTGGGTGGGAAGGGCGGTGATGGCGTAGGGCTGCCCGGACTCATGAGACCAAGCATGGTAATAGGGATACTGCCTGTAGCCGGTCGCTGCCGGTTGGGTACGGGGTGCCATGTGCTCGAGCGGGATAGTGTAGCGACGTGCCCGGGAAAAGTCGAAATCCTTCGCTTTTACCATGGGCGGAATGGCTCCCGGTTCATCCTTGTTCTTCGGTGGTGTGGGCACATAGAGAAATCCCCCGCGTATTTCATCCAAGCTGCGTTGCACGGCCTCGGCTTCTGAATCGGTGAGTTGAAAAAGGCAGAGTTGTGCTGTGCTTGCATCCGGTGTGTAGGTGGGGAAGGAGTGGTAAGGACCCCATCGGGTATTGCTTATGGAGGTCAGCAGGGGGATGTGTTCTTCCGCCATGGCGACCGTGAGGGCACGGTAATACTTGCCGTCGAGCTTGTAATAGGTAGCTACTTTCTTATCCGGCAATACAACGGGAACCCGTTTGTTTGCATTGGTAATCTGCTCGGTCAGGTTAAAGCTTGTGCAGGCGCTCAGGCTCAGCAGACTGAGTGCTGTGAGCAGGTGTAGCAGGGGGCGTTTCATGGTGTGCGGGCTGTTGTTGTTGACCGCCTTCGCTGATGTAGGTGAGCGGGTGGAAGATGGCACTTACGGGCAGTAATACAAATCCGGAGGCTATCCAAGCGGTGTTCAGTGTAAGAGATACCCCCATATCCACGATTTGCAGGGGAGCTTGTGCGATACTGCGCCACGTGCTCGGTGTGCCGGGGATGTCGGGGAATTCATTCTTTACTAAGAAGCAATTGATGTTCTGAGGTGTTTCTTCCCATCGCTTAGCGCGACGGAAGTCAAACTCTTCTGCCGGTATCGGGGCTTTGTCTGAACTTATCAGGTAACGGCGTGCAGGGATGGCGGGGTCGATGGTGAAATCCTCCTGCATTTCTTCGGCTGTCATAGGTCGGGCGTAGAGGGACTCAAACCCACTTTCGCTCTGGCGTAGGAAGGGACGGTTGGGTCGCGCATATTGTACGGTGACCTCTGTGTATGTGCGGCCATCAAGCGTCCAGTAGGCGGTTGGGGTGTAGGTGTTCTGTGCGCGTTTCGGGAAGGTGCCGTTGATGAGCGCTACGCGCTTGTCGGGCGGGTCGAACAGTTCGGCTGTATGACAGCTGAAGTAGGGTATGCCGCAGCTGCTCAGCAGAGTAGCTGCGGCCAGAGTGCAGGGGAGTAGGGTGGTTTTCATGTTGTTGTGAATCAGATTGCAGCGCGGTACACGGCTTCGCACGCCACGACGTTCAGCGGGTGCACGCCGGGCAGGCAGTCGGTGCCCAGACGGGCGCCGTAGGTGGCCACGGCAGCGCGTGCCATAGCGGCATAGTCGGCATCGGCGGGCAGACCCAGCTCAGCCATAGTTTGGGGCAAGCCCAGTTCCCTGTACCAGGCTCTCAGGCGGGCAATGCCCTCGCGTACCACCCGCTCGGTGTCGCGGGACGGGGTGACGCCCATCACGTTCATAGCCCATTGGGCAAAAATTCCGGGATTGGCAGTCCAGACAGCTTCGAAATACGCGGGAACAATGACCGCGAGCCCCGCGCCGTGCGGTACATCGTACACCGCACTCAGCTCGTGCTCCAGACCATGGCAGGCCCAGCTCTGCTCACGCCCCAAGCCCAGCAGGTTGTTGTGGGCTATGGTGCCGGCCAGAGCCAGTTGTCCCCAGGCGTGCTCATTCTGCGGTTCGCGGCGCAGGATGCTCGCCTGCTGCATGATGGTGCGCATGGTGGCCTCGCACAGCGCATCGGTCAGTTCGGTGCCCTGCGTGTTGGTAAAGTAGCGCTCGAAGATGTGGCAGAGCATGTCGCAGGCTCCATAGGCCATTTGTTCCGGTGGCAGGGTGAGGAAAAGCTCGGGGCTCACAATGCTGAGTGCGGGGCGCAGGCTCTCATGGCCATAGCCGAGTTTGCGGCCGGTCTGCTCATTGGTGAGCACGGTGTTCGGGCTGTTCTCGCTGCCGGCTGCGGGCAGAGTCAGTATGGTGGCAACGGGCAGGGGCGTGGCGCTCTGCTGTTCCTCGCGGGTGTAGAGTTTCCAGATATCGCCGGGGTGCGGCACACCCAGCGCAATGGCCTTGGCAGAGTCGATGACACTGCCGCCACCAACGGCCAGCACGGCACTCACCCCCTCAGCTCGTGCCAGTTCTATGCCGCGCCGCACCGGTTCCACACTCGGGTTGGGCTTCACGCCACCCAGTTCGCAGTATTCGATACCAGCCTCTTTCAGGGAGGTTACAACAGCATCGTATAGTCCGCTGCGCTTCACACTGCCGCCACCATAGTGTAGCAGTACTTTGCCGGCAATCGGGGAGAGCAGGCGACCGATGTTCAGGAATTCCCCGTGGCCGAAGACGTAGCGAGTGGTATTCTGATAGTTAAAATTGTTCATGTCTGCGTTGTGTATTTTACCTATTGCGTTTATATTGTCAACCATTTGTTCTATTTTACTTCCTGCTGATGATGTTCGTTGTCAGAAATAGGTGTTTAACGCAGAAAAAGCTGTACATGTCGTTACTGATGAGGTATTGTAAGATGTGTTCGAAATGACATTCGAACATTAACCTACATGACTGACGATTATGCTTAAAAACAGATTCATTCTTTCGGTGCTGGCAGCCTGCTCCTGCTCTGCTCTCGTACAGGCGGCATCTCCTTTCACCTACTCGTACGAAGATCATCCCGGTTCCGGCCTTAAGGATGTGACGGTGACGCTGGAGGCGTCATGGAATGGTGTATTATCACCTACGGGGTATAGTCCCGATCCCGGTAATAGAGTGCCGGCTGCTTATGAGGAAGTTCATGACTCTGAGGTCAATGTTGTGGAGGGGGCCAGCAGTTCGTATATTGTCAGCGCAGAGGCTCACAATGAGGGTATTGTACGAGGAAAACGTACCATCAACATGGCTGGCGGTCATGTATGGGGACTTATCGGTGGTCATGTATACTACAAAGACATTCTGGAGTCTTTTACTCCATATAATTCTAAGGAAGACGTTGTTATTAATCTGAGAGGTGGTTCTGCCACACGTGTTAATGGTGGTGGCCTTTTCAGTGTGGAAAAAATCATTAAAGAAGATGGTACCAAGGTTGGATGCTCCTCTGGGGAATATGTGGCATTAAAAGGTGGTACTGCAGCTCTTGCCGTAGGTGGTGATGTGTACATCAATGTAACAGGTTCCGGTGAGGTGAAGGAGGAGATGTTTGGTGGTGGCTCATACGGCAGCGTGGATGGTAAGGTCACCATTGTCTTCGATGATGATGCCAAGTTTGGTACAAACAATACCAATGTGTACGACTGTTGTATTTTCGGTGGCGCAAAGCGCGGCTCTTATGTGGGAAGCTCTGAGATTATCATCAAAGGCAACGCTGATATCAACGGTCGAATTTACGGTGGCAGTGCTGAGTCTTCCAGCGGAGCCTCTACCGTAAAGGGTGATACCCGCGTTTCCATTCAGGGCGGTATTGTAAGGGAGAGCGTGTATGGCGCCGGCCAGAAAGATAACATCGGCGGTGAAACTTTCGTAAGCATAGAAGGCGGTCATGTGACCGGTAATGTCTATGGCGGTGGTGATGGCTCGACCATTGAGAAGGATGTCAATGTGACATTATCCGGCGGTGTTGTGGATGAAGCTGTTTACGGCGCCGGCGTAAATGACACAGTAAAGGGTGATGTTAAGGTGACCCTGCTGGGTGGTGATTGGAGTGAGACCGACATTTATGCCGCCGGCGAAGGCGCAACCGTTGAAGGTGAAACATACCTGATAGTGGGTACAGGTGACGGCTCTTACAATGGAGCGGTGAAGTCTCTTGTCGGTTTCGACCACCTTGTGGTGCACGAGAACTCCTCATTTAATATGGGTGGCATCAATGTGTTCTCTGTCAACTCCCAGACAATCACTCTCAGCGAAGCCAATCTGCGAAGGGCTGCTGTGAGCGGTGCATATGCAGCAGTTGGTGAAAATGGCCTGACTCTTAATATCCAGTCATCGGGTAGGTTACGTAGCGGTAAGTACATGGTGGCTTCTGTGGACAGCCTGAGCCGCGGGCGTGCTACTGACATTGATGTGCCTGAAGGTTGGAATGCCGGGAATGTAACCGTAACCGGTATTGCCGGATTTGATGACCTGACCTGGGAAGGTACTACCCTGTATCTTACATATGAGTCACTCTATGCCCAGGCTGCCGTGGCAGCAAATTGGGGGGTATTCAAGAGTTCGCAGGCTTTCACCGGTACGTTGAGTGGCAAGCATGGCAATGCTATATCCCTCGATAAGACTGATGGCAAGAGGGCACTTACCGCTGTACGTACTGCTGAAAATGTGGCATGGGGTACTGTGTACGGTCAGGGTGGTCGTATATCAGGCGTAGGTGCTGACTACAGCCTGTATGGTGCCGCAATCGGTGCTGAGCATCGCATCGGCTCCAAGGGGCGCAGCATAGGTCTGGCTTTCGGTTATGACTGTGGTAAGGTGAGCCCCTTTACTACTTCCTCCGTTGATCAGGACACCTGGCACGCCGCCGTATATGGTCGCGTAGCGACTTTTAAGGCCGGTAAGGGTACGCTTGCAGTTGATTGGTCTGCTGCATACGGCGATACTACTTCTGAACTTAATGGCGTGGCCGGTGACTGGAATCAGGAAAGCTGGCAGCTTGACCTGCGTGCTACCTATTACAGGGCAATCAGCGCTCGTGCCACGGCCTCTGCCTATGCCGGCGTGCAGTATTACACTCACGACAGCGCTTCGGTTGACGGAATCTCAATTTCTTCGCTGCAAAATCTCCGTCTTATGACCGGTGCCGGTCTGAGTTATGCTGCAACTGAGCGCACTACCGTACATGGTCAGCTCGGTGTGTATTTCGACGCCATGCGCCATAACCCTCATGCTGTTGAGGGCGGAATCCGCGTGGATGGTACCGAGCCGGGCCGTATTGGTGCAGAAGTAGGCATTGGTGCTGATTATGCCATTTCGGACCGCTGGAGCCTGCAGGGTAGCTACAGTTTCGATGTTGCAGACGACAGTACTGAGCACAATGTCAATGTCGGTGCGCAGTATCGTTTCTGATACATTCAGAGATTCTGTTTAAATAACATCGGACATGCCCGAACCGGGCATGTCCGATGTTGTTTAGAGGTACCTCCGCGCCGTTCGGACGCGGAGGGATGATTAAAAACACAAACAGCAAATGAGAAATCAGCTCTCCTTGCAGAGGATTTTCACGAAGGCTTCCTCCTGCAGGCGGGTGGCACCACAGGCGAACTTGGCGCGGATCTGCAAGGCCTCGTCGAGGTCATCGCGGACCGAGAGCTTGACCTTGAAGTCCTCCCACAGGCCGAACTGAGCTTTGCTCTTAACCCATGCCAGACAGCAGCGGTTGCCGTTGTCATCGAGGGGCAGCTGCTCGGTGCGCACAATGCGGAAACCGAGGAAGCTGTCAATCTTGCCCTCAACCAGAGCGCGAGCCGTGTTGTAGTCAAAGCTGCCGACCTCGGGCTCCTTCAGCAGCGCGGCAATCTGGGAGCTGGTGCAGGCCAGCACAAGCTCATCGCCATAGGCGCGGCGCTCCTCGTTCCAGGCCTCGGCTTTCTGCAGCATGGACAGAGCCTTGCGCAGCTTGCCGAGGGTAAGGTCGGTGGCTACGGCAGTACCGCTCTCCACGTAATCCTCTTCAATGATTTGTGAGTCCTTGAAATCAACGGGGTCGGTACCGTTCTCGCCGATATAGCAGGTACCCAGGAACCCGTTAATCATAACCTGGTCCATGCAGCGACCGGCAGCGGCGCGCAGTCCCTCGATGGTTTTGCTCACCGGAACGTCGATATTGGCGAGTTTCTTGGCGTCGAACTCGTCAAAACCGACAGCCTTGGTGAAGATTTTGGGGTACATCATGCGGCGGACGGTCGGTGCTTCATCGAGCGCGGTGGCCTGCATGCGGGTGGTTTTCTCATTGAAGGTGAGCAGGCCGTACTGGTCAAAGGCTACGGCCTTGCCCGACAGCCCCGACTCGACGGTTACGTATTTCTCCAGGCGGGAGGTCTCCTGCTGGAGCAGTACGCCCCACTTCTCTGAGTACTTAATCTGATAATTCTGAGTGATATCAGTCGTCATGGTATTTTGTGTGTATTTTCTGTTTACGGTTGGCGGCAAACCGGCTGCTGGAGATTGCCCGTGCGGGGTCAGGCCGTGTGGTACCGTGGGGCAGTTCAGGGCTGAATTGCTGCCTGTCGGTGCTCTTGCCGCGTATATGTAAACACACTCCCGGCGAATTGTATAGCTGCTTTTTGCTTCGCTGCGATGTCACACTCTCTTATATCTACAATTTACAATCTACAATCTACAAAGTAAAGGGCTTGGAGGTTGCGCCGTAAGGCGCGGAACTTACAAATTCTGGGACCTCTAAAAAATAGACAATCCTTCCGGCGACTCGTCGCTCCCTCTGCAAATTGGTAATTACCCGCGAGCGGAGCGAGCCTAACCCAGAGCCCGCGTTGCGGGCGACAGAACATTAGCCCCGGGGAAGCGAGCGCACCCCGGGGAGGGAACGTAAAGAAATGGGAACCCCGCAGACTTGCGGGGTGACAGAGGGGCTTTGCTTAAGAATACACTGATGATGTGCACATTAACGCGTAACAATTATATAAAAATCGTATGCGGTTGTAACACGCTTTTCTGTCGCCCCGCACGTCTGCGGGGCTCTGATTATTTTTTTTCATTACCCAGAGCTGCGCGAGCTGTCGCTCGCTTGCACTGGGCTAATACTCTATCGCCCGCACAAGTGCGGGCTTTTGAATTCCGCTCACCTTCGGTTCGCCATACAGCTCGGCAAATTACTCTTTGGCGAGTTTTTAGAGATGCCCAAATTCGTATGTCGGAATTCGTCCCTCGTACTTCCATAAATTTCTCTTTGGCGAGTTATACGTCAGGTGGTAAGGGCTTATAGTCCAAGGCGTGAGCTCACGCTCTTCCACCAGTCTTGCAGCGGGGCGCCCGCGTTGTTTCCCTGCAGATTGAGGTAAAGGAGCACAATGCCTTCCGGGGTCTTCTGCATTGGTAGAGACATAAGCCACTTGCCATCAGAATCCTGTAGGTTCAGGTGGAAGCAATCTGCCGGAGCACACCCCAGTGTAGAGGATTGCACCTCCTCCAGCAGGGCGAGAAGTGTAGCGGTTTCGGATGCCGTGAGCGCGTACGCGCTGCCGCCGTGAACCATTGTTACCGTTGTTGTTTTACTGAGCATTGCTCTTACATGCTCAGTGGCGGTGGGATTATAACTATCGTGGCTCTTCGTTATCGGGGAATCGACACCCACTGCTTGCACACATGGTGCAATGCAGAAGATGAGTGATAGGGGAAATGATTTCATGGTATCAGCCGCGAACGTGGAGTGATTAACTTCGGCTGACAGCTTTTGCCGGTTTTCTTTGTTTCTTCATGAGCAACCAGATGAGGGCAATAATTGCAAGCAACATCAGCACTGCAAAAACAGGGCGACAGAATAACCAAGAGACAGAGATGGTCAACAAACTGCAGATGGTACCCAATAACAGGGATATCACCTCGGCCCCGGCTTCTGCCAGTTTGCGGCACACGGGCACCATGCCGGCCAGCGGTCGTAGCATACAGGCAAATGCGCCCCAGAACATCAGCCAGCCACCCATGCGTACCATCCACAAGTTCAATGTGTTGGTTGAGCGCGCTTTATCGAAGCACTGCGTTATCCCCAGCGTGTCAGTATAGAACAAATCGATAACGGCGCCGTTGGTCGCGGTGTAAGGCTCAAAACTGTTACCTTTTTGAATGGCGACCAAGCTGACAGGGCGTTGCGGGCTCGTTTGTCGCCATGAGATGCGTACATCGCCTACACTCGGAGCCTGCGGATTGAGCGGATAATAGGAGCTACCCTCCGGCGCGTGGCCGATGAACAGGTACTCACCATGGAGCATGGCGTGTTTATGCAGGGCTTCGGGTACCTGTTGCGGGGGCACTCTCTTACCATCGGCAGCGATGCGGCGGATTTGGTTATCGGTCAGTTTGTAGTTGCCCAGTTGCACATTCTTGGCCCACAGCTCGATCGTATCCGCTTTGTAATGGGTGTAGTTTGCGTTTCTGTAGCGCTCGTTGTGAAAGGTCGCGGAATTGATGGGGTTATTTACCCAAGTGAGGTTGTAGCTATATTTCCACTCATCGTCACGGCTGCGCTTGTATTCGGCCTCCGTCATGAAGGTCGGCTTTGTATCACTGCCGGTACGCTTTGTTTTTTTCTCTACCCATTGCACATACTGCACATTGCGGCGAAGCATGATACCCTGAGCCTGAACCCCATAGGTGTCATCTGTCAGTACATCTTCGGTAGTAGCCGTACCACTCAGGTGCACGGGTTTACCCTCCAGGGCTGCATCGGGTGTTGCTGTATTTTCCACATGTTGCACAAGGGGCTGCAATTCATCCAGAGCTTGCGCTGTGTTGAGGTAGTCGCCCTCATTGTTGAACAAGAGGTATACAGCCATTACCATGATGGACGGTCCCAGGAAAAATCCCAGGCAGCCTTTGCCGGCTTTCATGGCGCACCCGTCCTTTTCTGCTGCCTTTGCCATGTTGACGTATTATCAGAGACTCAAACGATTGGCTATACCCTGCCACCAGTTCTGCAGGGGGACGCCGGCATTATTGCCCTGCAACTTCAGGTACAGCAGCACGATGCCCTCCGGCGTTTTCTGAACCGGTTGAGACATCAGCCACTGGCCGTCGGCTGCATACAGGTTCAGATAAAAGCAATCTGCCGGGGCGCAGCTCGGAGTGGCTGATTGAACGCCATTCAGCAGAGCCTGCAGCTCGGCGGTCTCTGCTGCGGTGAGGGCGTGCTCCTTGCCGTTCAGACTGACCGTTACCTTGCCAGTCTTGCCCAGCATCTCTTTCAGGTGTGCAGTGGCGGTGGCGTTATAGGCATCGTAACCAATGGTCTTGGGCTCCAACGTGGTAGGGAGCGCGGTAGCCGGCGTGGGAATCGGTGTTACCGGGGAGCAAGCTGCCAGCATGCCGGCAAGTGTGGCGATATAAAGAAACTGTTTCATATAATTCGGCGTTGAATGTTGCAGGTGAGGGAGGAAGGGGCTCCTGCGTTGCCGTACAGGAGCCCCTTGCAATCTCTTACAGCGGGGATTTGCGGGTGGGAACTACACCATGCGGATGATAGGCAGATGTTCCCCAGCTGGGCACATAGCAACCTGAGTAGAGGTGATTGGCCTGGTAGATGAGTGAGCCCTGTTTGGTATAACCGTATACGGGGCGACCATCAGCGTAGCCATAAATCGGGATGCCGTTGGAGTCATAGCGCGCAGGCTGCCAATGAATGCCGTTGGTGAAGCTTGTCTGGGCGGCGTTTGTACCGGTCTGAACATTCGTGGTCGGAGTGTAGAATCCATTGCCGATGAAATCCTCCAGCATCAATTCGCAAGAGTTGAAAGAGAGGAGAGCTCCGACAGTCAGTAGTATGTTAGTGCATGTGCGTTTCATATCTGAGAGATGATTGGTATGACGGGAAGAGGAGAGCGGGAGGCACTCAGAAGATATGCCTCCCATAGTTATTTTAAGGATTAATCGCGCTGGCGGGAGGGGTGGTACGCAGGTACAATCTTGGCTGCTTCGGAGGCAATATTGTCGAGGATGCGGTTTGCCATTTCCATGCGCCTAAGCACACGCGCCCGCAAGGATGTCTTTGACTCGAACTTGCAGTTATCCACATATTTGGTATTGTCCGCCAGATAATCCGGCAGTCCCATCATCAGATCTTCCTTTTCCATCAAGGCTTGCAGCCCATTCGGAATTGCTTTCTGGACGGCCTCCTTGAAATCCATATCCTCCTTGACCAGTGTTTCACCGGCAAGTTCATCGAGTTTGTTGAACGACGCATGACTGATGGCATCGTGTAACTGGTCAAAAGCGCGCTTCCCCCAATCTTTCACATCGTTCAGACGCTGCGGATTCCAGCGCTGGAAGGTGTTGATGTAGGAAGACAGTTCGCTGGCAGGCTCAGTCGCTGCCAGGCGGGGTTTTGTGCCGTGAATATCGAAATACCAGTGCACCGGCTTACCGGTACTGAGGGTTACTTCGTTGCTCAGATTCAGAATAGGTCCATCGTAACTGTATCGAATCGAACGCCCCATCAGCACAAAGTTCAGCCATTTCTCGCGTTCCTGATCGCTGATACGATTGTGGAAATAATTGTAGAATACGTATGCCTGCTGCTTGTTGTAGCCAAAGCTGCGTGAGGCGGTCATGGCTCGGTTCGGCACATCGTTACTGTCAAAATACATATGCAGGGCTCTGTAAGCCACGTCTGCCGACTTGAACTCATTCGTCTTGGTGTATTCAATAAAGCGGGCCACGCGCTGTACTTCCTTCTGGAAATCGTGGTTGTGTACGGCGCAGGCAAGGCGGAATGGGCCGATGAACCACTGCATCATGGTCTCAGCGCGGGTAATCATGTGCTCGATGCGGGCCACCTGATCACCGGTCATATTCGGCTTGGCCTTGCTCATCATCGCTCGGCTCAGCACTCCCTCCGTGAACTGACCGGAGGATACATCAAAAGGATAATTTGCCAGGAGATTGGCAAGAGACTCCTTGTGCAGCGTGTCCGCATCCGGGTAATTGGAGCAATCCACCAAATCCTTGTGCCCCCTGAGCTGGTTGCAGCAACCGGCAATGGAGTTCACTACAAAGGCGTATGCTTCGTGGGCGGCGGCTTCATACTTGGCGGCATTGCCGATAAGGGCCTGCAGTTCCTGTTGCTTGCTAAACTGTGCATCGGCGGCGGCCTCTTCATCGGAGAAGTCGAAGCCAACGCTATCTTGGGCCGTTGCTGTCAGCCCACACAGGAGTAGGGAAAATAAGAGATGTTGAGTTTTCATTGTGTGTTAAAGTCGTTTTGTTGAGAATGAGTCAATCCATTAATTCCGACTGCGAGAGGGATGTGACTGAGGAACCACCCGGGCAGCTTGCTCACGCATCTCCATGACTCGAGGTTTGATGGATCTTACGATGGTATCTGCCCATTGGCATATACTGTATTCTTCTTTTTTCTCCAAATTATGGAAATACCTGGTTTCTGCTTTGAGGTAGTCCTCCAGCCCCCAGAGTACTTCACTCATTTTGAATAAGCTGGGCAAAGCGCGATCCACATAGGCCTGATACGTATTGATATACAAATCCTGCTTGCCATTCAAGGCCTCATTCATGTATTCGTTGTATGTGGCATCTTCGTGGGTCGACATGGCAGCTCGATAGACAGCCAAACCCAACTCCTTTACCGTTTTGATTCTGTCTGAGGTCCAGTAGTCAAACCTGCTTTCGAAATTGGCCAGCATAGCACCCTGCGATGTTGAGCCCCAGATGGAGGCATTCTCCCTCATCCTTACGTATTTGCTGAATAAGCTGTCCGGCGCACCGAGAGCCATTTCATTGTATAAGGTCTCGCGTTCATTATAATTCAATTCATTGTGAAACCGCTCGAAGAACTTGTACGCATTTTCCGAAATGTTCCCCCGGAACTCCGCGAAGGAGTCGTAGAAGTGTCTCAGCGCTCTGCCTTCATCGAAGTAGTTCCACAAAGCAGGATATTCCGACTCCATTCGCTTGTACTCACTGGACTGAGTGAGTTCTTTGAAACGGGCTACCTGTTGCACCTCTTTATAGAAGCCGGAATCATAACGCGCGCAGGTTCTGGCAAAAGAGCCCATAAACCATCGGAGCATGACTGCCGTACGCTCCAGCTGCTTTTCCATGGCGTTATAGGCGCCGGGGGTAATGTTCGGTCTGGCCATGTTGAGTGCCGCCCGGCTGAGGGCTCCTTTCGTGAGCTGACCGCTGGCGGCTTCTGCTCCGTACTTGGTGACGAGCTTCTCCACTGCCTCTTTATGTATGGAAGCGAAGGTTCGTGCATCGGCACATTCCGTGTAATCAACTTCCCGGCCAATTGCGCGGAAACAGTTGCCCACAATCAGGTTAATGTCGCTATAGACCTTGAAACATTCAGTAACGTAAGTGGCATCGCTACCGATAACGCTCTGGAGCTTGAGGGCCTCTTCGTCGTAGGCGGCTACTTCTTCTTCTGTGAACACGAAACCCTCCTCCTCAGCAGGAAGCGGGGGGGATAAAAACACCGTAGTACCGGCACACAACAAAATAATGCTCTTAAATCTCATATTTTGTTAAAATGATTATCGGTAAATCCGGGGTGCATCAGAAGCGGATTTCATAGTCGTCCACATACCAGCGGCCACTGCCCTTGCGGATGAGCTTATGCACGTTCTTGCCGCCGACCTGTTTGCCGTTCTCGTCGAATGCCTGACTCTTCACAGTAGCATGTTCCACTTTTTCACCCTGCATCTTAATGAGGTGGTCGCGCTGAGCATCGTCGAGGAAGAAGTTCTCGAGGTCGTTCTTGTCATCGTGCCCCTTGGCTACAACTATCTTGGTATCGCTGAAGGTGGCGTGTACATACTCGCCATGCAGGCGCTGCTGGTGCAGGTCCCAGTGGTAGCGCACCAGGGATTCCGCCGTTTCGGTCTTGTAGCGCTCGGGGTTGATGCACTTGAGATAGAGGTCGTAGTTCTTTTCCTTGATGGAAGCGAGGAAAATCTCCATCACGCGCTCCGGTGTGGCATCCTGCGGTACATCCTTCTCGGTATACCAACCTTCTTTGATGCCGGCGACCTTGTCTTCCTCTACGAAAGAGCCGCTCTTATCGTGGTTGGGGTCAAAGGTTGCCACAATTCGGCCATCAATGTAAAGAGCTTCGGGCTCCACAACCCAGCCCCAGGCCATGGCGGTGCGACGATTGCCGGGGATTTCGAATGCAGGACCTGTGATTTTACCCAACACGGTGAAGTTAAGGCTTTCGCCGAGCGAGCCATCGACCTCGCGACGGAAGCGTTTGATAGCCTCGTACGGCCCGAGCCATTCGCGGCCGCTGATGTTCACGAAATAGAAGCCGGTGGAGGGCTTGCCCACGACAATATATTCGCCGGAAGCACCCACGAACTGGTTATCCGGGTATTTGACATCCGGCAGTACGATGGTTTTCTCCGTGGGATCTGTTTCGGGTGTGTTCTTCAGCGGGTCGACAGAGGGGAATACCTTGGTGATAAGTTCGCGTCCCTGCTGCAGTTCCTTCCACTTGGTCACGCTGAGCTGAGCATATTTCTCGCGCAGTTGCTTTTCATTGTTGAGGTAGGCCACCATGGCGGGGGTAATCTGGTTGTAGTTACCCTTGCTCATCATGAGGGCAGTGCGAGCGCGCTCATAGAGAGCCTGTACCGCTGCATCCTGCGGATAGGCCTTCATGAGAGTCTGAATACGGTTGAGTGCCTCGTTCTTGTTGCGGAACATGGTGTTGGCATTGCCTTGAGCGCGCTTCACTTCTGCCTCAAACTCCTTCAGGTAGTAATTGGCAAAGTCTACATCTTTCTTGGGAGCCGATTGAGGAGCTGCAAGAGCATTGAAACTCAGCGCCAGTAACGGAAGTAACAATAGAACGGATTTTTTCATTGTATTATGTTGTGATATTGTGTTGAAAATGTTTTATCGGCGAGAGCCTTTCATGCGGGGGCTGGGCTTTCTGTCTGAGTGGGGAGATTTCTTGTGTCCCGGCTTATGCTGGTGAGAGGGTTTGCTCTGGTGGTGATGAGATGGCTTGCTCTGGTGATGAGATGGCTTGCCCTGGTGATGAGATGGCTTGCCCTGATGATGAGATGGCTTGGGGGCGGGCTTGTCGTGGTGGGGGTGGTGAGAAGGAGGTGGCGGAGCCGGATGATGATGATGAGGATGGTGGTGGTGGTGATGGTCGTCATCCCAATCGTACTCAATCAGGGCATCCAGCATGAGTTCGCAGGAGGAAAACAGCAGCGCGACAGATGCGCACAGCGCAACGGCTAAAGGCTTGATTTTTGAGATGTTTAACATTGTGAAATCTTATTTTTTATTGCGGGCTTTGCGGAGAATGGCTCGTATGGCTCTGGCGTTGGGGCCGCCCACACAGTCATCTACACCTGCGCCCTTTGCTGTTTTGGCATTGAGGTTGGCACCGTGGTTGACCAGCCACTGTACAATTTCCACATGGCTGAGCCCGCAGGCGTAGTGCAGGGCTGTTGAATTGTTGGCGTTGGGAAGGACGGTTTCGGTGGAAGCCCCTTCTGCAATCTGCGGCAGGAGGGTGAGCAGGCGCCTTTGGTACAAGCGCTCAACTGCTGTCTTGTACGTCTTTTTTTCCAGTTCCTGTATCAGTCGGCGCAGCCCGTCATCCGCGCTTTTTATGGTTTGGGAGGGTGTGTCGGGCAGGGGGGCTCTGTTTTCCAGGGCCGGGTATATCACGCGGCCTTCCTCTGCTTCTGCCGAGCGAAGTCGGAAGCATGCTGCGGCAGAGCACCAACTGGTGCCGTTTTGAGTCCAGGTCACTTCGGCCAGCCCGCTATCGGCATCGGCATAATCGAGCTCAATCGAGGCATTGAGTTTTTCGCCCCTCAGTTCAATTTCACGCGTTTCAGTGCTGTAGAACACCGTGGCCGGCTGCTTTTTCCGGTCCGGAGAGATACACGTTACCTGATTGCCCGTTTTCGGGAACTGTATCAACATTTGCGAGGAAAGCTGTTTGTCCGTATCGGTGAACTCACCCTTGTCGCCGGGTTCGGAGTTCATGGCTCCCCGGAAATCGATTTGCAGAACATGCCCGGCCAGCGAAGGGGGGTATGGAATATCTGCCTTATCATCCCAGCGGCGCAGGGTAGCCTCGCGGGTTTCGGCATCGGATATGCGGAAGGTGAGTGTGTAGTAGTCTGCGCGGTTCCACTTCATGTAAGCCGTACCGCAGCAATCCGTCTTGAACGTCATGTGGATTGTTGCGTTGTCGCGCTTGCCGGTGACCGCCATTTTAGCTTTTCTGTTAGCCGGGTCGGGGATGTAGGTGATATCACACGTGCGACCGAATCCGCTTACGGTGTATGTGTTGGGGTTATCGGGCGATTCTGAGCCGAATTGCACGAGCATGGGGGCAAACTTCCAGACGGTGGGGTAGGAGAACTGAATTTTCTTGCCGTTCAGGTTCAGGGGCATTCCGGCGTCGGGCGCCTGTACCGATGTCGCAGGCAGGGAAATGGCGGCATCCCCCTTCCGGGCCGGCCGTATGCTGAACTTGCCGCCACGCATGTGGGTGGATTCCCCCGCGGCTCTGTATACGACTTCAGCAGTGCCGGAGTAGCTGCCATTATTTCCGGCTTGTTCGAAACGGAGGATAATCTGGTAAGTTTCGTCTTCATTCTCGATATTCACCACTCCGGCGCACTCCCCATTGGTGAAGGGGGAGTAATATACCTCCAGCGGAGGGAAGGCTACCTGTGCGGCGTCCTTCAGTTTGCAGCCCTTACCACCTGGGTGGGGTACGGTGAACTCGCTGCCCTCATTGCCCGGGAAGGTAACGATAAGCGGTGAATACGAGGCGTGCTCCCACTCCGTGGGGGTGGCTCGCCCGGGAACTGTGCTCTGTTCTATGTTGCTCAGGTCGATTCGAAAACACTTATCAGCAAGCCCGGCCGGCAGTATAATGGTGTCTTGCTGGGCCGCCATCGAGGGGAGCGGCGTTATCAGTAGGGCTGAAAGAATGAGCAGACGATTCATGGCGGCAGTGCTGTTTATCTGTTACTTCGAGCTTTGCGCAGAATGGCGCGTATGGCTTTGGCGTTGGGGCCTCCCACGCAGTCATCTACGCTGGCACCCTTGGCTGTTTTGGCATCGAGGTCGGCACCGTGGTCAACGAGCCACTGCACAATCTCAGTATGGCTGAGCCCGCAGGCATTGTGCAGCGCGGTTGTGCCGTTGGCATTGGCTATGGTATTATCGATGTGACCACCCTCCATAATCTGCGGCAGCAGAATAAGCAGGCGCTTCTGGTACAGGCGCTCCACGGCGGTCTTGTACTTGCGGTTCTCCAGCTCCCGTACCAGCTCACCCAGACCATCATCCACGCATTGCACTGCTCCGTCTTGCTCTTCCGACTCCGGCAGGGTGACAAGTCCGGCCGTAGAACGGGAGTCGCTGATGGTAAAGCTTGCTCCGCGCATATAGATGGAGATGATTTCTTCATGCCAGGCGACGGTGGCAGTGCCCTCGGTGTCAGTCGTGAAGGAAAGTGTGACTACAAGACTCAGGTCGTTATCATCAATCGTTATCTTTGAATCTTCCGGTCTGTATGTCACCGTTACAGGCGGCCACGGTGATTCCGGAGTGCTTTCATACAGCTGATAACTGTAGCTGTTATCACAGCCCGTGGGGAACTGCAGGACAAGCGGGCTTGCCAGACAGCGCGCCCACTTGGTGGGAGCCTCTCCCATTGCTGCGTCCGCCTGTTGAGCTCCGGTAAAGTCCACCACCAACAGCTTGCCGGACATGTCAGCCGGAGCAGACCACACCGGTGAGCTGAATGTAGCCAAAAGTGCTGTAATCAGAGCTACACGTTTCATATAATTAATTCTGAGGTTGCCCGAATATGCTGTTGAATGCCTCCTGCACCATGTTGCCGAACCAGGCGCCGATGTCGTCGGCATAGGAATACAATGCTATGCCGAATGCTATGAGTGCCAGAGCGCTTGCAAGTTCTTTGATATTGGCAAAGATGAATTGCAGAGTAGTCATTTCCTTTTCTTTTTTAGCCATGTGAAACAGGTTTTATTTAAGTGTGAATGTTCCTGTGGTGGTGGTGGGCTCAGAGAATTTAGTCTTTTCGGTACAGGTGGCAGTACCTTGGGTGGGGGATGTGAACTTCAGTTCGAACTCGTAGTTATTCCACCCGGCTGCGTAATGTCCACCGGGGGACCATTCCGCCTGCCGCGTTACTGTTGCCGTGTTCGGCCCGGTGCGGGTGTATGTGGTTTTAATGATGCTCCAGTCCTCATCTTCCTTAACGGCTCCCTCTGTTTCTTCATTCATGCCCTGCCAAGAGACATAAAGAGCCGGGCCTCCCTTGGCGGGGTGGTAGGTGAGCTTTTTGCCGGCAACTTGGGCAGGTGCCACATACCACTTAAGCATATTGCGAATGGCCTCCTCGTTCGGAATCCCCTTCAGCTCCGTAACGATATTGCCTTGTTGATCCACGAGTCTGGTATCTGCCCCATGATCCAGCAGCCAGCCAACGAGCTCTATATTGCCCTCTACGGCGGCGCGGTATAGGGCAGTGGCGGCATCCGGGGTCATGCCTTCTTGCTCTCGGGTCAGTATCATGTGCGGCAATTTGGCCAACACCAAGCCGTCTTTGCGGCGCACATGTTGCTGGTATTTATAGCATTGTTTCAGCTCTCGCAGCATGTCTTCCACAAACATTTCTTCGCTCACCTTGGCATTCAGCACACGGGTAAGCAAAATCGCCGGGGTGTCCGTCAAGCTCATGCCGAGCGCAAACGGTCCTGTGCCGGATTTCACGCAGCGGTAGAGCAACTGCGCGTTTGCCCTTGCTTTTTGGTCATCTGTGGGTATGGCATAATCGGGGGATTCCTGCTTGTAGCCGCTGAACTCAAGCTCCAGCCAAGCCGCGGCATCTCTCGCGGCTTGTACATCCACCTTGGGCCCGGTGTAGGGGCGGTCTCTCCACTCGCGGGCGGCTTGTAGAATAGCTTTTATCTTCTTTGCATTTATTCCGCCGATGCAGGCATCAATACTTGCGCCTTTATCCGTGCGCGCCTCCAGGTCTGCCCCATGCTCCACCAACCATTGTACCAGCTTCACGTGGCTGAGTCCGCATGCGTAGTGCAGGGCAGTGTTGCCCTTGTAGTCCGGGTTGGTGTAAGAGGCATCGTGCATCATCATCACCATGGGCAACAGGGATACCAGGCGCTTTTGGTAAAGTTTATCCGTAGCACTGCGGTAGCTTGCCTGTTCAATCTCACTGAGGATAGCCTGCAAACCGTCATCCCACATGTCGGGGGAGGTAGAGATGATTTCCTCCGGTAATT
>JAFURE010000004.1 GCA_017471985.1 Akkermansia sp. | reverse complement strand
CTCTCAACGACTTTCCACACCTTACACTTTTTGCTAAATACCTTGGTAAAAAAACACCGGCATCACCTGCCGCCCTCGTTCCTCGGGCTCTCTCTTCTTTTGTGCTTTCAGCAGGGGCTCACGCCCCTGCCTACTGAGCTGTCGCCCACTCCGTGGGCTCATGGACTATACTCTCACTGAACGAGCAATCTCAGCCCCCCTCTGCAACTCCCCATGAAACACGCCTAGCACTCTCAACGCTCACACGCACACGAAAAAAACATCACCCTTGCCAAAAAGGGGATATTATGCTAGACTGAGCGCATGCAGATGCAGGATGCAGACAGAGTGGATGCCTTGTGCGGGCGGCAGTGCGCCTTTGCCGTGTATGCCCTGCCGGGTGAAACGGAGCTGCACTTCTGCATGGCGGAAGATGGCCGCACAGAGAGCGATTTCATTTTCTGCAATGGTTTCATATTGGCCACGTTCACGGGCGAAAGCCTGTTCATACCCGATGAGCTGACGGAGGTTCCGGCTGCCGACAACTGGCCGGAAATGCAGTACCGCCTGAGCGACAACGCCACCACCCGGAAGCAATATGCCGCCCTGTTCAAGCTGTACACCGATTTCATACACAGTGGGCAGGTGCGCAAAATCGTGCTTGCCCGCACGGCAGATGAAGAGGTGAGCCCCGACTTTTCCCCATGCCGGGCACTGATGGAGGCCTGTGAGCAGCACCCCGCAGCCTTCAAGGCGCTGGTGCATACCCCGCAGTACGGCACCTGGCTTTTCTGCACGCCCGAGCAGCTGATTACCGGCAGCGGTGATACCTGGCACACCATGGCGCTGGCCGGTACCCGCATGCCCTGTCTGTTACCTTGGGATGCCAAAAACCGCAACGAACAGGCACTGGTGACCGATTTCATGCGCGAGGTCCTCACCCCACTGGCCGATGAAATCACGGAAAGCGCGCCGGAGAATCTGCGAGCCGGCAACATCGAGCACCTCTGTACCCGCTTTCACCTGCGCATGCCCCCCGGCCGACTGCTCATGCTGCTGGACAAGCTCCCCCCCACCCCGGCCGTATGTGGCTCTCCAGTGGCCGATGCGCGCAGGCTGCTGCTCACCTACCCCGACATCGATCGCTCCTGCTATGCGGGGTACCTGGGCCCCTGGGGCCATGGGCAGGTACAGCTCTATGTGTCCCTGCGCTGTATGCAGATTTTCCCGGGGCTCTGCCGACTGTACGCCGGTGGCGGTCTCATGCCCGATTCTGACGAAGAAAGTGAGTGGCAGGAAACCGCAGCCAAAATGCAGACCATGAGGGCGTTGCTGAAGCATGAAGACTGATGCCCCCGACACCCACGTGACACGTGATTCCATGACAAATATTAGTCTTTTCTAACTCATCAGAAATCCGTACAATAAAATCTCATTAACGGCAGGTATGCGAGAGGAACAATTCCAGGTAACCGGTATGAGCTGCTCAGCCTGCTCGGCCAGAGTGGAGCGAGCTGTAGCGGCACTGCCCGGGGTGCAGAGTGTGCAGGTGAACCTGCTGACCGGCAACATGCGGGTACAATTCAGCAATCAACAAAGCGAGGCGGGCATCATCTCCGCAGTCGAAGCCGCCGGCTATGGTGCAGCCGTGGCTCAGGGGGCAGCCTCAACAAAGCGTGAGGACTGCGCGCTGCGCCGCCGATTCATGCTGTCGCTGGGCATACTGCTGCCACTCATGGCCATTCACCACCTGTGGCACGGAGTGGGCTCTGCCGTGGTACAGCTTCTGCTGACCCTGCCTGTTCTGTGGCTCAACCGAAAGTTCTTTATCAACGGTCTGAAAGGTGCGCTGAAGGGAGCTGCCAACATGGACACCCTCGTGGCGCTGGGGGCCGGAGCCGCCATGATTGACGGACTGGCCAACTTCATTTTTGCTCACCGCGGGGCCTATTATTTTGAGAGCGCCGCCATGATTGTGACACTCAT
Source organism: Akkermansia sp. (assembly GCA_017471985.1). Lineage (GTDB taxonomy): Bacteria > Verrucomicrobiota > Verrucomicrobiia > Verrucomicrobiales > Akkermansiaceae > Akkermansia. The sequence continues at coordinate 13,269 of JAFURE010000004.1, read as the reverse complement.
TACCCTGGGTAAATGGCTGGAAAGCCGTGCCACAGGCCGCACCGGCGCCGCGCTGGAAAAACTGCTCTCCCTGCTGCCGCGCACCGCAACCGTGCTGCGGGACGGCACCCCCACCACCATACCCGCAGATGCCGTGCAAGTGGGCGAAATCGTGCTGGTGTGCCCCGGTGAGCGTATGCCGGTGGACGGCACCGTAACCGAGGGCTGCTCCGCAGCAGATGAGGCGGCCCTTACCGGCGAAAGCCTGCCGGTGGAAAAATCGCCCGGCTGCTGCGTGTATGCCGGTACCGTCAATCGTAACGGAGCCCTGCAGGTGCGGGCAGACAAAACGGCGGAGTCGAGCGCTCTGGCCGGTATCGTATCGCTGGTGGGCGAGGCAGCTGCAACCAAGGCCCCCATTTCACGCCTGGCCGACCGCATATCGGGGGTGTTTGTGCCGGTTGTCGTGGGGATATCACTGCTGACGGCCCTCACCTGGCTGCTGCTGGGTGCCGGGGCAGGTTTTGCCGTATCGTGCGCCATTGCAGTGCTGGTTATCAGCTGCCCCTGTGCGCTGGGACTGGCCACCCCCGTGGCGATTATGGTAGGCACCGGGCGCGGGGCGGAGAGCGGAATACTGTTCCGTAACGGCACGGCCCTCGAGACCACTCACCGCGCCACCGCCGTTGTGCTCGACAAGACAGGCACCATTACCACCGGCCACCCCGTCGTTACCGATATTCTGCCCGCCACCGGTCACAACACCGATGAACTGCTGCAACTCGCCGTCACCCTGGAGAGCGGCAGCAATCACCCGCTCGCCGAGGCTGTCCTGCAAGCCGCAACAGATTACACACCCGAACCCTGCAACAACCTGACCTACATCCCCGGGCGCGGCGTGACCGCAACCATCGGCTCCACCACCTGCGCCGCGGGCAATGCCGCCCTCATGGCCGAAATCGGCGTATGCGTGCCCGATGTCAGCGCACTTTCCGAAGCCGGCAAGACATCGCTTTTCTTTGCCGGAGGAAACGAACTCATCGGCACTCTGACCGTGGCCGACACCCTTAAGCCCGAATCCCCCGCCGCCATTGCCGCCCTCAAGCAGGCAGGCCTGCGTGTGCTCATGATAAGCGGCGACAACGCCCGCACCGCTCAGGCCATTGCCCGGCGCGCCGGGGTAGACGAAGTTCATGCCGAAGCCCTGCCGCAGGACAAAGATGCCCTGGTGCGCCGCCTGCAGGCCGAGGGACACTGTGTTGCCATGGTGGGCGATGGCATAAACGACGCCCCCGCCCTCACCCGGGCTGACGTTGGCATTGCCATCGGCGCCGGTACCGATATCGCCATGGAGAGTGCCGGGGTCATTCTGGTGCGCAGCAATCTGATGGATGTCGCAGCGGCTCTGCGCCTGAGCCGGGCCGTGCTGCGCAACATACGCCAAAACCTCTTCTGGGCCCTGCTTTACAACAGCCTGGCCATTCCGCTGGCAGCCGGTGTGCTCTACCCCATATCGGGTTGGCTGCTCCACCCCGCCGTAGCTGCCGCCGCCATGGGCCTGAGCAGTTTCTGCGTGGTCACCAATGCCCTGCGGCTCAGACATTTTAACCCCATACCACCACTGAACATGAACACCATCACCATTAAGGTAGAAGGCATGATGTGCCCCCACTGCGAGGCTCACGTCACCAAAGCCCTGCTCGCCATCCCCGGCGTGACTGATTGCAAGGCTGACCACAAGGCTAAGCTCGTAACTCTCACCACCTCACAGGATATTCCGCTCGACACACTGCACAATACCATCACCACTCAGGGATACACGGTAGTCAAATAAATGGCCTTTTTTGTCAGAAAACTCAAAAAATCACAAAAAGCGCGATAAAAAACTTGACACTCCGGGCGGAATGCTGTATCCTGCCTGCCCGTTCCCGGACAATTATCAACAAACACAAAAAAAATCATGCGTTCCGTTATCGTACGTAAAGGAGAACCGATCGACCGCGCTCTTAAGCGCCTCAAGACCAAGCTGGATACCGAGGGTATCCTCGAAGAGATGCGCCGTCGCCGCGCTTTCGAGAGCCCCATGGATGAGAAGCGCCGCAAGGCTCGCTCCGCCGGCAAGCGCAACAAGGTAAAGTGGCGCTTCACCAACAAGGAAGAGATTCCCGCTGCTGCCGTAACCCCCGCTGTAGAGGCGTAAATCTGCCCCGTCTGGGAAATTTTCTGAAAAGACGCATCCGACAGGATGCGTCTTTTCGCATTATCTTCACAATATACTGAAAAAAACAATATTTGTGCTTGCACGCTGCCCTGCTCTGTGCTACGCTCATGCCCGCTATGGAACCTGATTCACCTCACCTAAGGGGCTGCCTGGTCGTCTTCGAAGGAATTGACGGCACGGGCAAGTCTACCCAGATTAAGCTGTTGGCCGACTACCTGCGCAAGCAGGGTAAGGAAGTGATAACCGATTATGAGCCGACCTGCGGCGAGTGGGGTATGAAGGTACGAAACGCCGCCCTGAGCGGAGAGCGTCTGGGATTGGAAGAGGAAATCAACTGCCTGCTGCAAGACCGCCGCGAACATGTGCGCGAGCTGATTGAGCCGGCGCTGCAGCGTGGGGCCTGGGTGCTGCTGGATCGCTACTACCTTTCCATGATGGCCTATCAGGGTGCCACCGGGGTGAATGTCGAGGACATTCGCCAGATGAATGAGGAGTTCGCCACCGTGCCCGATGTGGCATTCTGGCTCGATATCCCCGTTGAAATGGCCATGGAGCGCATGAACGCACGCGGAAATGGGAAGGATGCCTTTGAAAATGAGCCTTTCCTGCAGGCCTGCGCTGATATTTACTCATCCATGGAGATGCCCTGGCTTTTCCGTATTGAGGCCGACGGTTCGATTGATGAAATTCACGCTCAGGTGTGCGACGTCATCCGCACCGAGCTCGGGGTGTAAATAGCTATGCACGCCACCATCACCCTGCGCCCGTGGCGTCTGTCAGACGCCGCGCGGGTCGCAGAGCTTATGAACTCCCCGCTGCTGCTGCGCTACCTCACCTGTAATCTGCCCAATCCCTATCGATTGGCGGATGCGGAGGCATTTCTGACGCGCGTAGCGGAACAGAGGCAGCCGGAGATGGCGATTCTGCTCGATGGGCAAGTTGTCGGCTGCGTTGGGGCGCGCCCCTGCCCCGAAACGAATGATTGCCTGCTGGGCTACTGGGTGGGGGTGCCCTATCACGGGCGCGGCATTGCCACACAGGCAGTCCGGCAATTTCTGGAACGTCTGCCGGAATTAGTGCCGGGCACGAAAACAATAACAGCCGGTGTGTATGAGCCGAATATCGCCAGCATTCGCGTGCTGCAAAAATGTGGGTTCACCTACCACGGAAATCAACCCGCCCCACCCCGGGCCGGGGACGGTCATGACTACCGCGGGCTGCTGTATCGCAAGTCGCTCTGAAAGGGCTATACCTTTCTTCTGGCCCACTTCAGGCCATTGAGCATGCGGTTGAGGATGCAGTACTCCACTGCCAAATCCACGGTGAAGAGCAGCCAGATACCCACCAGCGACAGAGTTTCGGGCCAGAACAGAGTCCACAGGAACAGGCAGCCCACGCGGAAGAAGCCCATGCAGCCGTATGAGACGTACATCACACGCCGCGTATCCCCCGCACCGCGCAGGCACATCTTAATCATGAGCATGGCTGCGTAGAACGGCTCCACCAGCAGGAACACCTGCACCACCGGCACCGTGGCCCGCATGAGCCCCTCGGAGTTGGATGCAAATATCTCGACAAAAATCTCGGGGAATGCATAGAACACCACACCCATGAGGCTCATGAACACCACGCTGTACACCACACACTTGCGAATGGTACTCAGCGCCATGCGCACACTGCCCGTGCCGAGGTACTGCCCCACCAGCGTGGCGCCGGCCATACCGATGGCAAAACCGGGCAGAAAACTCATGCTCTCAATACGGATGGCGATGTTGTGCGCGCCGACATAGGCATCCCCCAGGCCGGAAATAACACGCAGCACATATATCTGAATGAGCCAGATACCGCCAATCTCAAGTGCCTGCGGCAGGCCGATGGTCAGTATGCGGTACATGCTGCGCATATCGGGCAGCAGGGAGCGCAGACGCAGGAAAATAGGTGGTACGTAGGTGGGCTCCTGCGTGGCTGCATAAGCATCGAGCTCAGCACCCTGCATGCGGCGCTGCATCTTGAGCGAGCGGTACATCAGTATGCCCACCAGAATACCCGCCGCCACAGCCATGCCGGCAATCATGCCCAGCGCCAGGCCCTCGATAAAGAGCCCCAGGCACTTCACAAAGAAAATGCTGAAGACAATGTTGAGGCCGTCCACGGCCAGCATAATGAAGAAGGGAGTGCGCGTGTCGCCCGCGCCTCGCAGAGCCGCATTCACCGCAAACACCACGCCCGAGAAAATGGCAACCCAGCAGCCGGTGTGCATGTAGGTGAGTGCGACCTCCTGCGCATAGGGACTGAGCGTGAGGGCTCTTGTAACCAGAAAATCGGCTGTCAGGTACATGAGCACAGCTGAGAGCACACCCGCCAGCAACCCCAGCATGGCGGCCTGGTTGGCTGCGTAATTCGCCTCACCGAACTTGCGGGCTCCGGTCATGCGGCTCACGATGGCAGTGGCACCCATGCCCACAGCCCCCTGCATGAGGAAGCCCAACCACATGACATAGCCGGTCACGCCTATACCCGAGGCTATCTGCTCCGTCACACTGCCCTCCGTTCCCATATGAGTTGCAAGGAACAAGGAGGTCGAAGCGCAGATAAAGCTCATGACCTGCTCCAGCAGGGGCCAGAGCGCGATGTGCACAATCTGTCGCGGCAGACTGAGCCCTGCGAGCTTGCCGCCGAGCTGCCCTTTACCATGCAGCGCGGCGCGTACTTTACCTTCTCGCCCGTCTCCTACACTCATACCGCCCATATTAAAGCACATTCGGCTGACAATGTGAAGCCAAAAGTGCGGGTAAGTTCGACTTGACTGAAACGGGCGATTATGGTATATAGGCGCGAGTTATGAAGAAACTGCTTTCCGTAATGATACTCGCCCTGGCGCTGAGCTCCTGCGCCGTTAAGACTGTCAGCCGCACCGAGCTGTTCACCCCCACGACTGCTACGCTCATCAACTCCGACGAGCTCACCAACATGCAGTACTACGGTGCCGATGACCAGTACGACTACTTCTCCCGCGGGTTCCAGCGCCTGCGTGTGGCCAAGACCGAGAACGCCGTGCCCTCCTACGCCCGCTTTACCTTCAACAACTGGACCGGTGGCAAGAAGTACACCGACTGCCTGAAGCAGAGCACCGTCAGCAAGCTGCAGAGCCTGCTCAGCGGTACCTATCAGGCCGAAACCGTGCCCACCCCCACCACCACTCCCACACCCACGACTGCTCAGCAGCAGCGTGCTCAGGCCCTGCAGTCCTTCCTGCAGTCCTTCTCGCAGCAGTAATCAGCCACCTGAGAGACCATGGCCGCTCACCCTCATTTCCCCGCGGTAGACTTTGCCGAGCGCCCGTTCATCCTTTTCTGGGAGGTCACGCGCGCCTGCGCTCTGGCTTGCCGGCACTGCCGGGCTGTTGCCCAGCCCCAGGCCCACCCGGACGAATTGACCCACGAGGAGGCCATGGCTCTGGTCGACAAGATTGCAGAACTGGCGCCGCCCATGCTGGTGCTCACGGGCGGTGACCCGATGATGCGCCGCGATATCTTCGACATCATCACCCGTGCAACCAAGCGCGGGCTGAGGGTGGCGCTGAGCCCCGCTGCCACCAATCGACTGGTGAATGCCGACTTCGCCGCTCTGCGCGCTGCAGGTGTGGTGAGCATGAGCCTGAGTCTCGATGGTGCCACGCAGGAGAGCCACGACCGATTCCGCGGTGTGCCGCATACCTTCGAGCGCACCCTGCAGGCAGCCCGGGCTGCTATGGCAGCCGGCATTCAGCTGCAGGTGAATACCACACTGGCCAAGAGCACTCTCGGCGAGATGGATGCCTTCATCGAGCTCATGCGTGAACTCAAGCCCGACGTGTGGAGCGTGTTTGTGCTGGTGCCGACCGGCCGTGCCACGCAGGATGACCTGCCCTCGGCCGAGGAACTGGAGCAGACCTGGCAGCGCCTGCAGAGCCTGCGCAGCGAGCTCCCCTTCGCTATCAAGACAACCGAGGGGCACCACTACCGCCGCGTGCTCATGCAGGCCGCAAAACAGGGCGGCCAGCCCCCGCGCCACCTCATCCCCACCCGCGACGGCAAGGGCGTGCTCTTTATTTCGCACACTGGCGAGGTGCAACCCAGCGGGTTCCTGCCCCTTACTGCCGGCAACGTGCGCACCGATGATCTGGCCACCCTCTACCGCACCCACCCCATCTTTGTGCAGCTGAGGGATGACGATGCCCTGGGCGGCAAATGCGGCAAGTGCGAGTACCGCAAGCTCTGCGGCGGCTCCCGTGCCCGAGCCTTCGGCACCTGTGGCGATATGATGGCTGCAGAACCGCTCTGCAATTACATACCGGCAGCCCTGCGTGGCTGAACCACTTTCACACCTCTACTTCCACACTCATGATTAACATCACTCGCTTATGGTGCGGCGCCGAACAGCCCGCCGACCACATACGCTACGGTCTGGGCCACGGTTCTGCGGCACCGCATGCCAGCACTGCCGCCTGCTCCCCCACCTCATCGCGCACGCGCAAACCCATTGTGGTGTGGAATATCACCCGAACCTGCAACCTGCGCTGCGTGCACTGCTATGCCGACTCCCACGCGCAGAAGTACCCCGGCGAGCTCTCACTGGAGCAGTGCCTGGGCGTGATTGACAATCTGGCCGATTACAAGGTGAATGCCCTGCTGCTCTCCGGTGGTGAGCCCCTGCTGCACCCGCACCTGCCCGAGCTGCTGGAGCACGCGACCAACCGCGGACTCAAGGTGACAATCTCCACCAACGGCACACGCATTACCCCCGAGTATGCCGCAATGTTCAAGAGACTGGGCGTGGCCTACGTCGGGATTTCGCTCGATGGTATCGGGGCCGTGCACGACTCGTTCCGCGGTGTGGAAGGTGCCTTCGAAGGGGCTATTCGCGGGTTCCGCCGCTGCGAGGAAGTAGGGCAGAAAACCGGCCTGCGCCTGACCCTCACGCGCAATAATGTGCAGAGCATGGAGGAAATCCTCAATTTCATTGAGCAGGAGGGCATACAGCGCGTGTGTTTCTACCACCTCGTCCCCACCGGTCGAGGGGTCGATGTCGCCAGTCTGCGCCCGGATGAAGCCCGCGCCGCACTCGATATGCTCATAGCCCGTGCCGAGGCCTGGCACAAGAGCGGGCAGACCCGCGAGCTGCTCACGGTGACTCAGCCTGCCGACGGCATTTACATACTGCTGCGCCAGCTGCGCGAGGGCAGTCCCCTAGCAGCCCAGACCCTGCGCCTGCTCGGCTGGAACGGCGGTGGTGCCAACTCCTCCGGCCGCGGTATCGCCAACATCGACACACAGGGCAATATTCACCCCGACCAGTTCTGGCAGAGTGTGACGCTCGGCAATGTCAAAACGCAGAAATTCTCGGATGTGTGGGATGCCTCTCTCGAGCCCTCAGCCGCTGAGCTGCAAAAGCTCCGTGGTGCCGAAGACCCGCTCGAGCGCCAGAAACTCCTCAGTGGTCCCTGTGCCACCTGCAAGCACTTTGCCCTCTGTGGCGGCGGGTTCCGCACCCGTGCCGCCTTTGCCAACGGCCACTGGTACGGCAGCGACCCCGGTTGCTACCTGACCGATGAGGAAAGACAGACGGAAATCACGCTCTGATTTACTCATTGACCGCTTTTTCGGGCCGCAGCATAGTCTGCGGCCTTTTTTTGCGAAAAAAGAATAAAAAAACGACCGATTTCAGAGCAAAATGACCCTTTTTGCTTGCATAAGGCAGCACATTATGGTATGACTAATGACGTTATGAAGCGCTTACTCCTTTCAACACTTCTTCTCGCAATGATCGGCACGACGTATGCCGACATTCAGGCGCCCCCTGCGTCTGAGTATACTGCAACCCGCAAGCTGGGTCGTGCTCTCGGCAATATCGTATACGGTATCGAGGAGCTGCCCCTGACCATCATCCGCTGGAACTCCGAGGAAGGCAACTATGCCGGTTACTCCGTGGGTCTGGTAGAGGGCGTAACCCGCACCTTCACCCGCATGGGCTATGGTCTGTACGAGCTCGTAACTTTCTGGGCTCCCACCTACAAGTGCACCTATCGTCCTCCCTATCAGGGTAGCTGCGGTCGCAGCGGCCTTAAGGAGTACAATACCTGGTCCGGTTTCTCCGAATTCCCCGAGGAGCTCGGCTTCCAGTCCAAGCTGCCTTACTGCCAGGTGTCCGGCAAGTAATGTAACATGCGCGGTGCTGAGGATCGCAACCTGACTCCGCGTAACCCATAAAATACTTTCTCCCCACCCCTTGGTGCGCACCAGGGGGTGGTTCATTTTTAGCCCCTCAGCTATGAACTCCCGCAAGCAGACAGGCCAATACTACACCCCGACAGAATGGGCAGATACCATGGCGGCGCAAAGTCTGGGGCTCTGCCTGATGGAACTGCGCAGTCGCTTCCGGAACAACCCGCAGGAGCACCTGCAAGCCCTGCGCCGCCTGCGTGTACTCGACCCGGCCTGTGGGGATGGTGCCCTTCTCTGCGCTGCGGCACGCCTGCTGCAAGCGGAGTATGCCACACTGGGCGAATCGCCCCCCCATCTCAGCGCGCAGCTCTGTGGTATCGATATTTCAGCGACCGCCCTTGCCGAGACCGCCGCATCTCTGGCGCCGTATGGCGGCGGCAGCCTGCACTGTGGAAATGCCCTTGTGAGCGAAAAGGTCGACGACATGACGGCCTGTGATTACGCAGCCCGGTATCCCGAGGTGGCCGCAGCGGGTGGATTCGACGTCATCATCGCCAACCCGCCTTACGTCTTCGCCCGCAGTCAGAAAATCCCGCCCCGCACAGCGGAATGGCTGCGCAACCACTACCCCCTGGCGCGCTACCAACTCAATCTCTACGGCCTGTTCATGGAGCAGATTCACCGCCTGCTACGCCCGGGCGGCAGAGCAGCTATACTGACTCCCAATACCTGGCTGAACATTCACAGCTTTGAACCACTGCGCCGCCACCTGCTCACCCATGCCGCCGACCTGCACATCACCAACATACGCGGGCAGATTTTCGCCGGTGCCCGAGTGGACGTCTGCCTGACCACCTACCGCAATGCCCCCGCCACCACCCTGCACTACAGCGAGCAAAAGGGACACGCGGTACTCAGTAGCTATACCGTTGCAGCAGCAGAGTTGCGTCACGGCAACTGCATTATCCCCCCATCCCCGCCGAACCGCCACGAGCGAGAACTCATGCAGGCCATGCAAACCCGCTGTCGCCCGCTCAGCGACTTCGCTGCCATCTCCAGCGGGTTGAAGGTCTACGAACTCGGCAAGGGTACCCCGCCGCAGACGGCAGATGTCATCCGCAGTCGTGCCTTTCACACAGCTGTTCCTCAGAACGAAAATGACCTCCCCTGGCTCGATGGACGTGACGTTGGCCGCTACACCCTCAGCCATAGCCGCGGGCTCTACCTGCGCATGGGGCCACACCTCGCGGCAACACGCCGAAAAGTAGATTTCCGCGCACCACGCATTCTGGTGCGCCAAATCCCCGCACAGCTGCCGCACTGCATTCATGCCGCCTACACAGAGCAACCGGCAGCCTGCGACATCAACTGCCACATCGTGCACAATTTCTGTGACCTGCACCCACTGGCCATCCTCGCCCTACTGAACTCACCGCTCACCTCACAATGGTTCGCTGCAAGCTTCGGCAAACTGCAGCGCAGCACCTTCCCCCAGTTCAAAGTGCGTGAGCTCGCTCAATTCCCCATACCTCTATCAGCAAAAGAACACGAAGCCGAGCTCATACGCCTGGCCCATCCCGGTACGGATGCCGAACTGACCGCCCTGCACTGCAAGCTCCTGGGGCTCTCCCCCGAGCCCTACACCCACAGCTGAGAACAGCAGCGCGAAACTGTTTCTCAGCAGCCGGCCCCCCACAGGTGTCTCAGCACATATGTCCCCTAAATACATCCCCCTGGCCATAGCTGCCCTCATAGCCGCAGCTCCCACCCTGCCCGCAGCAGAACAGAACTCAACACTCAACACCATACTCAATGCCGGTCGCGACTACGGCGAACACAGAGCCCGTGAAGAAGCGCGCGAAAAACGTGAAGAACGCCGTGACCGCGAACGCGACAGAGACAGTCACCGCCGCGATAATCGCCACGACCGACATGACAGGAATAAGCACCATTACCGCCACAACCGCTGAATCATTGCAGACGAAAAGCGCGTTGCCCACATAAGCAGCGCGCTTTTCGTCTATTAGCAAAATCGGTTAGATGCTTAAAATTTGACCTACTTCATCAGTCCTTCTTGTAAAAGCCACCAACAAGAGCAGAAATTGCAGACGCAAAAAGCGATATGGCAATAGCTCCAAGGAATCGGGCAAGGACATCAGGTTGTTCTGAAAAATCGAAAAGCCCGGCATAAAATCCCAGCAGTGCGTTACTATAGACGTAGCCCAAAACTGCACCAACAACAGCACCGATGAATAGGAACAGAAAAGCTCGACCCGGGCTTTCTCCTTTCATGAATTGATAAATGGCGGCAAAGCCCCCCAAACATATCGCCCCGGGCCACACACACATTGCCTCCCAGTCCTCCATAATCGTATAGCAAAGCATTAGCAAAGCAACCCAGAGGAAAATCACGGCCCCGATTGAGAGCAATATGTAGAGCAGTGTCTTGCCAACCTTCGAGCCCCGGATACCCCAATATATTGCAGCTACGATGCCCAGCAATATAGCCCCGCCAACAAGCGATGATACGCCGGCAACAAGAGCAAAAACAATGGCACGCCCCCAGTTGAAACTCCGCCCCTTCACCGGGGTATCTTCCCCCTGCTTCTCTACTGCTGACGGCTGAACGCTCACCACCGCGGCAGTCTTCGCCGGGGTGCCGACATCGTCCAGCTCCGCAAGCCATTCCCTCGCACTCTGCCAGCGATCACGGCGCGGCATGCGCAAGGACTTGTCTATGGCAGAAAGGAACTTGCACGAAAAACGCTTCTGCAAGTCAGCATTCTCGGCAAGCAGAGGCAATTCATCCTCAGCCAGACGTTCAACCGCATCCTGAGGCTCCTTGCCTGTCATCAGACGATAGCAAGTAGCACCCAATGAGTACAAATCGGACCATGGGCCATTCTTGCCATGCGACATGAACTGTTCGGCAGGGCTGTAACCAGGTGTACCTACACGGGTGAGGGTATGAGTTGCATCCGACGAACGAGCTGTACCAAAATCGATGAGCACCGGAGAACCATCCTCTCGCAACATAATATTGGACGGCTTGATATCTCGGTGTAACATCCCCTCCCCATGCAGATAATCAAGAGCTTGCAACACCTTTATCAGAACAGGCTTCAACCAGCTCTCATCTATCTTTCCGGGTACAGGTGCAGATTTATCAAGCACGGCGCCACGAACCAGCGGCATCACGTAATAAGCGGTTCCCATAGACTCAAAAACATTGAGCACAGGCACAATGCTGGGGTGATTCAGTTGAATCAACACCCGAGCTTCATCAACGAAACGCTTCAGAGCCCATTCAAACAACTCCTTGCGCTCAGCTCCTGCCGGACCAACAAGTAGATTCCGGGTATTGCGCTGGGTGCATTCAAAGGGGAAATTCTCTTTTATCACAACCTGCCTTCCTGATAACTGTTCCGTTGCCAGATACGTCATAGAAAAGCCCCCCGCTCCCAATTTTTTCACAATTGTATAATTCATCAACTCAAACCCGGCAGGTAATTCCGGAGAGTCTACATCTTGCACCACAGTCTGAGGTATAGGAATCATAACAGATATTACGAGAACAGAAGGGAGTATAATTGCTACCGGTATTTTTTGCAAGTCTTTTAATCGACAAATCAAACTAAGATTTTGGCGGCAATAGTCTGCACTCGTGTCCCCCCAGCATCGCAGCCCGGGGCTTCAGTCCCGCAATTCCCCCTATCTCCCCCCGCGAGCGGAGCGAGCCTGACTCCCTAATTCCAAAATCAAAAATTCAAACTCCAAAATGACAAAGCTCCCGGAGCCTGCGCAGCAGGCGTAGGCCTCGGCGGAGCAAGCGAGCGCAGCGAGACGCGGAGACGGGTCGCGGGACCTATCGTCCCACAACGAGCCCGACGGCTGTAAGGGCTCGTGGCCTGAGCGCCCTGCGCGAAGCCCCTGCGCAGCAGGGGTGAGGGGCCTGAGCGCCTCCCGCATCTCAGCCCGGGTCTTCAGTCCCGCAATTCCCCCTATCTCCCCCCGCGAGCGGAGCGAGCCTAACTCCCCAATTCCAAAATCAAAAATTCAAACTCCAAAATGACGAAGCCCGCACACCTTTCGGTTTGCGGGCTTCATAAACCCTGGCAGCTATCTACTCTCGCGGGACCTATCGTCCGACAACGAGCCCGACGGCTGTAAGGGCTCGTGGCCTGAGCGCTCTGCGCGAAGCCCCTGCACAGCAGGGGTGAGGGGCCGTGGGGCGGCCCCGAAGCAACCGCAATGGTAGGAGGACGGGGTGTATACAAATCGTCCCGTATGCTTGAAACGGAGAGCCCCACAGAGCGTTAGCTCTGCGGGGCTCGTGAATCCTGGCAGCTATCTACTCTCGCGGGACCTATCGTCCGACTACCATCGACGTGCTGATGTTTCACTTCCGGGTTCGGAATGGGACCGGGTGGGGCCATCAGGCTATGACCACCAGGCGGCTGCCGGTCAAGTTTACTTGTCCATCAGATTGCCTGTTTGTCATGTGCTGCGCGGTTCTGTTTCTATATGGCGGGCAGACTGACATCCGCGTGGCTTTGTGTGTGAATGAGTTTCACAAGTTATCGTTGCATATTGAATCAAAGCTTGTCACCGGGGGTGACGCTGTTAAAGTGTATGAGGTCAATTGGATGTTAGTAGTGCTCGGCTGAACGTATTACTACGCGTACACCTGCACCCTATCAACGTGGTAGTCTTCCACGCTCCTATAGGGAGAACTCATCTTGGGAGGGACTTGGCGCTTAGATGCTTTCAGCGCTTATTCCTTCCGCACTTAGCTACCCGGCCGTGCTCCTGACGGAACAACCGGTGCACCAGTGGTGCGTCAGACCCGGTCCTCTCGTACTAAGG
>JAFURE010000109.1 GCA_017471985.1 Akkermansia sp. | reverse complement strand
AAAGGCTGTCGCCACCGTTTCACGGGGCTTCATTTCCTCTTATTCCTGTAACAGGGGCTACGCGAGCTATCGCTCGCTCACCCCTGCCTATGTGCTGTCGCCCGCTCTCGCGGGCTCTAGCTAGGCTCCCGTCTTCGGCTACGCCTGGGGGCTTCTCGTTGATACGCCCACCCAGAACGCCCCCTTGCGGCACATGCCGCCTAATTTGAATATCCAAAATCCAAAATTCAAAATCCAACTTTTTAACGGCCTTCGGCCGGGTGAAAAGCGGGCTAAAACCCGCGGTGAAGAACCGGCTGCGCACGGTGGTGAAGAATGCGCTGCGCGCATGGTGAAGACCAAGGCTGACGCCTTGGGGATAGGTGGCCAAACTCCAATTTAGCCGTCGAAATGGCTCTGAACATCTAATTGGCCCAACGCGTATTTTCTTATTTACTTTGGGAACACTATTCTGTACAATAGCACACAGTCCAACAAATATTATTAGCATGAACTCCGTTCATACAGAAAATTCAACGTCCGGCAACCGACAAGCTATTCCCGGTTGGTTCTCGTTCAAGGGCAGATATACACGCGCCCAATTCTGGAATAGATTTATTCCTGCTGCCGTTATTTTCGGCCTCATCACAAGCAAAATTACATCTCCTTTCGTAGAATCATTCGCTGCAACAACACTGGACAATGGAGATACCGGCACCCTCTTCATTACATCGGCCCTCATGATGCTTGCAGAGACTATCATCATGACCATGCTCTATTTACCTTTGATGGTAAAACGCTTTCATGACTTCGGATATTCCGCGAAAACACCGTCAATCCTGTGGGGGCTGCATATTATCATCAACCTTACCGCCGAAATGTGGATGGTCTGCCTGTCCGTAGAACTGATGGAAGTTGCGCAGCAAAGTTCCGAAATAGCCGTGCAGTTAGCGACAGACTTTGAAGCCAAAACAGAATACTATCGGTATACTCTGGGATTGAGAGGCATCATCATATTAATCCTCCTGGGTCTGATGTGCCGTGATTCTCAACGGGGTACCAACAAATACGGACCATCAACAAAATACCCCGATGAAACAGAGCAGCCTAATGTAACTGAGCCGGAACCACCGTTACCCCAGTTGCCGCCGATAGAGGAAAAACAGCACTCAACCAAATCAGGCTGCCTGACCATGTTTTTCATATTCCTCGGCATTGGCGTCGTCTTGGCTATCGGTCTCTACCTTCTTGAAGCCGGACCGGATGCCATCCGTTACACCATGATTGCTTACGGTGGCAGCATTGCCGGTTACATACAAACCATGCGACAAAAGAAAAAATAACCGAGCACAGGAATATATCCCTTTCCGCACCGAATGCCTCTCCGGAGCCATTCGGTGCTTTTTTTATCCGGGCTACTCTCAGTTCAACCCGGCAGCGGCAAGGATTTCCTGCACCTGCTGTCTGGGGCGATCGGGCCAGTTCTTGTTGGCCACGGGACTGGCGGGGCTGGGGTGCAACATGGTACCGAGGGTGAACTGCCTGTCGGGCAGAGCAGCAGCGGCGAGTTCCAGCTGTTTGAGGGCATAACCGCCCACACCCACCAGGCAGCGGGGTTGCAGGATTTCAATTAAGCGCACGAGGTGGCGCTGACAGGCGGCGTCTATCTGCGCGACCTGTTCCTTTGGCAGCTGCGTGGGGGTGATATTGGCACCGCTCTCGCTCATCCAGATAAGCGGGCAATAGTTGGCCACATAGGAATGGCTGAAGAAGTTCTCGGCCGTGCCGTACATCTCCTCAAACAGCCCCCAGAGCCTGCGCCCGCTCACCTCGGAGCGCGGGCAGTTGAAGCCCTGAACCGGGCGCTTGGGATGCGTGGCCGGCGGCTGGCCGATGGGTGCGGTAATCCCCATCCACAGCGTAACGGCAGCAATCTCGCCGAAGGGCACACCGGTCTGCGCCATGCCGAAGGGGCCGGGGTTCATGCCGAGGTAGAGCACATCGCGCGGGCCGGTGGCAAAGCGGCGTATATAGGCCTCGTGCCCTGCCCAGGCATAGGTAAGCGGGTTATAGGTATAAGCCACGGGGGCCGAGAAGTTCAGCGATTCCATTTCCTCACAAAGCTGACGGGCGGCGGCGATGACCTGTTCTGCGTGCATGACATGAGTTTAGCACAGAGTGGGCACTGTGGCAACAATTATCACTTGAAATCGGCAGATGAATACGCTAGAATAGCGCGCGTGAAAGTCATAGCTATAGCCAACCAGAAGGGTGGTGTGGGCAAAACCACCACCGCCGTTAACCTCTCAGCCGCACTTGCCAAGCGCGGTTGCAGAGTACTGCTCATCGATGTGGACTCCCAGGCCAATGCTTCATCGGCTCTGGGTATCGAGGCAAGCAGCGGTCAGAGCCTGTACCAGGCACTTATCGGCCATAAGCTCATGGAAGACCTCATCATGCCGGCCAATCGCCGCAACCTCTCCATCATCCCCGCTCACATGGACTTGTCGGGTGTGGAGGTGGAGCTCACTCAGAACGGCACCCACATCACCTGCATGAGGGACGCCATGGAGGGTCTGCGCAGCAGCAATTACTATGACTACGTATTCCTCGACACCCCGCCCTCACTGGGTGTGCTCATGACTTCATCCCTTTGCGCATGCGACGAGGTGCTCACCCCCATGCAGTGCGAGTTCCTGAGCTTGGACGGTCTTTCCAAGATTCTGTACGTTGTGGAGCAAATCCGCGAGAGCGGCGCCAACCCCGACCTCAAGCACGAGGGTGTGCTCATGACCATGTACAGCAACACGAACCTCGCCAATCAGGTTATCGCTCAGGTGAAGGAAGTGCTGCCCAACAAGATGTACAACACCGTTATTCCCCGCTCCGTGCGCGTGGCCGAGGCTCCCAGCTTCGGCAAGACTGTGATTGAGCACGACCCCTACGGGCAGGCATCCCTGGCCTATCAGAATGCCGCCAAGGAGTTCCTGACCCGCCACCGCCGATAAAAAAAGCCGGTCGCCCATGCTGCGCTGGATTTACCCCATCACCTGCGAGCTCTGCGGGGAGTCCGCCGAGCGCAGCCTCTGCCCGGATTGCATGGCCAAGCTGGCACGGGTACCACGCCCCATCTGCCTGAACTGCGGTGCCCCGCTGCACAGCACCCCCGAGAGCACCGAAGCCTGCCCGGCCTGCTTCGGCAAACCGCGCCCCTACAGCTTTGTGCGCTCGGCACTTACCGGCAATGAGCAGAACATGCAGCTCATTTATCGGCTCAAGTACCACCATGCCATCTATCTGGCCAACGGTCTGGCACCGGCTCTGGCCGAACTCCGACAGAGCATACCCGAACCGGAGTTGTTCCGACAGGCGGTCATAGTCCCTGTGCCCACTACCCCGACCCACCAACAGCAGCGCGGGTACAACCAGGCC
Source organism: Akkermansia sp. (assembly GCA_017471985.1). Lineage (GTDB taxonomy): Bacteria > Verrucomicrobiota > Verrucomicrobiia > Verrucomicrobiales > Akkermansiaceae > Akkermansia. The sequence continues at coordinate 627 of JAFURE010000109.1, read as the reverse complement.
GCTGAGCTCGCCCGAGAGCTGGGCAAAATGCTCAGCCTGAAGGTCGTCCATGTCCTGCAACGCCACGAAACCGAGTTCAACAGCCAGACCCGCCTGAGCGCACGGCAGCGCCTGCTCAACGCCTACCGCTCCTTTTCTGCCCTGCCGGCCTACAAAACAGGTCGGCGCTCCCTGCCGTCCTCCATCCTGCTGGTGGATGACGTCTACACCACCGGTGCCACAACCCGGGCCTGCAGCCGCGCCCTGCTGCGCCTGCCCGGCGTGGAGCGGGTCGGCGTTCTCACTCTGGTGAGAGCTGAATTGCAATCCCACGGGCAGCAGAAATAATCGAACATATCGAAAATCTAGCCAAAGAACAATTTGTAGGGGTGTATGGCGAACCGAAGGTGAGCGGAATTCAAAAAGCCCCGTGAAACGGGGCGATAGCACATAGCGCGGGGTGAAGCCGCGCAGCGGCGAAGCCCCGGGTATTGAGCAAATAATATCGAGAGCCCCGTGAAACGGGGTGACAGCCTGACTGATAAGAGCGGTAGCTTTGGGATTTAGGGAAGCACTGAACAAAGCAACGTTTCGCATTTCTCGCTAATCGGTGGTATTGACACCTCAAGCTCAAAGCTGAGGCTTTTT
>JAFURE010000003.1 GCA_017471985.1 Akkermansia sp. | reverse complement strand
TGGGCTTCCAGCCAGTTGGGGGCGTGGTTGGCCTCTACTTCGAGGGGGACGCCGTGGGGCAGGGGGAGGGCGGACTGCATGGTGGCAATGATTTCGGGGATAAGGTCGTGCTCATCGCGGTGCAGGTCGAAGAGGAGTTCGTCGTGAATCTGCATGATAAGGCGGGTGCGGCGTCCCTTCAGCAACTCATGCACGCGCACCATGGCGATTTTAATCATGTCGGCGGCGGTGCCCTGTATGGGGGTATTGATGGCGGTGCGTTCTGCCGCGGCTCGCAGGTTGAAGTTACTGCTGTTCAGGTCGGGCAGTCGGCGGCGGCGCCCACTGAGGGTTTCGGCATAGCCCTTGCTGCGCGCGTCCTCCACCAGCTTATCCATGCAGGATTTGACGCCGGGGAACTGGGTGAAGTAGCTCTCAATGAGTGCTGCGGCCTCGCCCCTGGGGCAATCAAGGCGTTGGGAAAGCCCGAAGGCGGAAATGCCGTAAATAATGCCGAAGTTCACCGTCTTGGCAGCTCGGCGCATGGCGGGGGTAACGTCTGCGCGGTCTACGCCGTAAATACGGGCGGCGGTTTCGGCATGAATATCACGCCCCTCGGTGAAGGCCGCAATCATGGCAGGGTCTGCTGAGAGGGCAGCCATGAGCCTGAGTTCCACCTGCGAGTAGTCGGCGGAGAGTATGCTGTACTCCTCGCTGCGGGCGATGAATGCGCGGCGTATGAGCTTGCCGGCATCGGAACGCACGGGGATATTCTGCAGGTTGGGATTCTGACTGGCCAGACGTCCTGTGGCGGTGACCATCTGTTGCAGGGTGGAGTGTATGCGCCCGTCGGCGGGTGAGATATAGCGGGGCAGGGCATCCAGATAAGTCCCCTTGAGCTTGCTGAGTTCGCGGTACTCCAGAATATCGCGTACGAGGGGAAAGGCCGGGGCAAGCTTGCGCAGAGTTTCCTCATCGGTAACGTACTGTCCCGTCTTGGTTTTCTTGGGCTTGGCCAGTAGTTTGAGCTCGCCGAACAGCAGGTCGCCGAGTTGGCGCGGTGAGTTCAGGTTGATGGGGCGCCCCACCATCTCATCAATTCGGCCGGCAATGGCGGCAATCTGTTCCCCCAGCTCGGCAGAGGCCGTCTGCAGCAGCCCGGGTTCCACGCGCATGCCCTCCTGCTCAATGGCTGCCAGCACGGGCACCAGCGGGAACTCTATGTCTCGCATGAGGGCGGTTTGCCCCGCGCTCTCCAGCTGCGGCGCCAGCACATCGGCCAGTCGCAGGGTGACATCGGCATCCTCGGCGGCGTAGTCAGCCATCTGCTCCACAGGCACCGCGGCGGTGTCGCAGTCCTTGCCGGCAATGTCTGTCAGGTGCACTGTACGGTAGTTGAGCAGAGCCTCGGCCATGTCGTCCATGTTGTGCCGCAGCTCAGGGTACAGGGCGGCGTGAGCCAGCATGGCATCGAAGAATGGCCCCTGAACCTCAGCCCCGGCGGTGTGCAGTACCTGCAGGTCAAACTTCAGGTTCAGTCCCACCTTCTCGGCATTTCCGGCCAGAGCCGGCAACAGGGCAGCAGGGCAGCGCCCATCGCTCACCGGCACATAATATGCCTTGCCCGGTGTGGTACAGAAGGAAATGCCCAGCATCCTGTCCTGCAAGGGATTAAGCCCCGTCGTTTCTGTGTCGAACGCCCAGCGGGGTGCCGACTCCAGTTCCCGGGCAAGGGCGGCGAGCTCTTCATCACTGCTGATGAGCTTGTACTCGTGCGGGGTGTTATTGATATCGGTCAGCTCGGGGGCGGCGGCAAAGAGTTCCATTTGCATGGGCCCCTCTGCTTCCTGAGCCGGGGCTGCCGCTGCGGTAAACAAGTCATCCGCCGGGGCTGAGCCCAGGCGCTTATCGAGCCCGCGGAACTCGAGTTTGGCGAAAATGGCTCGCAGGGCCGGCACGTCGTAGCCTACACGGGCGCAGTCAGTTATAGTGATGGGCAGGGGGGCATCCCGCCGAATGGTGGCCAGGTCATACGACAGGCGGGCATTGTCGGCGTTCGTTTCTATCTTTTCACGCAGTTTCCCCTTGATATCTGCTGTGTGGGCAAGCATGTTCTGCACGCTGCCGAACTGAGCCACGAGCTTGCGGGCCGTTACGGCCCCCACACCGGGTACACCCGGGATGTTATCGCTGCTATCGCCCATCAGTGCCAGAATGTCAATGATTTGGCGTGGCTCGCTGATTCCCCACTCTTGCAGGAAGGCCGCTTGGTCTATCACCTCGAAATCAGCACCCTTCTTGCCCGGCTTGTGGAATGAGCAAACGGGGGAGAGCAGCTGCCCCAGGTCCTTGTCGAGGGATACCATGTAGGCGTGCATATCCCCTCGCTCCTCTGCCAGACGGGTGAAGGTGCCGATAAGGTCGTCTGCCTCGTACCCCGGTACGCGCACCACCGGTATGCGCATGGCGTTCAGAATGTCGATAATCCACGGTATGGAGTCGCGCAGCTCCTGCGGCATCGCCTGGCGATTGGCTTTGTACTCAGGGTATTGCTCGTGTCGGAAAGTCGGGCCGGAGGGGTCCAGACAGGCTACAATGTGTGTGGGTGACTCCTTCTCGATGAGCGACAGCACCGTGTTGGTGAACCCGAACATGGCCGAGGTATTCAACCCGCCCGAGGTGCGCATGGGGGCGTTGATGAATGCGTAGAAGGCGCGGTACATCAGCGCCATGCCATCGAGTATGTAGAGTGTCTCCATCGCCGCCATTCTATCACACGCGCGCGGTGGCTGTCAAACGCCAATTTGAGGGCAGACACGCTGTGTTTACTCAACAGATTGGCACTTATTGCGGGTGTAGCGCCAGAAGAGCGTGGTCAGGCAGATGTAGAAGCCCAGTTCCAGGCATTCCTCGAGCAGGCTGTTGTGAGTCACCTCTTCGACGGTGTGAGCTGCTGCCGCCATTACGATAGCAAGGCAGAGCTCCCATACCGGCAATCGACTGCTCAGCAGAATATCCCGAAGTCGCGCCAGAGTTTTTTCCATATAAAGACCGCAGCCAGAATGGCCAGATACACACCCACCAGAACGTGCGCGAGCCAGCCATAGGGGATATCCTTCCACTTGGGGAACTTGGCGGGATCATTCTCATCGGCAAAGAACCAGAGCGTGCGGCCGTAGTTAATTTCCCGCAGCGACAGGAAAATAATCACGAAACCGGCGAAGATGAAGAGCCGACGATTGTTGTTGGCGGTGAAGGCATAGATGGCGCACAGAATCAGCAGACCCAGCTGAGCAAACTCGGGCGGGGCATTTTTGTGACCGTAACTTTCGGGGAGAATGAATGACAGAGCAAGGCAAACTACTGCCGCCAGCAGAACGGTAATGGAGGTCTTGTGCACCCGGTAATCGATGCGTTTTGGCAGGTCTGTCAGAAGAGAATTGGTCGCCATGTGTTGATGAGTTCTGTTATTCGCGTATTCTATGATATCAACTTTTGGGCTGATTGCAATGTTAAGTTGCCATTTTAGGGCGTTTTTTTAGAATCGACCGGAATGTGCCGGCAAAAAAATCAGAGATTGGGGTGATTATCAACATATTCTTGACAGGGCGGGGGGAATTTGCTAATAAATAGGACAAATGAAGCCCAGATACGTTTACCTCATTATTCTTGCACTTGGCCTGGCCGGTGGTTATATGGCTGCACCCGGGTTGTTACCTGTGCTCGAAAAGGCTATTCACGGTGAAAAGGTCGTTGCAAAGCCCGATAAACCCAAGACAGAACCGACTCAGAAAGAAACGCCTGTAGTCGATACCAAAGACAAGGAAAGTGGGGACTTTGACTGGTCCGGTGAACCGGATGACGGCATGGATAGATTGGCCGATGCCGAGGATCCGGATGCTTTCCAGGATGGAGAGGAAGAGGCCATCACCGAAGATGATGACCTTGAGGGCGAAAACGTTACCCCCGAGAAGATTGCCAAGTACCGCCGCAAGGGAAAAGGCCAGGGGGAAGATGACGGCCTGCGTCCGGTACGTGAGCCTGCCCATAAATCCAATTTCAGCCCGGCAGTGTGGAAACAGCCGAAAGTTCTTAAGCGCCGCCTGGCAGGTCGCTTGCGTACGCGACTGAAAGGTGTTGACCAGGATAGCATTGAGAAATACCTTCAGGACCCTGAGGTCCGCCTTATGTTGGCCCAGTGGGAGCTGCTCAACCGCTGTGATCTGGATGCCCTCAGTGCTCTGATGAAAGACCGTGTGGCTTGTGAATCTCTGGCGCCGCTACTTAATGACCTGCAGTGGGTTGCAGACTTTGTTTATGATGGCGAGCTGACCAATGGCGAGGTGGCGCTCTCCATGTTGGCACACTTCCGTCAGGTTGACCCCAAGATGGATGAGGAAGTTCTGGTGGATGGCGGCGACAAGCCTTCTAATGTAGGTCTGAAGCGCCGAGTAGCCGGAGCCATTGCCATTCAGTTCACACGCAATGGCTGGTATGGCGAGGACAAAGAGTTGTCGAAGGAAGAGCTTGAGAGCATGAAAGATTTGGGTTATATCATGCCCACGCTGCCCGGCGGCAAGAAAGGTAAGAACAAGAAGGACGTGTACCGTGCGGCAAGAGAGCGCTATCTGTACTTTGCCGAGAGTATTGATCAGGACCGCCTGAACGGCTATTTCGCACAGCTGCCTACCTGGCTTATTCATTACTGCTGTGGTTGGAAGGGCAACAGCCCCTTCGGCTCGGCCAACACCATGCGCTGGCTTCGTGATAACTGCGCCGCTCCCTCCCGCGCCTATACGGGTATGGCTTTCCAGGTGCCCTATCTGCCCACCAACGTATACGGCGACTCGATTTTCTCTCAGTGGTACTACCAGCCCTTTGATGTGCTCTACCCCGACAACTTCGCCAAGGAAACCCGCGATGTAGGTGCTGTGTGTGGCGGTTTGTCGCACTTCGGTACCTCGGCAGCCTGTGCCAATGGTGTGCCGGCTATCACTATGGGTGAGCCCGGTCACTGTGCATACGCCGTTTTCTTTGACGGTAAATGGCACGGTGCCAACTCCCTCTCTGAGGATCGTCACCCGCACTGGAGCAGCTGGGGCGAGTTCACTTGGAGTGCACTGCAGATGCAGACGGCCATGTATATGCAGGGGGCAATTACCCGCGATGCGCAGATGGTCTGTACACTTGCCACCATGCTGGGCGAGCACAACAACCCCGTTAATGCCCTCAAGCTCTTTGAGCTTTCGGTGCAGATGCAGCCGCTTTACCGCCCCGTGTGGGACTTCTACATGGATACCGCAGCACGCTCGCTGGGTAAGCGCCCGCGCAAGTGGCTTGGTGTGAATGAGTTCGTGTGTACCTCCATCACTCCCGAGCACCCCGAGATGTGCTCCAAGTTCCTGCTGGAGCGAATTTACCCCTCGATGCTGAAGACCCTGCGCTCACCCAAGCAGAAACTTGCGGCGTTCGAGGCCTATTTCAAGAGCCTCAATATCAATGAGAAAGCTCAGTGGGAATTCCACCTGCTGCTCGATATGCAGTACCAGTCACTCGGCAAGGCCCGCACTCACAAGGAGAAATTCATGCAGATACTGGTGGACAACGTGGCTCTGCACCCCGAGTTCTGCCAGATGATTGCCTGGGCCGTGAAGACTGCTCATGGCGAGGGTAAGCCCTTTGCCAAGAAGGTTATGGCCATGATTGAGAAGGCTATTCAGGATCACCCGGACTCCAAGGACCTCATCAGCTGCGGTGTGATTCGCGGTGCTGAGGAAATCGGTGATATGGAGCTGGCTAACCTGTGGAGTCAGGACTACCTCGACAGCGGCAAGCAGATGCCCGAGTATGAGCCTGCCGGCGGCAATCTGGTATCGGCCGGTGGTCTGGTGACGCTCAGTAAGTACAATGATGACCAGAGCAACATCATTCACCACGCTGCTGCTCTCACCGAGAAGGGTGGGCACATTTACTCCGCCTTCGGTAAGCACCAGACTGTCACCGTTGAGCTGCCCAAGAAGACCCGTATCGGTGGCATTATCATCATTCCCACCAATGGTTGCGGCTCCTATCGCACCTGGAAGATTGATATTTCGGCCGATGGGCAGACCTGGAAAACCCTTACCGAGCTGCCCGACGGCTCTAAGGAACCCTATATCCGCGTCTGCATAAAGCGTAGTCATCCCACGGCTAAGTTCATTCGTATCGATTCCGGTGAAGATCAGCTGGTAGGTATTAACTTCAAAGCAATTCTGGTATATGATAACAAGAAAGTCAAGTAAGGTTCTTGCTGTGGTGGCTCTGCTGCTGGGCTCACTGGTACAGGCGGCGCAGCGTGCCAACACCTTTGATGAGGCACTGGAGAAAGCCGGCGATGACGGCGTGATTGCCTACTGCTACGGCCCTGACTGGAATGCCCGCAGCGTGAAGCTGCTGCAGACCTTCTGGAAATCGCCCGCTGCGGAGGAGGCAGCCGGCAACGCCGTGATGGTGGCCGTTCCCTTCTATGAGCGCGATGACGCCAAAGGGGCAGATGAGGCTGCTTCCATTCGCGGGAAAATGCCCGCCCCTCCCTTCAGCGTATGTCCCACGGTAATGTTCTTCGACAAGTCCGGGCGCAAGTATGCCGATTTCCAGGGCTCCGATTATCTGGGCTCGGACGATGAATGCACGGAGGGCGTTAAGAATATTGCCAAGTACATTCAGGCTCTGCGCAAACAGCAGGAGCTGCTCGCTCAGGCGGAAGGTAAGGTGGGGCTTGAGAAGGCTAAGCTGCTTGTCGAAGTCGGCAATCTGCCCATCGAGAAGCCTGCTGATTTCATGGAGCAGCTCGAACTTGCTGACCCCACCGATAAACTGGGTGGCATTCGTCGCCACAAGTTCAACGCTCTGCAGTTCATGTACAAGCAGCTTGATACCCCCGATGGGTTCCTTAAGCCTGATTTCGAGGCCGATTATGCCCAGATGAAGAAGGATTGCTTTGAAATTGTTGAGGACGAGGCATATGACCCCCGTGACCGTCAGGCCGTACTCAATCTCTACATAGGGCAGTCCCGCCGTGAGGCTATTCAGGCTAATCAGCTCAAGGGGTTCATTAAGAAAGTCAATAAGATTGACCCGAACACTGACTATGGTAAGCTCTCCCCCACACTGGTGAACCTCTGGGGGAATATCAAGCACAAGCTGACCTCCGAAGAGCGCAAGGCTGCTCGCGAGGCTAAGCGAGCCAAGGATAAAGAAAAGAAGGCCAAGAAGCGCGACCAGCGCCGTGCTGCAGATACGATTGAGATTGAATAAGGCTCAATCGTCCGAATTATTCGTTTCATCATCTTCGCCTCTTCTGTCACGCCAGTGGTAGAAGAGGCGAAGTAGTATACCTGAAAGGTAGTATGAGACCCCGAGCCAAATGAAAATCATCGTATACACTCTGGGATTCCTGCGGCGAAATCCCAACAGATTGCGATTTCGCCTCACGATGTCGTCAATCGTACAGCCTGTCAGTTCCAGCATGCCGATAAAAACTAAGAGACTGAGTAACATCGCAGCGCAGATGGCCAGTGCGCGGTGACGATACTCCTCGTCATCAATCCAGGTCAGACACGCCGCTACAAACGGAATAAAAAGGGCGATTCCCCACAGCAGGCCGTGAGGTGAATTACTCAGCCACTGAATCATTGTCCTCGTACGGGGCCTGATGTTCTTCTGTGAAGGTCCAGCCGGGCAGCAGGTGTTGCCAGAACTCGTAGTGGCTGTTCTGTGCTTCTTCCGCCATGCGTTCCGGGGTCATGCGGAAGGGGTATATCTGTACCGGAATATACGCCGTTCCGGCCTTGAATGCCTCATTTACAAGGGTGTATATCTTTTCTATAACCGGGTCGGTCATGGCAAAGCAGCCTATGGATACGTCGCTGCCATGCACCATGATGTAGGAGCCGGTGCGTCCCAGACGGCGGTCATACGCGTTGGGGTAACCAATGTTGAATGAAAGGTGGTAGCTGCTGCGCGGGTTCATGGCAGCGGGAACAACCCGGTAAAAGCCCTCGGGGGCCTGTTCATCACCCTCTTGTGTTTTGGGGCCGAGCTCGCCGCTCATGCCGGCGATTTCATACGTCTTGATAAGCTGCCAACTGTTGTCAGGCTCCTGCACCCATAGTTCGAGTTCGTAGTCTTCCTTAATAATGCGAATAAAAACCGGCTTGCCGAAATGCTCACCCAGTTCGGGTTCTGCATTCTGGCGAGCCGTGGTAACTCGCTGCTCGGGCGGAGCCCCCTCACAACCTGTAAACATCGGGAGCATGAGTATGGGTAGAAGGGCGGTGGAAATCTTCATGCCTGGGCTTCGGTGGGCTCGGTCGTTTTTTCTGTTTTGGTGGCTTTCTTTCTGCGCAGGAACGCTTCGAAGATGGACATCATCAGAGCATAGACCAGCAGGAAGGTGCCGGTGATAGCAGCCGGCAACCAGCTATTGCTACGGAAGAGGTCGGCGAGCATTTCAGGAGAGGGCTTGCCCATGCTCAGCCACGTATCCACCCCGAGAGTCAGCAGCCAGGTGAGCAGCAGCCACAGCAGGTAGCACACAACAGCCGTCAGGAACACTGCAACCTGATTGCGGGCACACAGGCAACTTATAAACCACAGAACCGGTATAAGCCACAGGATATCGGGTACTTGTTTGATGTAGCCGGCGGAGTCGAGAAGTGTGGCGAGCTGAGGAGTTAACGCGGCATCCGGAGCGCCGGCTGCTATCAGCACCAGATAGGCCATCAGCAGGAACGTGAGCAGACTGAAAATAACATTCCACACAATATCCAGACAACGTATCAGGCTGAGTACGAGCGCTGCACCTGCCGCCCAGGCCAGAATCTGCCAGTCGGAGCCGGCATGAGCCGTGAGCTGCTGCCACAGGTCGCCGACAGTCATGTTGTAAGTTATGTGTTGAAGTGCCAGAGCCAGCAATACCAGAAGTACGCTGCAGAGTATACGGAAAAGGGCCACAAGAATCTTCATGTCAGCGGCTATTCTAAATCAAATCCCCCCCTTACGTCAAGGTCAATGTTTGAAAATGTGTGTTGGGAATGTCTGTTGTCAACAAAAGTATTGCCAAAAGGGGTGAGGAAGGGTATACTCTGGGGCGTATGCCAGAAGAACCGGAGGATTACAATGCATTTGGAAAGTGGGATGCCGTTGGGGCTGCCGCCATGTTAGGCGTGTTTCCGGCTGTGCTGAACTTTATTTTCAATGACCATGATATTCCCGGCACGATATCGCTGATGTCTATTTCGGTGATAGCCGGTCTGGCTGTTTATATAGCCGGTTTGGTGGTTGATGGCAAGTCGCTGGGGCGTATTGTGAATTACGTTGGCATTGCCCTGACCCCCATATATGCCATTATTGCCTTCTTCATGTGGGACGAAGCGACAGATAAGCTGTTCCCCACCGAGGAAACTCAGCAGGTGCAACCCGCTAATCAGACAGAGGGCGAGGCTACTCAGCAGCAAGCTCAATGATATTGATTTCGGGGGTGCAGAAAAAGCGCATGTTGAGTATGCTGCCAACCCCGCGAGATACCAGCACGCGTCGCCCTTCCTCAAAGTCAAATAACCCGGCGGGCATGGATGAGCGGAAGCTCAGGTAAGTATCGGTGAAGGGAATCCCCAGCTGCCCGCCGTGATTGTGCCCGGAGAGCATGAGGTCCCAGTCATATTCACGCAGCAGCCAGCGGCTCTCGGGGTCATGGCTGAGCAGAAGTACGGCTGTCGCGTCCTTGCCTTTGGGGGCGAGGCAGAGCTGTGGTTTTTCGTCCCCCTCATTCCAGTCACCCATGCCGACCAGCTTCAGCTTGCCCCCTGCAGGAGTTTGCAGGTCAACGGCCTGATTTCGCAGCAGGGTGACCCCGGCAGTGGCGTAAACACGCTCCACCTGCTCCAGTTTTTCGTAATCATGATTGCCCAGTACGGCGTATGTCGGGGCAATGGCAGCCAGTCGGCGGAACCCTGTCACAGCCCAGCGGGTACGGCGAAAACGTTCTTCTGCCGTAACCAGGTCACCCCCGAACAGGATGAGGTCAGGTTTCTGTGCTTCCAGCTCCTGCACTACTTTTGCAAGCCTGTCAGGGACGTTGTGAAGGTCGGTTATGAGGGCAATGCGCAGGGGGCCGGCTCCGGGCAAAGCCTCCGCTGGGAGAGTTGTTGTGTTACACTCCAGACTGTCGGCCCACATCCCACCGGTGATTTCTGCCGTGCACTTGCAGAGCAGGACCGCCAGAGCCAGCGCAACATAGCGGTATTTGTTGCGGATGACGTGGTCGGTAAATCGCCGGATGAGATGTGGATTTTTCATGGTGTTTATTCAGCGGCGTTGAACAGTGCCAGCTCAGGGTCGGTGAACACGCCGTCCTTGCGAATGAGCTTGCCGTCGAAGTAGATTTCGCCACCACCGTATTCCGGGCGTTGTATGCAGACCAGGTCCCAGTGAATGGCCGATTCGTTGCCGTTGGGGGCCTCGTCGTAGCACTGGCCGGGGGTCAGGTGGAAGGAGCCGGCAATCTTCTCGTCGAAGAGGATGTCACGCATGGGCTTGAGAACATACGGGTTCACGCCCAGGGCGAACTCGCCGATGTAGCGGGCGCCGTCATCGGTGTCGAGTATCTTGTTGAGCGCTTCGTCGTTGCCGTTGCAGTGGGCCTCCACAATCTTACCGTTTTCAAAGCGGAAGGATACGCCATCGAAGGGTATGCCATGGTAGATAGTGGGTGCATTGTAGGTGATGGTACCGTTGATGCTGTCGCGCACCGGGGCGGTGTACACCTCACCATCGGGTATATTGCAGTCACCGGCGCACACAATGGCGGGTACGCCCTTAATGCTGAAGCGCAGGTCAGTCCCCGGCCCCACGATGCGCACCTCATCAGTCGCCTCCATCATAGCCTTGAGTTTCTGCATACCTTCCTTCATGGCTGCGTAGTCAGCCAGACAGCAGCGGAAGTAGAAATCCTCGAAGTCCTCGGTGCTCATACCGGCAGCCTGTGCCATGCTCGGGGTGGGCCAGGCCAGAACAGTCCATTTGCGCTTGTTGACGGTGAAATCACTGGCGGCCTTCATGTGGCGGCTTACGATTTTCATGCACTCAGCGGGCACGTCGGCACTTTCAAAGCTGTTGTAATCGCCGTAGAAGACAACATTGACGTCCATGTCCTGAGCGCGTTGCAGGCGGTAGCGGCCCTCGAGTTCGTACTGTTCCTCGGTGGCACCTTTCTGCAATTCGCGGTTGATGGCAGCGTGGCTGATATCCACGTGAGGTATGCCGCCAGCCTGGCGCACGGCGCGAATGAGCTCCACGACCATGGCGTCGGGGATGTCGAGCATGCGCAGGTTCACACGCTCACCGGGCTGCACTCGCACGGCGTAGCCCACAACCTGCTCGGCAAGTTTCTGATAACGCGGGTCTTTCATGGTATTCAGTCCATGACAGGGTTAAGAATGGACAGCTCGGGGTCGGTGAAGATGCCGTCCTTGCGAATGAGCTCGCCGTCGAAGTAAATCTCACCACCGCCGTAGTCGGCGCGCTGTATGCACACCATATCCCAGTGAACCTGAGAGCGGTTGCCGTTGTCGCAGTTCTCGTAGGCCTGCCCGGGGGTGAAGTGGAAGGAGCCGCCAATCTTCTCGTCGAAGAGGATATCACGCATGGGCTTCAGAATGAAGGGGTTCACGCCGAGAGCAAACTCGCCGATGTAGCGGGCACCCTCGTCGGAATCGAGAATCTTGTTGAGAGCCTCGTCATTGCCGTTGCAGTGAGCCTCCACAATCTTGCCGTCCTTGAACGTCAGGCGAATGCCGTCGAAGGGAATACCCTGGAACAGGGTGGGAGCGGTGTAGTGAATGGTGCCGTTCACGCTGTCCTTAATCGGGGCGGTGAAGACCTCGCCGTCGGGAATGTTCATCTCGCCGGCGCAGGGAATGGCGGGCATGCCCTTAATGCTGAAAGTCAGGTCGGTGCCGGGGCCGACAATGTGCACGATGTCGGTCTTCATCATGCGCTCGGCCAGCTTGTCCATAGCGGCTTTCAGTGCATCGTAATCGGCCAGACAGCAGCGGAAGTAGAAGTCCTCGAAGGCCTCGGTGCTCATGCCGGCACCCTGAGCCATGGCCGGGGTGGGCCAGCGCAGCACACACCACTTGGTCTTGCAGACGCGGTGGTTGTGTACGGGGCGCATGTGTTTCATAGCCAGCTGCATGGCTTCTGCGGGAACGGATGAGTTCTCGAAACTGTTGCTGCCGCCGCGGATGGCGATATAGGCATCCATCGCCTGCATTTCGGCCAGTTCCAGTCCGGCTATGCTCTCGTACTGAGCATCGGTGGCACCGGCGAGCATTTCGCGGGTCACGCGGCTGTGGCGCAGGTTGATGTGGGGTATACCGCCGGCCTGACGTACGGCACGAATGAGCTCGATGGCAATTTCATCGGGCGCGTCAATAATCTCCAGCAGTACGTGCTCACCGGGTTGCACACGGCAGGAGTGGGATATAAGGCTCGTTGCGAGCTGAGTTGTGCGGGGATCGGTCATAAAGGTTATGAATTACGGGTTACGGGAGTGGTGAGGTGACGCATGGCGTCGGCCAGGTCATCGGCGGTGATGTCTTTGGATAGTATGGGGGCGCCGGGGGCTTTCAGCAGCACAAAGCGTATGTTGCCACCGCTGAACTTCTTGTCGCTTGCGGTGAACTTCAGGGCGCGCTCGACTTCCACACCCTCGGGCATGGTCAGCGGTAATTCCAGAGCGGCCAGGGTATCGAGCACTTCGCGTGCTGCGCTTTCGCTCAGTCCGCAGTACTTGCGGCTCAGCCACAGTGCACCGCGCAATCCCAAGCTCACCACTTCGCCGTGCAGCAGCTCGCCGTAGGGTACGCTTGCCTCGATACCGTGCCCCAGTGTGTGCCCCAGGTTCAGGAAGGCTCGCACGCCGCAGGTTTCCTTTTCGTCTTCCTCAACAATACGGGCTTTGATGGCGATGTTGTCGGCAATGATACCCGGGAGCCTTTCGATGGTGTTGAGGGTAAAGCCCAAATCTATTTCATCGGCCAGGCGTCGCAGGGTCTGCAGCATACGCGGCTTGCGGATGGCGGCGTGCTTAACCATCTCGGCCATACCTTCACGCAGTACTCGCGGCGGCAGGGTGAGCAGGGTGGTGGGGTCGGCCACAACGAGAGCCGGCTGGTGGAAGGCGCCGATGAGGTTCTTGCCCCCGGCGATGTCAACCGCCGTTTTACCGCCCACTGAGCTGTCGACTTGCGCCATGACAGTCGTGGGTATCTGAATGAAAGGAATGCCACGGTAATAAATGGAGGCAATGAACCCGGCCATGTCGCCGACAACGCCGCCGCCCAGAGCAACCACAAAACTGCTGCGGTCATGCCCGGCTGCTACCATCTCATTGACAATCTGCTCAACCGTGCTCAGGTTTTTGCTCTGTTCCCCCGCTTCGAACACATGCAGCGAGGTGCTGTAACCGGCGTCCTCCAGGCTCTGAATGACTTTCTCGCCATACAGGGGGCACACATTGCTGTCGCTGATAACGGCGGCCTTGCCATTCATGCGCAGGCGACCGGTAAGGTACCCCACGCTGTCCAGCGAGTTGTTTTCCACATGCACATTGTAGGAGCGGGCTCCGAGAGACAGGTTGACGGTTGGCATGGGCGCATTATACGCGCGCGGACGCACCCCCGCAAGGCTTTATTGTGTACGTTATGGAAAAGTAGTTAAAAAAAAGCAACTATTTCTTGACGGCGTATGAGTTGTCTGGTAGAATGCTGTGCATGGACGCCACCTGGATAAAGCCGCTTATTAAGATTGGTCTCGTAGTTTTGTTTATGGCCCTTTGTTTTGGCTGGTACTGGGTGAAGTTTTATCGCATTGGGCGTCAGATATCACAGGTGATTGAAAAAGGCGATGCCGCGGCTCTGCGACTGCTGTTGCAGAAGAACCGCAGCTATCTGGTGGATGATGACTACGAGCTGCTGGTGTCTTACCTGACGGTAGCGGTGATGGAGAACAGCCCGGACTGCATGAAAGAACTGCTGTCGCTGGGCGGGAATGCTGCTCACCTGCAGGAGCGACTGAAGGAGACGGATGATGTGGAACTACTCAATCTCTGTGTGCAGCATGGTTCCCCCGAAATGCTGCGCCTGCTGCTGGAGTCCGGCATGAACCCCGAGACCGAGACGGAATCCCCGTGGCTGGGTTGTATTGTGCATGGTTCAGTGGAGAAGGCGCGTGTGCTGGTAGAGCTGGGGGCAGACAAGATTACCGAGAGCCAGTCGCAGGAGGCGCATGGCAACTCGCCCCTGCATGCCGTGGTCTACGGTTGGTTCTATAACCCCGAGGAATCCCTCGCTATGTTGCGCTACCTGCTGCACGAGTATGGGGCAGATGTGAATGCGTGCAGTATTTCCGGCAATACCCCGCTCGACCTTGCCTGCGATGAAACGCACGTAGGCTACGAGAAGAATGACGAGCTGCGCCGCCTGCTGACCGAGGCCGGTGGCAAGCGGGGGCGCAACCTGCGTGTGCCTGTGCCGACCTACAGTGGGCGGGTGTTTGTGAAGGGGGAGCTGCCCGATGTCGCCGCCATCGCTGCCGCCATGCCGGAGAGCCTGACCATCACGGCTCATGCCGGGCAGTGGAATGCCGACACTCTGCGCGAGAGCCTGAAGGAGAGCCCGCTTAAGGATGAAGTTATTGCGCAGATTATGAGCCACTCCGCTTACGTAGAGGTGGCGGTGCAGGGGCGTGAGAACGAGGACCCCGTGACAGTCGCTGAGCGTGCCCTGACAGCCCTGTACATGTTTGAGACCATGCCCGGTGTTGTCGGTGTGCAGTTCCAATCTTTTATTGGCTCCGCATTCAAAGGTGAGCCGGAGGAGCTGATGCCCTACAACCTCGTTGGCGTGGCTCTCGGGCGTACGGAGGATGATGACTATCTGCTTGCCACTCAGGGAATGACGGATTTCGGCCTGCCTGAGGTGGAACTGGAGATGCCCGCCTCGGTCTATGAAAAACGGCTCTCACCCTTCGAGCCGCTGGGGGATGTCCTTTACCAGCTCATGCGCGGTACCTCGGCCATTGAACCCGGACATACCATGACCCTCTGCAATCTGTACTCCGAGGTGGAGTGGAGGAGTCTGGTGACGACAGGCAGCGAGGGTTATCGTGTCGTTATGTATGACGAGGCTACTCCCTCGCACTTGCTGAAGCCCGAAAATTAAAAAAAACGTGTTTTTTACAACTTTTTTGCATTTTTTTTAGAAAAAATGCTTGACAAGGGTTGGAAATGTGCTAATCTTCTCCCCACAGGAACTACCCGCTCCCGGCTCCTATCTCCCGAGGTGCTCCGGCAGCTTTCCTGCTGAACTTTACTGCAACCCCACCCTGCAAGAGTAAGCAATTGGTCCGCGGTTCGAATCCGCGAAGTGGTTTGACTACTTTAGCTCAGATGGTAGAGCAGTTGATGCATTCGTCGACCTGAAGTTCCGGCAACTCCTTTTACGGTTGACTCCCCTTCATGGAACTTTCCTGCAATCACTACAGACTGGCCTTACCGTCACCCTTAAGTGGTTCGGGCTGCCGCGATTCCTTTAACGAGGTAGCGGCTTAACCAACTCGTGTGCCTGAAGTTCCGGCAACCCCTTTCACGGGCACACACTCCCCCTTTCGTGAACTTTTCTGCAACTCTGATCTGATGTTCATTGTCGGCGGTTCGACTCCGCCCGGTGGCCCTCTCACAGCCACTTAATGGTCACCGTAGCTCAGTTGGAAGAGCCTGAAATCAACGCACCCGGAAGTTCCGGCAACTCCTTTCACGGGTGCACTCCTTTATCCCCAATATAACCAATTATCATAAGCATTATTATGAAAACATACAATTTCCATACAGCGGAAGAATCTCAACGCGGTAGCCAAGGGCAACTAAGTTGACCAATTCCGCCCTCAGAATGTTCTGAACTTTTCTGCAAATGTTATTCAATCTTAATATCATTCCAGAAACGACTATAGTACACCCCGAAGTTCCGGCAACTCCTTTCACGGGTGATACAATTTATAAATCTATCATAATCAAAAAAATAAGAAAATGAATACTTTTACATATACTGAGAACGGCGCCACTCAGCTCCGCACGACCGGCAAGGCTTGCGTGGACCTCTTCGCCGAGGTTGGTTCGGCTCGTAACATGGCGCTCAGCTCTCCGGATGTGCTTCAGGCTATGTTTCTGGAGGCCTGGAAGAGTGACCCTACCACGGCATTCTGTATTGCGCTCTGGGCTCGTTCCGTGCGCTTAGGTGCGGGTGAGCGTGCTGTGTCCCGTGTGTTGTTAAAGGCTGCACACCAGCTTGCTCCGCAGGCATTGCGTGCTCACTTGAATTTGTTTGCTGAGCTCGGCAGCTACAAGGATTACGTATGGGTGGCAGATGAGTTCCCCGAGCTCCGCGATGATGTTGTGGCAATCTTTGCCGATGGCGTCATGAACGACAATCACCTTGCCTGCAAGTGGTTGCCCCGTCGCAGCAAGCTTTATGCCGACGTACGTGCCCGCACCGGTTTAACCAACCGCGAGTTCCGTCAGCGTGTGGCAAGGGCATCCACCACTGTGGAGCAGTTGCTCTGCGCCCGCCGTATGGAGGACGTGCAGTATGATAAGTTGCCCTCTCAGGCATTCAACCGTTACAAGCGTCTCTTTGCCCGCGAGGATGGCGAGCGCTTGAAGCAGGTGATTACGCAGAAGAAGCTCAACGCCGGTGCGTTGTATCCCCACGAGGTATTCGCCGCCTGGTTTAAGGGGCAATGTCGCTCAATGTCGGAGGATATGCTTTCGTCCATTATCGATGCCCAGTGGCGTAGCTTGCCGAACATGATGCCCGAGGGTGCGTCCTTCTTGCCGGTGCTCGATACGTCGGGTTCCATGACTTGGGGTCGCTCGGTAATACCGCGTGATGTGGCATATCCGTTGGCTCTTTACTGCGCCGAGCGTCTCAGCGGTCCTTTCCGCAACCGCATCGTTACCTTCAGCTCGCGGGCTCAGTTTATCGAGCTTCCGGAGAACGCAACAACGCTTCAGCGTATGCAGCACCTTGATAGCTACAGCATTGTCGAGAACACCAACATTGTGTCGGTATTCGAGTTGTTGCTTGCCCGAGCCAAGAGCGCCAAGTGCCGGGCAGAGGCCATGCCCCGCTGTGTCTTGCTCTTATCGGATATGCAGTTCGACTCCGGTGCGTATTGCAACATCACCCTCATGGATGAGTTGCGCTTGCGCTACAAGTATGCCGGCTACGAGTTCCCTGCCATTGTGTACTGGAATCTCGATGCCACCAATACCGGTGTGGCGGCATCCGCACTCGACAACTGTGCGCTTGTCAGCGGTTTCTCCCCGCGCTTGTTGAAGGCTGTGTTCGATGGCAATGTCTCTGACTTCCGCGAGGCTAAGCCGGTGAAACTCGACCCGCTTGTCGTGATGGAGAACGCGCTGGCACCCATTCGCGAGATGGTGGATTCCACCGTTCTACCTCGCATACCGAATATCCTTGCCACGGCGGATTTCAATCCTACTCGTGGTGCAACTACCCGACAGTAATGTCATTACGCAAGAACTCCCTGTACCGATTAACGGTGCAGGGGGCTTTTTTTTGCTCGACACCCTGTGGCGGCTTTGCTATAAGTAGGAGCACCATGAGAGACTTTGTGAACCCGCTGGTACTGTTGGTTGTTGTTGTGCTGCTGGCTTGTCGAGCCGGCGGGGTGGGTGATGTCGTCACGTTGGATGGCTGGATTCTGGCGCTGACGGTGACGGCTTTTATTGTGAATGGCGCATTGTGTATGGCTCGCCTGCTGGCGCGTCGGCGTGCTCTCATGAGCGTGGTCTGGTCCATGGGCTACCTTATTCTGGGGAGTTGCGCCTGGGTGCTGCATGGTACAGTGCTGAACCCTGCCGACGAAGAGCAGGGCGCCCTGTTGGTGCTCAAACAGGCCTGGCAGCAGGGGGAGAGCCCGTTCAGTATCGATGAAAACGGCGATTCCCTCTTCACCACGGCGGCCTCCCTCGGCAAAGTTGAGCTGGTGCAGGAAGTGCTGGCGGGCGGGAGTGCCCCCGCCGGGCAATTGGCCGAGGCTGCCCGACGTGCTGCCGAAAATGGCCGGGTGGATGTACTGAAGCTCCTGCTGGCAAGCGGAACCCCGGTGAATTCCACAGCCGGCAGCACCACGCTCCTCTGTGCAGCTGCCCAGAACGGGCAGCGCAAGGCTGTGGAGTTACTGCTGCAGAGTGGGGCAGATGCTAACCTGGCAGATGCCGAGGGCACGCCGCCCCTCATCCATGCCGTGCTGGCAGAGAGTGCTCCCGTTGTGAAACTGCTCATGCAGGCCGGGGCTGACCCCGCCCGAACTGATGCGGAGGGGCGCAGTGCTGCCGATTACAGCCGTTCGGAACAGATTGATAATTTATTAACCTCCACCCCCATCCCTCAATGAAAAAGTACGCTGCTTTACTGATGTGCGCTTGCTCCATGAGCGCAAGCGCCGACGATTTTGTGCTGAACGACGGCTCTGTGCTGCAGGATGCTACTGTTGTACGAACCTCGCTGGATTCGGTGTTGGTTCGCCACAGCAATGGTGTGCAGCAATTGCTCTTTGATCGCCTGAGTCCGCAGTTGCAGCAACAACTGGGCATGACCCCCGAGTTGGTGGCCGAGCGACGCGCAGCCGCACAGCAGGCTGCCGACAATCGCCGCCGCGAGCGGGATGCCGCCCAGGCTGCCCGAATGGCTGCTCTGCAGGCCAGTGGTCAGCACCCTCGCTACTTGAGTGGTGCCGATGTTTATTCCATTTACAGCCAGGCAAATGCTATCAGTCCGCGTACGGCTGAGTACCTGGCTGCTCTCTGGAACAGGCGCGAGGCCTCCCGCATGGGGCTGCCGGTGGACGCTGAGCGCTATGCGGCAGATGCCGCAGCCCTGCGCGGCTCCGCAGAGGAAGAACTGGCCGCTCTGCGTGCGGCGCAACAGGCTCAGAGCGAGGTTGAAAAGCTCCGAACTCAGGTGGAGCACCTGCAGCAGCAGAATGCGGTTCTGCGCAGGCAGATTGCCAACGCCGGAGCCAACGCTACATCCACAACCGTGGTGGTTGACAACCCTGTCTACGTGCCGGTGCCTACAACGGTCGTGCGCCCATGTCCGCCCCCGCCACCTCCTCATTGTCGCCCGGCGGCTCCCCCGCGGCGCCCTCGCCCCGTCATTCACAGCAATAATCCCCGCCCGGCAAGCTCCGCTCACACTCTCCCGCGACGCTGAGTTTTTGTAACAAATGTGTTACAGCAGGAAGACAGATTGACTTTGCCACACCGATGTGCTAGGTTGGGGGTGTGAGAAAGTGGGTGAAAATATGTGTGTTGCTACCGGTTGCTCTCATGGTGTGGGTAGCCGGGGAATTCTTGCTGTTGACTCTGACTCCCGTCGCATACGTGGTGGAGCGCTCTCCGCTGCCGCTCTCGCAGGTGGACATGACGGCTCAGGAGGTTGAGGAGCTGAATCATTGCTTGCAGGATGATGGCGGCAAGATATGGAATATATCGCCGGGTGTCGGTTTCTACGGTAAGAATGTGATGCAGGTTGTCCCGACCGCTGATGGCGGGCTGGAGTTGCTGCAAGTGCGCCTTCTCTGGAGCTGGTGTTGGGGCTCAGATGGTGTGTCTATCCGCAGGCAACAGGCTTTGGAGAGCTGGCTTAATGATAGGAAGGGGAGAGCTGAATGAAAAGAATTGCTCTCAGGATATACGTTGGCCTGTTGCTGCTGTGGTTGCTTGCCTGTGGTCTGCGTGCATTGTTACCCCGGTGGGGCAATTACTACAATTGCAGCACATTGCGGGAACTGGAGCCACCTTGTTTCTGTACAGATTGCAGTGGGCTGTCCGCGTATTACCACCTGCACGGCGTTCCTCTTGCCGAATATGCCGAGCTTAGCAAGCGTCTGGAACAGGCTCAGCCCGGAACGCGCTTTTTCTGTGGCCCGGGAAATATCGTGCTGCTTACCCCGCAGGATGAGGCAGCCCCGGAGTTAACCCCGTCAGCCCAAGACGAACTCTCCGCCTGGATTCTCGAGCAGAATCCACAAAGTATAGAGCTTGACGGCTGAGCTTCGGGCTTGGGGGGAGCCGAGGCCGGGCACTAGCACCCTGCGGCGTAAGCCGTGGAATTTTTCACCCGGTCCTTCCTACCTCGAAATGAGTCCCTTCTATAATCGCCCATTCAACTTGCAAAATAGGTATGAACCTCTCATGGTTTATGATTTTTTTCTGCGGCGGCGGAGAGTGAGAGCAACCAGCCCCGCTAAGCCAAGCATGGATGATGTCGGCTCAGGGATGGAGAGCATGGTGATGTTCAGGCTGCCGTTGTCTGTTCCGGTGTAGGTGAGCACGTAGTTGTCGTTCAGATTACTGAAGAATGGGCTCGCCTGAATGGCATCTTCTGTTGAGATGGTGCTGTAAACCGTGTTGCCCAGCGTCAGGCCGTCTACGCCGCTGAAGAGGGTTGTGGATTCACCCACGCTGAGACTCAGCACGCGTGCCAGGGTGGAATCCCCCAGCAATACACCTTCCTGCAGGGTCAGGGTGCTTCCCATGGAAAGCCCGCCTTCTGCTACGTTCAGGACAGACCCGGTAGCCAGAGTCAGGTGGGCATTCAACAGTGCCCCGCTGCCAAAGTCTGCCGTGCCGCTGACTCGGACTGCTGCTTCCGTTTCCTCATTTCCGACCTCTCCGGCGTAGAAGCCCAGCGAAACGGCGGTTTCTACCTGCAGGTTATCCAAATCATAGGCCGTAGCACCGTGAACACTCAGCTCGCCTGCGTTTGCAAGAATGTTGTCGAAGCTGTTTGCTCCATTATTGAGCTTCAGGGAGCCGGTGCCTGTTTTGACCAGATCGCTGCGTGTTGCGGCCGTGATTTCACCGGTGGATTGCAGGGTGGCTCCCTCTGCCACATCGTAGGTCAGTGTGGATTCATTGGTCAGGTTGGTTGCGGCGGAAATGGTGCTGTTGTCGCCCGTGGCGCGGATGGTTGCCGCATCTGTCACGGTAATGCCGCTGCCGCTGACTTTGGCTGAATTCAGAGAGATGCTGCTCTTGCGCAGTTCTGTTGCGGCGGTGAGCTCAGCTCCGGAATCTACTGCCAGGGTAGCACCCTCCCGTACACGAATGGCCGTGGCGTTATTGAACGCGCTCTTGTGCCGGAGGGCGCCGCTGCCGATGACTTCCACCGCAGTGTTGCCCTGCAGGTTCAGGCTGCCGGTCATATCCACGGTCACGCCCTTGGTTTCGCTGCGGGTCAGCAGGAGGTTGTCATCTGCCGTGGTGGCGGCGGTATCCACGGTGAAGGTGCCGTCCTTGCCCGCTGTTCCCACAGTCATGTTGTTCTTGAAGGTGACGGTGGAATCAGCCGAGCCGATGGCACCCAGAGTGGTACCGGATGCGAGGGAGACGACAAGCACGCTGCGCTGCGTACCGCCGGCGGCATACAGTTGCCCGCCTTCCTGGACCTGAAGATTGGCTTTTACGCCTCCGGTGACCCATTCATTATAGGCACTCCCTTTCAATTCCAGCCCGCTGAGCAGATTCATCCGTCCACCGTTCTGAATGGTGACATCGGCTGACTTGTAGAAGAGAGTCATGGCTGCGTTGGAGGTCAGCGTTCCGCTCACATTGACCTGATTGGAACCGGCGGTTAACTGTGAAACTTCGCCGCCGACAGCCAGGACAAAGTCTGATTCCCAAGTCCCACCCTTTTCTCCGGCAATAATCAGGTGAGCACCGGAGGAAACGGAGAGAGAACCCTTGTAGCCCTGAGTGTCAGAGGGTGAAAGACGCAGGCTGTTCACGTATAACGTACCATCCGCAGCAGAACCACCTACGTTGATGGCTCCGGTTGCTATATAGGTGGAATCACGGGAATCCAACACAGCACCATTCTTCAGGTTTATTGTGGTGGTAGTATTTCCGCTCCAGCTGCGCGTCTGTGCAGAGCTTTCGGCAATGCTGAGCCCGTCGATGGTGACGCTCTTTCCGCCGGCCAGGTTGAAGTTGCGGACGCTGAGGTTGCCCTTGCCACCCAGAGTCACGTTGTTCCCGCTCGGATTGAGTGTTTCCACGGTAGCGTTGCCGTTGAAGTTGGCGGTAATGTTGCTCTGGTCAAGCGTGACGGTGGCAATGGAGGTGGTGCCGTTGAAGTTGGAGGTGGTGTTATCAGAGCCTGTGTCGAAGCCTGCCAGCGAGACAGAGCCGTTGATATCCAGCGTGCCGCCCCCTCTGCGTTCCCAGGTGCCGTTGCTGCCGGTCACATCTCCGTTGACGGTAAGGTTATTGCCGCTGTTCTGGTGTACTTCTGTTTTACCTTCCAGCTCCAGATTACCGTCAATAGTCGTTTTTGCCGTTATCTGGGCATTGACGCCATTCGCCAGTTTCAGGGTGCTGCCGAAGCTGCTGCCCGTGAGCGTGAGGTTGCCGGCCGTTACATGGGTTGTGCCCTCAAAATCCTCATCAATGGCGAGCTTGTTGTTATAGGTGTTATTGGTGGTGTCGAGCTTAATCTGCACGGTACCGGTGCCGGAGATGTTGTTGACGGTGGCGGTGGTCTCCTGGGTATCGGTCAGTACCAGCGTGCCGGAGGCGGCAATCTCCACTTCACCCTTGGCAGCGGTGTAGTCTGCTGCTGTCAGCTTGTTGTTGAGCACCAACTTGCCGCTTTCTACATTCAGGTCGCCGCTGAGCGTGACATCGCTGCCGGAGAAGGTGTAGGTTTCGTTGTTCGTGAAGCGCAGGCCTTCCGCATTGGTTGCGCTGGTGAACTGAAGGGTTTTGGATGGCTCGTGGTCGCGGAACAGTACGGTTTCCCCTGCGCTGAACACGGAATAATCATCCTGCCATTCTGCGAACCCGTCGGCAAAGCGTATGGTGACTTTCAGTCCGTTACTGTCGCCTGCGAAGGTGCTGCCGGCAAGGTAATCCGGCATATTGTCGGCCAGGTGGGCATCATGCTCGCTCCAGTCGCCGGAGAGCAGGGCATAGGTAACGCCATGCTCAAGCGATTGGTGGTTGCTGAAGCTGATGGCCTGACTCCTGAAGTCAGCTCCGTATTCAGTGGTGGCGTTCAACAGCGAGGTGGTGGCATTCAGCACCGTGCTGTCAAATTCCAGCGTGCCGCCGTTGAGTACCAGGGTGCCGGTCAGCGTGCCCTGCGTGCCGTTCCCGGCAATCAATGCCAGTGTTCCTCCTGCGTTCAGGCTGTAGCGATCACTCAGTTTCAGTGTGGCACCCTGAGCGATGCTGATGGTGCCCGCCACCGTGGGAGCATGGGTGAACTCCATGTTGCCTTGCAGGGCTGAGATATTCTGAGCTTTGATATCGCTGCCGCTGAAAATCTGGGTCCCTGTGCCGTCCATGGCGAGGTTCAGCCCGTTGACGGCACCCTTGTAGTTGTAGTTCCCGCTGCCGGTGATAGTCAGCGTGTTTTTGCCGTCACCCTCACGGGCGCTGTCAAGTTTGATGTCAGAGGAAGCACCGCTGTAAGCATAGGAGTTTTCATCACCTGTAAGTCCCATGATTTTAGCATTGTTCGTATTGACTGCCAGTGCTATAGTGGAACCGGAGATGCTCTGCATGTCCAGAGTGGCATTCTTGAGCGCGTTGTCATGCGCCAGTTCCACAAAAGTACAGAACCCGCTGCCGTTGGCTGTACGTTTGGCTACCACGCTACCGTTAAACCGGTTGTCGCCATTCAGAATCAGGCGCGAAGCGTTGGTGACGGTTGGGTACAGGGTGACATCTGAGCTTTCTCGGTCGGCATAGGTAGCCGTATTGGTCTGGCTTGCTTCCCAGGTGAGCGTAGAACCGGACGTGGCACCGGAGTCCAGATTGCTGATAATCCAGGTGGCACTCATGCTCTTTTCTCTTAACGTCAGATTCTGACCATTGAGCTTAATTGTCTCAAATGTCATGTGTTGGGTGACTTTGTCAGACGCCGCCCGGAGCGTTTGAATATCTGTATCCAAATCCAGTATACCGCTCATAATGTTAAAAGCGGAATAATAGGTATACGTCCCCTTGTTGCCGTAGGTGAAATCCAGTTGAGTGGCACCCTCGATACGCAGCGTTCCGGTGGAGGAGTTGTAGGCGGACCCCGTCAGATTCCATTTGCCCGAGCCGATGAGTTTCAGCGTGGCGCCGTTGGTCGCGCTTACAACACCGGCAAGCGTAACGTCGTTCCCACCGTTGTCCAGCGTAACCGTGCCCGATGTGGCACGAAGAGCACTGGTGCCCCCGAAGCCGGACCCGGAATCAGAGGCATCAATATATGCGCCGTCTTCGGCATAAACTGTTCCCAGCGTGAGGTTTTTGCCGTTCATGTCAAGCGTGTTGCCTCTGATATGGAGGAAGCCTACGCTGGAGTACTGCTGGGTCAGTTTCACATCACCTTCCTCCACATACAGATTTCTGTACTGCAGGTTACTGGTATTGTTGGTGCCGTTGTTCAGTTCTAATACATTATCACCGTATTTGTGAATGACTTCCACTTTAAGCTGCCCCTTGAGGTCAGCCATGGAATCGATGGTCATGTGTATCTCGCTGGCGATGGGGTCCGTATTGTTTTCTCTGTAGTTGCCGATGAGAGAGCCGCCTTCTTCCAACACCAGTTTATTGATTTTCTGGGTTGTTGAATCAATGTTCAATGTGCCGCCGTCTTTCAGGGTAATACAGGAAACTGAGTCCAGTGCGTTGTTCTGAGTAACTTTGAGAGAGACCGCCCCACTGTCAATGGAGCTATGCATTCCATCATTGCCCATAACGGTGATATTTCCGGTGAGATTGCTGAGATTGGAGAGGTGAACTGTTCCCCCCGTGTACCCCTGAGCATCCACAATAAGGTCGTGTGCACCACCGATTTCGGAGTGGATGGTAAATGTGCCGTCGGCCGCAGAAAGTCTGTAGGCCTGATTGTCAGAAATGGTTATGTTGCCGGAATAGCTCAGGTCGCTCTTTGTGCCGAGCGAGAGATTGCGATGGCGACTGAGGTCAATGTCCTGTGTCGACTGATTTTGCAGCAGAATACCTTCCGATTCCGTTTTGACATTGGAAAGCAGGTTGCCCATGGCCACTCGGTTACCGTAACTCAGACTCAGGACCACGTTCTTGATGACATCCTCACTCGTATACTCGAGTGTCACGCCGCCACCGGCAAAGTCAACACCTCCGGTGAAGTCGTTGCGTGTATTGGTAAGGATGACCGTACCCTTGGTATGGTTGTTGCCGAGAATGAGCGTGTTGTTACCGGTGAGGTGATAGTTCACCACCAGTTCACCGCCGCCGCCGCCCAGTCGCCAGGCATTGTCGACTGCCGTCAACTGCTCACCGGTGTCTTGTACGCCGTATTCGATGGTTTGCCCTGCGAGCGCACCGATGATGAGGTTCTTGTGCTCGGAGGTATCAACTTGCGTGAGCTGGTTTTGCGTGAGTGCCAGCACGCCGTTGGAGTCGCCGGTAATATAGTTCAGCGCCGTATTTCCGTCAGAATTGTGGGCAGCCAGTGCGGCCTTTTCACCAACGTACCATTCCTGACTGCCGGCAGCCGCAGCATCTTCCACCATCAGCGTGCCGCCGAGAACGCTGCGGGAGCCGGTGAAGGTGTTGTTGCCTGTCAGGTAGAGCATGCTGTTAGCTGCATTCACGGTGACGGTGCCCTCTCCGGTGATGTTGCCGTCGTAGGTGTGAGTTGCTGTTGTCTTGTCGGCAAACTCGACCTTGAGCGCACCGCCTGCCAGCGTAGTGTTACCCCGGTGACCGTAGTATTCAGCCCATTGCTGAGTGTTTTCCTTGACAATGCCGCCCTCGATGTATTCCAGCTGATGGTGCACGCCTTCATTCATCACATAGGTACCGCCGGTCTTGACGGTGATATCCCCCTTAACGCGGGCGTGTGTTCCCAGGCGGAAGGTTGCTCCGTCTTCCACCGTGACGTTCATCTTGGCATCGGCGTAGTGCCAGTCGTCCTCTGAGAAGAAGATGGCATCACTGTACGGGACGGAGCCGGTACCGTGTTCGGTGTTTGTACCGGCCAGAACAACGGTGCCGCTCTTGACGGTGAAGGAGCTGTCCTCGTTGTTGCTGAGGTCGGTGCAGATGCTGTTCATGGTCCATACGGAGTCGGCGCCCATGTCTGCGATGACACTCAGCGAGCCCTTGGCGGAATCCTTCAGTGAGCCTTTCCAGGTGCTGTTACCGGCTTGTTTGTAGGTTAAGGTAGTGCTGTCGCTGCTGTTGACGATGCGGGCATCATCCGTCAGGGCATTGATGCTGAAACCATCACCTTCAATATGGGTATTGGTGGTGTACCAATCCATGGAGTTGCCGTGCATGTCCAGCGTGCCACCGTTGAGCCCGAAAGTGAAGGCGCGCTCAATCTGGTTGATGTCCGAAATAACTACCGTTGCACCGCTACTGGCCAGAACATTGTAGGCGGCGTGGCCGTTTTGCCGATTCAGGTAGGTGGTGCCGCCGCCGCCGACTGCCAGCAGAATGTTGTTATCTCCCTCGCCCTCAATGTACAAATCACCCTCACCGTTCTTGCGCCATTCGCGCATGTAATTTGCCGGGTTGGTCAGCTGCACGTGGACTTCAGCCCCTTTGTTAATCACGTATCCCGCTGAATTGAGCATGAAATCGCCCCCATCTGCGTTTTTGATGGTGAAGTTGCCATTGTTGAACTCCAGATAGCCTACACCGGTGTCAACCGTGTCATTCAGGAGAATTTCATACTTACCGCCGTTGCCGGTGAATATCAGGTTCTGGGTGTTGCCCAGACCGCTAATGCCATTCTGGTAATGATTCCCGTAGGCGTACCAGTTATTGTTGTCTTTTACGGCTGAGAGATCTTTCCACGTGTGGCTGCCGGAATCTACCGCCAGGTGCTCGTACTTGTTATCGCCCACCGTAATGGCCCCTCGGCCGTTGGAGACAGTTCCCAGCTGTGCCGGGCTCGTGGTGCTCATGTTCACCTCGACGCTGTGCGTGTCCAGAATTTCATTAGCGAAGTCGATGGAGCCGTGAGCTACAGAGTAAGTTGTAAAATTGCCGGCTCGCAGGGAGAAAATGTATTCATAGCGTCCGGCTTCCTTGTTGTAAACGTAGACCGGGGAACCGGAGTCACCACCCTGACCGTTGGTTGGCAGCGGTGCTGATTCATTGACCCAGGAGGATTCGGGCTTCAAATTCCAGTCGCCGAAGATGAGTCCCTCTGTTGTGATGGCAATGGCACGTATGGTGGAGATGCCGCCCAGAATGGTAGTATAGGGCGAGCCGGCATCGACCAGCTTCCCATCTTTTTTCCAGACGGCAACATTACCGGCAAATGCGCGGTACATCAGTTCACCCTCGAGCTGTTCTTTGATGTCGGGAATGCCGTTTTCATTGCTGTCCTGCTGTTCGGAAGATACACCGCTGTAATTATAGGCTCCGACAACATCGGTAAAAATCTTATTCTGGCGGTACAGACCCCAATCAGCCGCGCTCACCATGTCTTTTTCCGTGATTTGAA
This sequence comes from Akkermansia sp., assembly GCA_017471985.1. Lineage (GTDB taxonomy): Bacteria > Verrucomicrobiota > Verrucomicrobiia > Verrucomicrobiales > Akkermansiaceae > Akkermansia. The sequence goes on along the minus strand of JAFURE010000003.1, from coordinate 21,967 downwards.
CGGTGCTGTATTTGATGGTATGATCGCTTCCCACCTGAGTTGTGCCGAAAGCCGCACTGAATCCGGGATTGTGCGCTACGGTAACCAGATAGTTGGCGCCGAAGGCTGCGGCGGCACCGTGACATGGCGTTCCGGTGGCTCCGTAATCCAGACTCCCGGCGAAGTTAATCATTCCCTGTTCTTCCGGGAGTACCCAGGTGACCTCGCCGTTTGCCTTGGGCATGGCAATGCCGCCGTCTTTATCGCGGATGGCCTGCAGCATGGAGCTGATGCCGGTGACGCGGAATCGCCCTTTGTTCTGACCGAAGTCGGAGTAGGTGCGCTTGTCTACGTCCTCATGCATACCACCGCCCCAGGCGGTAGTGGCAGCGGTGGCGGCACAAACGATCAGCAGGCACTTGCGGAGGGAAAGGGGAAGATGCAGTTTCATTGCGAATAACGTATGGTCGATATTTTCTGATTCGAAAAACGATAGGTCGTCCGGTCTGAGACCACTCGTAAGATAGCGCATTTTAAATCCTACTGCAAGAATAAAGATTAAAAATGCCGCTTTTTGTTCCTTTATGACGAATTAATGCGGGAGATTTTGTTATTTGTGTTATAAGACGCAGAATATCAAATCTGATGTGTAAGGCTGCAATGTGTGTGTCGATGCCCCTCTCCTCAGAGCCGGTAAGCTTGCCCGGAAAGTATATAACTTTCCGGGGGGGGAATGGCTAGCAGTTGGTTAATAAGTGCGAACCCCGAAGGGGTTGAATAGTGAGGAGGTCGGGTGGGTTATGAGGTGAGAATCAGAGTGCCGAAACAGCACACGACCACCGCGATGAGCAGCACGCCCAGAGCAAATTTGGGGTTATTGCGCTCCAGCCACTCTTCGTGCGTAAAGCCGACCAGCGCGGCAACAGCGCCGATGAGCCCGATGAGAATCCTGCAAAGGAGGTAACTATCCATCGGCTTATGGCTTACCTGTAGGTGTTGCAGCGGTTAAGCCAGCCGGCAAGCCAGCGTTTTTCGCCGCGGGCAGCGGGGGAGTTGGCTACCCGGCGGCGCATGACTGTGGCTGCAGCACGCGAGAACTCTGCCGTGGCGGCTCGTCCCTGCGGGTAGCCCTTCATTTCCTCCAGCACCTGCAGCAGTCCCCAGCCCTGACCATTGTAGCGCTCGGTGGGTTTGAGTCCCTCGCCCTTGAAATTCACGTAGTCAACCAGACAGTACAAACCCTGAGTGGTGGCGGCCAGGGCTCTGTAGCGCGCCTGAACTGCCTGCGGGTTGCGACTGGCCTGCATCATGCGGGGCAGGGCGGCACGACTGCGCAGAATAATGAACTCAGTCTGTAACTGTACGTGCCCGGCCAGCCAGCGGCGCATGGCATCTGCCCGCCCGCTGCGATCTGCCTGAAAGGCTGCTTTGTTCGGCCACGGTGCGGGGCCGTTGAAGTAACTCGGCACCTGAGCACCACGAGAGCGAGCGTAGCGTACGAAAGTGGGGAAACTCTCATCGAACGGTCCGTTGTAACCGGCCGGGTACCAGATGAAGTGCCCGATACCCAGTGAGGGAAAATCCTCGCCGGCGTTCCAGCTCACCAGCCCCTGCACACTACCGGCACATTCGTTCTGCCAGATTTTCTGCCCCAGCCAATTCAGGTCAATGCCGTTAAAGTTGACAGGCTGTGCTGCGACGCGCGGAGTGGCGGTCGGTCTCGTTGCCGACGGCGTGGCGTAATGGTACGACAGACAAGAGGTCAGCAGGGGCAGGCAAAACAGGACGCAGCATTTCATGCCCATCATTTTACCTCAATCCGCCCCCCTCTGTAAAGTGTTAAATATGACCTGCGCAAAACAAAAAACTTTTTTTTATGACTTTATGCTTGACATTATAACCGCGATGTGCTAATTTGGCGTCCCGCCTTGCCGCCGTGCAATCGCTAACTCATATGCCGCGGCTCGGGGAACAACCAATCTCATTCATTTTACTATGGTAGCAATTCGTCTCAACCGTCAGGGGTCTAAGGACCGTCCTTACTACAAAGTAGTTGTCGTTGACAGCCGCGCTCGCCGTGATGGCGACTTCATTGAACAGGTGGGTACCTATAATCCCATGGCCGAGGGTGAGAACTACACCCTGGATCTGGAGAAGGTGGAGAAGTGGATCGCCAACGGTGCCCAGCCTTCCGAGACTGTGGCTTCTATGATTAAGAAGGCTCGCGCCGCCAAGGCCTGAGTCGCCCACTGACCAAAGCTTTTTCTTGGTTGTTTCTAACGGAACCTGCTGTACCTCGTGTGCGGCAGGTTCCTTTATTTTGCAATTTACGACTTGCAAGGTATGCTGCTAGGCGGCTGCAGTGCGAATTTTTAATTCTTCCCTCGTTCTTCCTCAAATCCGTCTGTTGTTCTATGGCGGAGTGTATGTCCCAGTGCGGTGAGGGTATAGAGGGTGCAGGGGCCGGCATCGGGGCTATCGCTGATGTGTAGCAGTCCCAGTGCTTTGAGATTGCAGCACATTGTGCGTACCTTGGCGATGGGGAGGGTGAGCTGCTGTTGCAACTGCCGGAGACTCAGGCCGCCGGGCGGTCCGTTCCTTAATAATGCGAGAACTTGTAACTCACTTGAAGTCAGATTCTCTGCTACAGCGTGGCTGTAGCTCTTCTCCGGCCTTGGAACGTGGGGTATTGGAGTCATAGTTGCTTTTTTATAGCGCTGCTTACTCCCTTAGTCAAGGTGTTAGAAAATATAACACAAAATGTTTAATTTTTGTAAGAAAAACGCTTGACAAATGAAGCATGCTTCATAAAATAAGGGGCAGAAGCTATGACCAAAGAGAAACATATAACCCGCTATGGGCAGGAACAGGGGCAGGGCTATACCTTTAAGGGATGGCGACTTTGCCTGACGCGCAATGGAGAACGGTTTGTTCGCTATTTTTCGGATTTAAAAAGCGGTGGTGCTGAGAAAGCACTTGCAGATGCTGTGGCCATGAGGGATGTGATGCTGGCTGAATTGGCCGCGGACGGGGCTGACAGTCACGAGATATTTAACCGTTATCGACGTCTGGGTAACGAGTGCTGATATGGCGGAATCCTTGTCAAAAAGTTTGGCGTTTTTTCTTGACTTTCGTTAAAGGTCGAGTATACTTTTTGCTGTGATATGAAGCTTGCTTCATAATACATGAAGCCGTAAAAAGATGCAGACAGAACAAGCCATATCGTTCCTGATGAAGTTGATAGCAGATCGCGTGTCGACTCTGTTCTCGTTGCGTGCCGATATGCCTGTAACGGCAGCTCAGGGACGGGTGCTGATGTATCTGGAGGCCTGCGGCGGCGGTCCCGTGTCTCAGCGCAGCATTGAGCAGTACCTGAATGTGTCGCACACAACGGCGAAGGGGTTGCTGCAACGATTAGAGGAGAAGGGCTTTGTGCGAACAGCTTTTGACAGCAGTGACGGTCGGGTGAAGAATGCCTATGTGACCGAGAAAGCCCGGTTATGCAGGGAGTCGCTGTCGCAGCATATAGAATTGATAACCTCTCAGATGGTGGAGGGAATAAGCCCGGAGGAAAGGCAGATGCTCTATGAGCTGCTTTGCCGGGTGTACCATAACATTAAATGATAATTTTACTTATAACTCAATGAAAGCGAAACAGATAGCGATGATGGCCCTGAGTGGGGTAGTTGTGGCCGGTCTGACCGGCTGTGGAGAGAGCGAGGATGGTAAGCCCGGCTTTCTGGAACGTGTGAAAAAGGATTTCCTCGGTGGTGGGGAAGAGCAGGCTCGCCAGCCTATGCCGCCGCTGCAGGTGTCGGTCATGAAACTGCAGCAGCAGACTGTGCCGGTATATGCCACCTGGTTCGGTCAGCTGCGTGGTACAGAGCAGGCAGATATCAAGCCCGAAGTGAGCGGTAAGATTGTGGAGAAAGTTTACATAGACGGCTCGCCCTGCGAGAAGGGTGAGGTGCTGTTCCGGATTGATGATGTGACCTATAAGGCCGCTGTTGATATGGCTGCTGCTAATCTGGAGGCTGCTAAGTCGGCAGTGATGCAGGCTGAGGTGGTCGATGCGCAGGCTCAGCAGGATTTGGCTCGCTTTACGGAACTGGTGAAGAGTGGGTCGGTGTCTGACAAGACATTCCGCGATGCTGAGCATGCCAAGCGCCGCTCGGAGGCTATGCTGGCTGCTGCCCGCGCTCAGGTGAAACAGGCGGAAGCCGCTCTGACCAACGCCCGCATTAACCTCGACCGCTGCACGATTCGCGCTCCTTTCAACGGCTATGCCTCTGCCGCAACGGTGAGCGTGGGTGACCATGTGGCTCCCGGTGCTATCACTCTCACTCGCATGAGTGCCATCAACCCCATTCGTGTTGATTTCGTGGTGACCGGCAAGCATGTGCTTGATATCGTGACTCAGACCAATTTCCGCGCCGGTGAGAATATGGATTCCCCCTTCACGGAGTTCGAGGTGATTCTGGAGGACGGCACAACCTACAGCGAGAAGGGCTATGTGAAGACAATGGACAGCGAGGTGAACACCTCCACCGGTACGGTGAACTTCATCGGTGAGATACCCAACAGCGAGCTTCGCCTGCGCTCCGGTGCCTCCGTTCAGGTGCGTGCCAAGGTCAGCGAGGTGAAGGATGCATTCCTGGTGCCCAAAGCCGCCATTCTGTCCACCATGAACCACCGCTTCATTTACGTGGTGGGCAAGGACAACCAGCCCTACGGTATCGATGTGATTCTGGGCCGCGAAATCGAGCTTGATATGCCCAGCGGTGACGGCACGGACAGAATTCCTATGCAGGTGGTGACCGCCCGCCCGATTGCCGGCAAAAATGGCGAGACTCTTGACCTGCCTGCCATTCTGAAGGAAATGGGTTACGACAACCCGCTGGATGCTCCCGTGATTGTGGAAGGTGGCCAGATGGCTCAGATATATGCCAATGCTAACATCGCCATGAAGAAGGCCGGGGTTCCTGCAGGCTTCGCCGAGATTGCTCCCAATCCGGCGGCCTATGATTACAGCCGTCCTATGTCCACTACTCCCTCGGTAACTGCAAAATCCGAGTAACCCATTTATTCTGTAAGGAATACACATGAGTGCCTATTTCATTAAACACCCGGTTATTGCCACGGTTATCGCCGTGCTGACCACTGTGCTGGGTGTGGTCTGCATGATGAATCTCCCCATCGAGCAGTACCCTGAGATTACACCCCGCACCATTAACCTCACGGCAGTTTACCCGGGCGCAGATGCCCAGGCCGTGGCTGACTCCGTCGGTACGCCCATTGAGCGCCAGATGAACGGCGTGAACCACATGGACTACATGACTTCCGTTTCGTCCAACAACGGTGTGTACAACCTGCAGGTGGTATTCGAGCCCGGCTCCGATACCGACCTGGACCAGGTGCTCACCAACATGCGTTACGGTCAGGCCCAGTCGCAGGTGCCCACGGAGGTGCTGAACTCCGGTATCACCATTCGCCAGCAGCCCGGTCTGCCGCTCATGCTCTACTCGCTGACCTCGCCCGATGGCTCCTACGATTCCGTAGACCTGGCCAACTACGCTCAGGTGAAGCTGCTCGACGAGATTAAGCGTGTGCCCGGTGTGGGCGAGGTGACGGTGTATGGTGCCGGTCGATATGCTATCCGTATCTGGCTCAACACCGTAAAGATGTCTCACTTCGGTATCTCCCTGAATGAAGTGCAGGGGGCTATTCGCCTGCAGAACGTGACCAACCCCGGTGGTAAGGTGGGTGCTGACCCCGTGCCTGCCGGACAGGAGACAACCGTTACTATTCGTACCGAAGGTCGACTGTCCACCCCTGAGCAGTTCGAGCAGATTATCGTGCGCCAGCGTGGTGACGAGGTTGTGTTCCTGAAGGACATTGCCACGATTGAGCTCGGCTCCGCCGACTATTCTGTTACCGGTCGTCTGAACCGTAAGCCCGCCGCCAGTGTGGTGATTTTCCAGTCCCCCGGTTCCAACGCCATTCAGACCGTTGACCGTGTGAGCGCTCTGCTGGCAAGCAAGGCGCTGCCCCCGGGTATTGAGGGCAATGTGTCGCTCGATACAACGACCTCCGTACGTTACTCCATCGAGGAGATTAAGCAGACCTTTATCGAGGCTATCGTGCTGGTGGCTCTGGTGGTGTTCCTGTTCCTGCAGAGCTGGCGTGCTACGGTCATTCCGCTGATTGCCGTGCCGGTATCGCTGATTTCCACCTTCTGTGTATTCCCGCTGCTGGGCTTTACGCTCAACACTATTTCGCTGCTCGGCATGGTTCTGGCCATCGGTCTGGTGGTGGACGACGCCATCGTGGTGGTGGAAGCTGTGCAGCACCATATTGAGAAGGGGCTTAACCCGCGCATGGCCTCCTTTGCTGCCATGCAGGAGGTGAGCGGCCCGGTTATCGCCATTGCTCTGGTTCTGGCAGCCGTGTTCCTTCCCTCGCTCATGCTCGAGGGTATTACCGGCACGCTCTTTAAGCAGTTCGCTATCACCATTGCTATATCGATGCTGATTTCGGCCTTCAATGCTCTTACCCTTTCTCCCGCTCTCTGTGCACTTATGCTCAAGAGCAAGGAGGAGGAAAACACTGAGCCGACTAACCCGCTGCGTCGTATCGTGTTCAAACTGAATCACGGTATTGCCAAGCCCTTCTTCCGCCTGTTCAACAAGGCCTACGACAGCACAGCCGGTGTGTACACCCGTATTTGCGGCGGTCTGGCACGCAAGCTGATTATCTCCATGCCCATCCTGCTGCTGCTCTGGGCAGCCATTGCCCCCATGAGCAGCAAGGTGCCCGGCGCATTCCTGCCCGATGAGGATCAGGGCTTCCTGCTGGCCGCTCTGGTGATGAAGCCCGAGAACTCCCTGCAGCGCTCCATGGTCGAGGCCAAGAAGTTCGAGGATGCTCTGGCCGGCCCTGCAGATAACCCCGATCCCGCTATTAAGAACCTCACATCGGTGGTGGGTATCAACATTCTCAACATGGTGCAGACCCCCGGTGCCGCCATTGCCTTCGTACAGCTGAAGGATTGGAGCGAGCGCTCCGAGTCTGCTGAGCAGGTGCAGAAGCGCCTGACCGCCCGCTGCGCTATGGCAGGTCTCGACGGTATTCCCATGGTGCTCATTCCCCCGGCAATTCCCGGTGTGGGTACTGCCAACGGTGTGACCATGGTGCTGACTGACCTCGAAGGTCAGGGCGTGGACTTCCTTTACCAGCAGGTGCAGAAGTTCAATCAGGCTGCCGGTGCCCGTAAGGAAGTGGCCATGTGCCGCGATATGATGATGGCCGACGTGCCGCAGAAGTACCTTACCCTCGACCGAGCCAAGTGCCAGAAGTACGGAGTGAGCATCGGCGATGCCTATGGTGTGCTTGCTTCCTACTATGGTTCCTCGTTCGTGAACTTCTTCAATGCCTTCGGTCAGCAGTGGCAGGTATTCATGCAGGCCCGCGGCGCTGACCGTGTGAGCCTGGAGCAGATGAACGGGTTCTTCGTCATCAACAAGAAGGGCGAGCGTGTGCCGTTGGATGCCATTGTGAGCATCAGCGATATTGCCGATACCGAGTTCGTGATGCACCATAACGGCTACAATGCTGCCAAGCTCAACGTCATGCCCAACCCCGGCTACTCCACTCAGCAGCTGATGGTGGCTATGGAAGAGGTCTTCGAGCAGACCATGGACAAAACAAAGGTCGGCATGGACTACCAGGATATGTCCTTCCAGGAAAACAAGGTGCGCAACAGTACCGGTCTGGGAACCATTTTCTGCATGTCCGGCTTCTTCGCCTTCCTCATTCTGGTGGCTCTTTACGAGAAGTGGTCGCTGCCCATATCGGTATTCATGACCGTGCCCATCGCTGTGCTGGGTGCCTACATGGGCCTGTATGTGTGGAACCTTGACCTCACGCTCTACGCTCAGGTGGGTCTCATCATGCTGGTGGGTCTGGCCGCTAAGAACGCCATTCTGATTGTGGAGTTCGCCAACCTCGAAATGGAGCGCGGCAAGAGCCTGATGGAGGCTACTCTGGTGGCTGCCAACCTGCGACTGCGCCCCATTATCATGACCTCACTGGCTTTCATTCTGGGCTGTATTCCGCTGCTGCTCTCCAGTGGTTCGGGTGCACTGGCCCGCAATGCCATCGGCGTGGTGGTGGTGGCCGGTATGACCGTGGCCACTCTGGTGGGTGTGTTCCTCATTCCCTGTTCCTATGTGTTCATCATGCGTCTCTTCCGTATTAAGTTCGAGCGCAAGACGCTGGCCGCCGACCCCGATGAGGAGGGCGCACGCCGTTACCTGATTGAGCACGAAAATGATAGCCACTGATAACTGAATATTTCCTTAACTCTTAATCCCCGTAAACAATATGACAAAAAGCGCATTAATGACCCTTGCCGGCGCGGTGGTTCTGACCACGGCCTGTACGCTTGGCCCGAGCTGGGAAAAACCCCAGATGGAAGTCCCCGCCGTGTTCCGCGGAGCCGGTGTCGGCGACAGCAACATGGCAGACCTGCCCTGGCAGTCTGTCTTGAAAGACAAGAACCTGCAGGCTCTCCTGACGGATGTTTTCAACAACAACCGTAACATCGCTTCCCTGCAGCACAATGTGGAAGCTGCCCGCCAGTATGTGACCATGGCTCGTGCCTCCTGGTTCCCGTCACTGGGCTACATGGGGAACGCAACGAAAGGTGTGAATACTGCCGGTGGTACCTCATTCGTTGATACAGGTGACGCTGCTACGAAATCCGGTATGGCCGGTGCGACCGCCAGTTGGGAGCTTGACCTCTGGGGTAAGACCCGCCGCGCTGTAGAGAGTGCCGAGGCCTCCGCCGATGAGGTGGCCGAGGAGCTCAACAACCTGCGTATTTCGCTCATGCGTCAGGTGGCTTCCGGGTACCTGCAGCTGCTCATGCTCGATGAACAGCTCCGCATTACCCGCGAGAGCATGGAGTCTTATCGCGACACCCTTAACCTCTTCAATGACCAGTTCAAGGAGGGTGTGGTAGACAAGCTGCAGGTGGCTAGTGCTCAGGCCGCCCTTGCCGCAGCCGAGGCCGAGGCTCCCGCTCTTGAAATGCAGATTGCCGCTCTCGAGAACACGCTCAGCATGCTTGCCGGCCGCGCTCCCGGTCACATTGCCCGTGGAGGCAGCCTGAAGGCCTACATGAATGCCTCCAAGGTAGCAGCCGGTATACCTGCCGACGTGCTTTCCCGTCGTCCTGACATCCGCGCCAAGGAGCAGGCTCTGCGCGCTGCCAATGCTGAGGTCGGCGTGGCTATTGCCAGCTATTTCCCCTCCATCAGCCTGACCGGTGCCGGTGGCTTTGCTTTCCCCGGACTCGAGAGCTCCGTTGACGGTTGGGGCATTGGTGCCAGTCTGACCGGCCCGCTTTTCCAGGGTGGTCGCCTGACGGCCAACGAGGCCGCTAAGAAGGAGGCTTTCCTCGCAGCCAAGGCTGACTACGAGCAGGCTGTGCTGAATGCTCTGGCCGAGGTCTCCAGCACGCTGGTGCAGCGCCAGAAGCTCCGCGAGGTTATCTCCAAGCAGGAGGCCGCCGTGGCCGCCTACGAGCAATCTGTTTCCCTTGCCAAGCAGCGTTACAAGGAAGGCTACTCCGCCTACTTCGAGGTGCTCGACAACCAGCTGCGACTCTTCCCCGCGCAGAAACAGCTGGCGAACTACCGTTATCAGTACGCTGCCTGCATTCCCACCCTCTACACCCAGTTGGGTGGCGGTTGGCAGAAGTAATTTCCCATCCCACCAACGAGGCGAGGTCGCAAGACCTCGCCTCTTTTTTTACCCTGCGCGCAGCATGGTTCTGACTTAAATTATGTGAAAAATGGACCTGACCCGTGCTGAAAATGCGGAGATGCCGCAGGTGAAAATAGCCTGCGGCATCAGTGAAAACAAAGTGATTACAAATCGTCGACCAGAGCCGTACTCTTGGCGTAGGCCGTGCTGCGAGCCTCGAAGAAATCGGTCTTAATCATATTGGCGTTGCTGAATTGCGAGACCCAGCTGCACTCGGCCGGTTCTTTGTCGTGGCCTTCATAAATCGGCTCGAACCCGAGGTTGCGGCAGCGCAGATTGGCCAGATAGCGAATGTAGGCAGTAATCATCTGCTTGGAAAGACCGGGTATTTCATCGCCAATGACGTAGCAGCCCCAGGCTATTTCCTGTTCGGCGCCCTCGCGAATCATATCCCGGTATTCCTGCACCAGCTCCGGGGTGAAGAGCTCCGGCTGCTCGCGCTGCAATTCGCGTATGATGTTGCTGAAGAGCCAGAGGTGGGTATTTTCATCGCGATTGATGTAGCGGATTTCCTGAGCTGAGCCGGGCATTTTGTTGTTGCGCCCGAGGTTGTAGAAGAACATGAACCCGCTGTAGAAGTAGATGCCCTCGAGGATGTAGTTTGCCACCAGGGTGCGGGCAAAGGCCTGCGGGGTGCGGTTCTGTTGGAAATCGTTGTACAGATTGCCGATGAATGTGTTGCGGCGCAGCAGGTGCTCATCCGTGCGCCATTGATAGAGCACATCGGTGCGCTGCTGGGGTTCGCATATGGTGTCGAGCATGTAGCTATAGCTCTGGCTGTGAACCGCCTCTTGGAAGGCCTGTATGCACAGGCACAGGTTGACTTCGTTTGCCGTTACGTACTCACCCACCGAGGGCAGATTGGCAGTCTGAATACTGTCGAGGAACACGAGGAAGGAGAGTATCTTGTCGTACGCGCGACGCTCGGCGGGGGAGAGCCGCGGGTAGTCCTTCACATCGGCCGCGAGGTTAATTTCCTCGGGAATCCAGAAATTATTCATGGCCTGGCGGTACCACCTGCTGACCCAGGCGTACTTCATGTTATTGAAGTCGTTGAGGTTGGTAGTATTGCCGCCGATGATTCGGCGCGCGTTGATATCGGCGTCGCCGAGCGGATTGAACAGGGGCTTACGGGTTAACTGCTGCATGATTCGCATTCTTCTATTTCGAGGCTCTTGGAACGGATGTAGTACACGGTTTTTACCCCGCTTTCCCAGGCGAGGATGTACAGGTTGAGGATTTGACGGAGGGTGTAGTCGTTGGTGATGTAGAGGTTCATGCTCTGGGCCTGGTCGATATGACGCTGGCGCACGCCGGCCGCGCGCACGGACCATTGCTGGTCAATGTGGTGGGCGCTCTTGTAGAACCAGAGTGTGCTCAGCGAGAGGTCGGGTGCCACGCGGGGCATGAGGCCGGTTTTGCGCTCTTCCATGAAGAAGAGTTTCATGACAGGGTCAATACCGGCAGTGGTTCCGGCAATGGTGCCGGTGCTGCTGGTAGGAGCTACGGCCAGCAACCAGGCATTGCGCAGGCCATGGATTGCCACTCGCTCCTGCAGTTCCTGCCAGTGGGGGTCTGTGTAGCCACGGCGACTGAAGTACTCTCCACTCTGCCATTCGCTGCCTTCAAAGTGGCGGTAGGCGCCCTTCTGCTCAGCAATTTCGCAGCTGGCGGCGATGGCGGCGTAGTTAATCTGCTCAAAGAGCTCATCAGCCAGTCTGAGGTGCTCATCACTTTCCCAGCGAACTCCACGCTTGGCCAGCATGTGGTGGTAACCACTCACGCCCAGACCGATAGGTCGGTATGCCCGGTTTGTGACAGCGGCATAAGGCAGGGGGTAGAAGTTCAGATCTATCACATTGTCGAGTGCTCGCACGGCACTGCGGGTGATGTCGGCGACTTCTGCCGCGTTGGCGGTGTCGATTCTGCCGAGCGACAGACTGGCCAGATTACAGACCACAAAATCACCCGGGCGAGTAGTGGTGACCACAACTGTTTCGCCGTCAACGGTCTTCACCTCCTGCTGAATTCCCTCGATAGCACTCATATTCTGGGCGATTTCTGTGCAGAGGTTGCTGCTGTAGATGATGCCGGTGTGCTTATTGGGGTTGGCTCGGTTCACGAGGTCGCGGTTGAAGGCAAAGGGGGTGCCGGTTTCAACGGCGCTCTTAAGGATGAGCCGCACGATGTCCTTAATCGGCAGGCTACGCTTGTGAATGCGCGGGTCAGCCACACAGGCGAGATAGCGCTGCTCCCATTCCTCGCCCCAGAAGTCCTCGAGGGAGTAACCTTTTACACAGCGGATTTCGTGCGGGCACATGAGGTGCCAGATACCGTTGATGTTGTCGCGCGCCTGCTGCCAGAAGTAATCGGGGTAGCAGACGGCGGGGAATACGTCGTGGGCTTTCAGTCGGTCATCGCCGTTATTGGTGCGCAGTGCCAGAAATTCCGGCAGGTCACGGTGCCAGACATCCAGATACACAGCTACAGCACCTTGCCTTACCCCCAGCTGGTCAACGGCTACGGCGGTGTCGTTGGCGAGCTTTATCCAGCGAATCACACCACCTGCCGCCCCGGGAAATCCGCGTATGGCACTGCCGGCGGCTCTTACCTTGCCGAAGTACAGTCCCATGCCGCCGCCGAACTTGCTCACCTGAGCAAAGTTGTCTATGCTGCGGTATATCCCCTCCAGACTATCAGGCACGGTGTCGATAAAGCAGGATGAGAGCTGGTGGAAGGGCTTGCGGGCATTGGCCAGTGTAGGCGTGGCCATGGTGACTTTAAGCGTGCTGAGCATGTCGTAAAAGCGCTTTACCCATCCCATGCGCTCATGCTCTTCATTCATGGCCAGGTGCAGGGCGATGCCCAGGAACATTTCCTGCGGTGTTTCCGGCACTTCGCCATTGCGTGAGCGTATGAGATAACGGCCGATGAGCATCTCAAGCCCCGAGTAATTGAGCAATTTGTCACGCTCGGGGCAGAGCAGTTGCTCCGCTTCATCAACTTCCGCTCGTGTGTAGGATTCTGTTATGTAATTGCCGTACAGTCCCTCGCGGGTGAGATAGAGCAGTTTATCGTACAGGCTGTTCAGCCCCTGAGCCTGTTCAAAATCCCGTACCTGTTCGCGGAACATCAACAGGCGAAATCTCGCGGCTATCATTTCCCACTGAGGGGCATCCCGCGAGGTGAGTTCTCCGGCGGCGCGGGTGAGCAAGTGCAGCGCATTCTCTCTGTTCATGTCCTGACGGTAGAAGCTCAGGAACTTGCCGGTCAGGTGGCTCAGGGAGTATTCTTCTGCATTGAACTCCTGTTGCAGTTCTTTCAAGGTGGCGCACAATGCAGGGCAGTTGTTGAAATACACCAGCAGGGCCGCACGAGCCGCTCGCAGGCGCCGCCGCTCATTGCGGTAGAGGATGAAGCTGCGAGCCGCCTCAAAGTGCCCGCCGACCATCAGCGCTTCTTCCACCAGGTCCTGAATGCGCTCTACCGCAACGTCAGCGCCGTCCTGTAGCAGGCGTTCTTCCACCTTCTGAGCCAGGGATTCCGATTCTTCTCCGCTCTGGTTCACACTCTCGAAGGCCAGGCGTATAACCCTTTCGATTTTCTGCCGCTTGTAGGCTTCTTCTGCTCCGTTGCGCTTGCGTATGTTCATTGCCTTGTATTCCTATATGTGGTGTATGGAAACGAATAATAGCACCATATCTTCGGATGTCAATCATAAAAATTAGAAAAATTCTAATTTTTATAAAAAAACGAGGGTGCAGGTGATAGCGCGTCAATATGACTCAGGCCGGGCTTGCCAGAATAGAGCGGGCAGGGGTATACTGGCAGGCATGAGGACAAAACGCCGCGAAATCGCCACGACAGTATCGAATGACCCCACGAGTTACAAGCTCTGTGCGGTTTGTGGCTCCATTGTGGACAAGTCAGCGGCAACCTGTCCGGACTGTTACGCTTACCGGTTTGATACCGACCCCGCGCATGTGGCAGATGCCGCGCTGGATTTGGCGATAAAACCCCGCCGCGCGGTCTGCCATTTTGACCTGATGCCCGAGAGCAGTGAGGAGTCTGAGTAAAACTCCGTTGCTTTACCGGAGTGCGGCGTTGAATGCTGCAGTTTGCTCCTGATCGGGAATGATGTCGAGCAGCACAAAGGCCGTGGGCTCCAGGGAATCGAGCACCTCGAAGTCTGCCTCGCAGTGAATGGCGTAGTATTCGGCACCCCACAGGCGCGCAACCTCCTGCATATCATAGGTCGGGGGCTGTACCATCAGGCGGTGAAGTTCGGCATCCATGCCGGGAGTAAAGGCATTGCCCGCTCCTTCATTGTTGAGCACGGCTACCACACGGCGGGCAGGGGGCAGCTGGGGCAACATGGTAGCGGCGGCACAGTCGCGCAGTAGCGCTAAATCACCTGTCAGGCAGCAGGCATAGTCGGCATCTGCACTGTTGGCCAGGAAGGCTGATACGGTGCCGTCTGAGCTGCCGGTGGTACTGTGAGCACGCACATAATGGGTGGGAACGTGGGTCTGGGCGTAGTTATTCCACAGGCGCATGGTGGTGACGGACCCCAGACAGAGCACATCGGCAATACCGGCCTGATTGGAGAAATAGCGCACCATGGCAGCCTCGCTTTCCGGGTAGGCGAGCAGCAGCTCTTCAATACGACCGGAGGCACGGCGGCTGCGCTGCATAAGCCCCTCGGTGTCGCCGATATGGGGAACATCGCCCAGCGCCTTCATGACCTGCTCGAGCTCGCCCTCAATCACCGTGCTCTTGCGGCACAGGCCCGAGAACCCGCTGCGGGTGATGGAGAATACCTCCGTTCCCGGCATGTCCTCGAGTGCACGCCAGTAGGCACCGGTGGGCACATCGCCGATTCGCAGAACGTAGCGCGGCGCATAGCGCGGCAGGAGCTGGTCGGCCCCGTGCAGCATGAAGGCAGAGAGCACTTCACGCAATCCACTGGCGGCTTCGGCCACAATCGGCACTCGCAGGGTGCGGGCCAGCCAGACCGCCGGTTCCTGCTCGTCGGGATCCAGCCCGCCGATGACCAGCACCAGACCTTCAACGGCACGGAAACGCAGCATCTGCGAGAGCGCCACGAGCGAGGCGCGGAAGGGCGGCGCGGAAGGCGGCTCTGCTACTTCCAGGCCGGTGAAGTCACAACTGCTGCGGGATGCCTCCGTCAATCGCAGGCTCAGGTGAATGGGGAATCCCTCTGCACAGCCGGCTGCGAGATTGGGCAGGTCAGATACAGCGCAGGGCAGCGTAACCTCAATGGTGGGGGCATAAATGCCGAAAAGTCCCTCTGTTTCGATGTGCCCGGGTGCCCCTGAGCCACCGGCGTTCTCTTTATCGTCAATGGTGATGACAATAAGGGGGCGGCGCTGGTAGTAGGCCTCGACCACAGCGGGAGCCAGAGCTGCCGCTGCGGCACCGCTACCGGCCACCACGGCGACCGGACGGGCTGTAGCCTGTATGCGCCCCAGCGCAAAGTAGGCGGCGGTTCGTTCATCCTGCTGGCTCCAGCGGTGAACAATGGGGCACTGAGCGAGAGTGGCGAGCAGGGGAATATTGAGTTCCCCGGGGCAGCAGACCCATTCTGCTACACCGGCTGTTGCACAGCATGAGATGAGGCTTTTCATAAGTTCAGAGAAGAGATATATCAGTAGGGCAACCTGACCGGTTGACCCATGTGGTGCGGCGTGCGATTGGTGATAATATCATACACCATGGAGATGCGGGCGGCGCGTTCCCGCAGATAGAACCGTATGAGCGCGCTGCGTTTCATGGCGAAGCTCGGGGCGTTGAGCCCTTCTGCCTCGATGTCCAGTTGGCGAGCTATGGCTACGGCACGTTCGGCGTGGGGCTCCTGACTGACGATGATAAGTTTGTCCGCTCCGAAGATTTTGTTGGCCCTGACCACAGAGTCGTAGGTGCAGATGCCGGCAAAGTCGCACACAATTCTGTCGGCCGGAACCCCCAGCTGAATGAGGGAGTTCTTCATGTCCCTCGGCTCGTTGTAGTTCATGGCCCGATTGTCGCCCGATACGATGAGACAGCGCACCTTGCCGCTGCGCCACAGTTTGGCGGCAGCTTTCATTCTATTGACGTAGAAATAGTTATTGTATCCACGCCGAATGTACTTGGAGCACCCCAGTACAAGTCCGACAGAGTTCGGTTGGCACTCTGCAACACTGTCGTGGCAGCGACCGTGCGAGAGCAGAAGGACCCATCCCTCGGACAGCCCGATAAGCAGACCGATAGCCAGCACTCCCCACAGACACAGCTCGAGAAAGCGGCGCAACAGTGATTTTTTGCGGGGGGAATCACTCATAGTCAGGCAACGGAAATAACCTGAATGCGGGTGGTCATGCTATGCGTTTCGCCGCAGCGCAGCATGAGGTTTTCGGCCGGTACGGCTGCGGTCTCAACTGCCAGGAATCCCCTGGCGGCTTCTGCCCCCAAATCGCCCATGGAGTCGGCAAGTTCCTGACCGGGGTTCCACACAACGGCGGAGCCTGAGCCTGCGCGACAGATGCGGATGCTGCGCTCCCAGGCGGGGTCATGAATGGTGATTTCCTGTTCTTCTGCCACGGGGTGATAAATGCGGTCGATGTGCCCGGCTGGGATGAGCGGGTCCTCGCAGTGCGGAACGGCATCCGCCGCGAACTCGGTGAAATCGCACTCCTCGAGCCCGGTGACGGCAACCTGTTCGTAGTCGCTCACGGCAAAGTAGGTGTGCATGGCGGCAGAGAACGGCATGGTGCGCTGCACATCGAGGGTGAGCAGGGTAATCATGAGTTCTTTGCCCAGCTCAATGATAACGGCCCCGCTGGGCATGAGCTCCTGCTCGGGCGGCAGTGCCAGTATGATTTTCACGGTTCCGTCCTCCAGTTCCTCAGTTCCGGCATGCTGCCAGGTGGATATACGGGCCACGCCGTGCGAGGGTAGGGTGGCATCCTCGGTATTCTTGCCGAACCAGGGCCAGCAGAGCGGTATACCGCCACGCAGGGCCTTACCCTTGGTAAAGACGGCCTTGGGGCTCATGAAGATGACCGGCAGCTGACCGGTGGGGGTCCACTGCAGCACCTGAGCGCCGTAAAGGGATATCTCTGCCGTGCACAGTTCGGTAGAGATGCGCAGAATGGGAAAGTCGCGGCCGTAGGGGTATTCCGTGGTAATCATAAAAAACTGATTTTGTGTGGCGATATGGTAGCAGATTGCAGCCCCCTTGTCGAGAAAACATTGGCAGAATGTCACGCCTGATTCTGCGTATAGGTGCGCAGCAGGGCTACGGCATCTGTCGCCAGTCGGCGTATGGCGGGTTCCTTGCCGTGAATGGCGGGTAGCCCCCAGAGGGTGAAGTCATTGTGCGCCACTATATTGAAATACATGCCGCGCAGGCAGGTCAGGCACCACAACCAATCAGCCCGCTCCATGCCGGGAAAGTGCGCCTGCACGGCCTCCTGCCATTCCTGAAGGGCGTAGGAGTAGTGCGATTCGTACACCTCGCGTGTGAGTTCCGGGGCTTCATATCCCATTTTATTGAGGAAACAGAGCACTTCTTCGCCGGTGGCCACGGTGGAATCCTGCCAGTGGTTGATGGGGGCTGCCAGCCAGGAGTAGATGAGCTCCTCCACATCGCCGTTTTCCCGAGCCTGAGCAAGGGCTGCCAGGCAGACTTCGTTGTACTGCTCCGATACATGGGCCAGTGTATCCCGGTACAGGTCGGCCTTGCTGCCGAAGTGGTAGCGAATCAGCCCGATATTGACGCCCGCTTCGTTGGCAATTTCGCGCATGGATGCCCCGTCAAAGCCCAGTCGGGTGAACTGTGCAATGGCTGCGCGCATGATGTGCGCCTTGGTGGCGTCGGACTTGTTCATGGTACTTGTGCCGTGGTCAGTCGTCGCTGTGTTCGCCGCGGGCGTGGGCATCGAGGTAATCGATGTCGTCCTTGCAGAATTTGTCCAGATGGGTGCGGGAGACTTTGCCGCCGGGTGAGCGCAGGTAGACAATCTGCTTCTCTTCATCATAGCGCTGAAGTTTGGCAAAACTTGTTTCGCCCTTGCGGGAGCGCCATTCGCGGTAGCCCCTCTGGCTCAGTTTGGCGCGGTATGCCCTGTAGTTCTGCTCAGCGGTTTCCACCCCCAGTTTGATTTCGGCCTCGACCTCGGTTATGAACCCGTCGTAGCCATCCACTCGGGCGGTAATTTTGCCGCAGGGGTCAACCACTACGAGAGCAGGGTAGCGCTTGAGGTTGTAGCGGCGTGCCAGATTATTGATGGAACTCATGCTGTAGCGGGCACTGCCGGCAGCGGTTTCGTCCATGGCTGCACCGGCATCGAGCTTCACGCGCACAATCCTGTCCTTGCACCAGTAGTCGAACTTGGCTGTTTCGAGCAGTTCCGAGCCGAGTGTTTTACTTTTGGGGCTGGTGACGGAATTGTGGAACCATACCAGCAGCGGGCGCCCCTCGCGGCGTGAGAGCTTGAGGCCACGCCCGAGGTTGTTCAGCCAGCCGTTACCCTGACGGCGGTTCTCAAAGGCTGCAGTCAGCCCGGGAATGTCGGCATCGGGGTTGTCGGGGTCGGTCCAGATGAGTTCTCCTTCAGCTCCGTTGTCGATTTTCCTGAGCTCGGCCTCGGAGGTCACTCGCATGGTCTCGGCTCCCAGTCCTCCGCCACCGGGCAGCAGCGGGTTGGCGGTGAAGCCTGCAAGCTCTTGTCCCGGTTCCTGCGACAGCGGATTGTCGGGGCGCTCCTCCACCACCTCGCGGGTGCTGCATGCCACCGGCAGCAGGCAGCAGAGCAGGAGCAGTAACAAGCGGAACAGGCGTTGTTTCATATCATCAGGATTGCTGTTTTTTAGCCTGTTGCCAGGCGGCTTCCATCTGTTCGGCTGTGGCGTCTTCCAGACTGATTCCCTGAGCCCTCAGTAGTTTTTCGAGTGTGTTGAAGCGGCGTTCAAACTTGCGGTTGGCGGCATCGAGTGCAACCTCGGGGTCAACTTTGCGGCGGCGGCAGAGATTGACCGTGGTGAAGAGCAGGTCGCCCAGTTCTTCTTCCACCTGCGGGTCGTTATCGGGCAATGCCAGCGTTTCGGCCACTTCGTCTGTTTCCTCTCGAATCTTTTCCACTACTCCGGCATGATCGGGCCAGTCAAAACCCACCTTGGCAACTTTTTTGGTGATTTTGTATGCCTTCAGCAGCGAGGGTAGCCCCTTGCCGCAGTTTTTCAGATAGGGTTTATCCTCAATCGATTGTTCTTTTCGCTTAATGGCATCCCACTGCGTGAGCACGCCGTCGCTGTCCTGCACCTGAGCTGTGCCGAACACATGCGGGTGCCGGCGTACCATCTTGTCGCTCAGGTCGCAGGCGACATCTGCCAGGGTGAATCCAGCCTCGGGATTTTCCTCTGCCAGTTCGGCATGAAAGAGTACCTGTAGCAGAACATCCCCGAGCTCCTCGCGCAGGTGAGCCCAGTCTTTCGCGCGAATGGCGTCGATGCATTCGTAGGACTCTTCGATGAGGTTGGGTATAAGGCTCTCGTGGGTCTGCTCGGCGTCCCACGGGCAGCCGCCGGGGGCTCGCAGGCGGTGCATGACGGCAATGGCCCGCTCAAGCTGGCGCTCGGGCTCACGGCAGTTTATCATTTCGTCGTCAGTCATTTGCGGCGCTGATCTCGGCGTTCATTGGTGGCCTTGCCGGCCAGTATGGCGTCAATGTGCTCAATAAGTGCCCAGGACACGCGGCGGCGCTGGTATTTGCGCCACAGTAGGTCACGCAGGGTTTGCCACAGTTCGGGGGTGAACTCGGCGGGCTCGGCAATCACGTCGTCTTTCATGGCTCGGCCTACCTTGGGGGTGCAGGTGAGCTGCCACCAGCCGCCGAAGTGACTGGCCTCATACACGACCTTGTTGCCATCGGCATCCTTGTCTTTCCAGGAGAAAGTTTCCATGGGGATATCTGTTCGGGTTTGGGGTGCGGATTATCAGCGGCGACGGCGACCGCGCAGCTCGCGGTGAGCGCTGGTGACGTCTTCATTGATGGTGGGGGCGATATCTGCCCCGGTGTTGTTGAGGGAGATAATGAGCGGTTTGGCACGGTTGCCGTTGGCGTCGTACTTGTAAATCACGCGCTGCACCAGCTTGTTGGAGGGGTGGGCATACATGCGCTCCTCAATCAGGCGGGCCTGAGAGTCGTAGCCGTAGGATACCTTGTAGATGGGTTGGCGCTTGCTGTTGTAAATAACGCAGGCCACCAGCTGGCCGTACTTACCCTCGGTGTAGTCGTTGATGGCAGCCAGTCTGCCACTGGCGGTGTAGGTGGCACAGCGCATGCCGCGCCAGCCGGCCTGGCGCTTGTAGACGGCCTTCGAGCCATCCGGGTGGCGCATCACTCGCACCAGATCACGGTCTTCGTTCACCAAATCCGGGCTCTGGGCCATGCTGAGGGGGGCTGCCAGCAGGCAGAGTACTGCCAACAGCAGGCGGAAAAGGGGCATATTCATGGCCATATATTACTATTATGCCGCACCGATTGCAAGTGCTAAGTATGGCGTACCCCGCCATTTTTCTTGACACTCGCGGCACTTGCAGGCACAATGTACCCATGACAGCCAGAAAGCCTATCAATGTGCGCCGCCCCGAGGTTATGGCTCGTGTGCGCGATAAGGTGCAGCAGTATAACAGTGAACTTGTGGACTCCATCCGCGAGAATGGCAATGTGCTCTCTCTGCCGGGGTTGGAGGTGCATCTGGCTGCGTCGTTCGGTTTCTGCGATGGTGTGAAGCGCGCGATTGAGATTGCGTACGCTACCTGTGCCATGTTTGCGGGGCGCCGTATATGGCTGATTGGTGAGATTATTCATAATCCGGCCGTGAATGCCGATTTGGATGCCATGGGGCTGCGTCACCTGCCCTGGAACCTGAATGACCCGGTTTATGAGGGGCTGGATGAGCAGGATGTGGTCATTATTCCCGCCTTTGGTGTGTCGGTGCTCATGCGCCGCATGCTCGAGGAGAAGGGCGTGCAGCTGGTGGATTCTACCTGCGGTAATGTGATTCGTGTGTGGCAGAAGGTGCGTAACTATGCCAAGCTGGGCATTACCAGCGTGATTCACGGCAAGGCCCACCATGAGGAGAGTCAGGCCACGGCCTCCCAGTCCTGCGGTGAGGATGGCAAGGGTAACTTTATCGTGATTTTTAATGAGGCCGAGGCACGTATGCTGGCCGATTATATCAATGGCAGGGGGGACAGGGCTGCTCTGATGGCGCACTTCGAGGGCTGTTATTCTGCCGGCTTCGACCCGGATGTGCATCTGGCGGAAATAGGTATGGCCAACCAGACCACCATGCTGAAGAGCGAGACGGCGCACATTCAGGCTATTCTGCGTGCCGCCGTCACAGAGCGCGATGGCGATGACTTGCGCTTCCACGCTTTCGATACGATTTGCGGGGCCACTCAGGATCGCCAGAATGCCCTTTTTGAGCTGCTGGATAAACCGCTGGATGCCATGTTCATCATTGGCGGTTACAATAGTTCCAATACCACGCACCTGGCACACATCGCTTCCCTTAAACTGCCGACTTTCTTTGTAAAAGAGGCTGCTTGCCTGCAGAACCTCAATACAATACGCTCATTTGACCTTAAGCGGAAAGCTGAGGTCGAACTCGCCCTTCCACCGGCCGCTGCCGACCTTAGCCGCCCCTGGAGGGTAGGGGTGACCGCCGGGGCCTCCTGCCCGGCTAATGTGATTGAAGAGGTGATTACCCGTCTGGCAGAACTCCGCGGGTAAACCAATGGTAATTTGTTGATAGACAAGTCAATTATAATTTGGGAGCCTCTAAAAAACTCGATAAATGGCAATTTGTCGAGCTGTATGGCGAACCGAAGGCGAGCGGAATTTAATAAGCCCGAGGTACGAGGGCGGTAGCTCAATAGGCAGGGGCGTAAGCCCCTGCAGCGAGTACAAAAAGAACATGAGCCCTGAAAGGGCGGCAGAAACGGCTCGTAATGAAATTGTCGCGTTATTTATGCCAACCTGCCTCTCATCTGCCGCCCTCGTTCCTCGGGCTCATCTATTTTATATACTCCTACCCGGGGCTTCGCCGCTACGCGGCTCAGCCGCCGGGCTCTATTGAGCTATCGCCCGCT
>JAFURE010000108.1 GCA_017471985.1 Akkermansia sp. | reverse complement strand
TTGCAGTTCAATGAGTATGAGTTGCTCAATAATGTAGGACGTGTTTCAGCCCAGGTGGCAAAGGTATTCGCTGAAAGCGAGTTCGAGAAATATCGGATTATTCAGGATAGACTGTTTCAATCTGATTTCGATAAATATAACTCAGATAACTTGCTGGATTTGATTTCTTCTCATTCCAATGAGGGCAGAACATGAAGAGATTAGAAAAAGGCTCGGATAAGGCTCTTGGATGTACGTTAAAAAAATTGGGGTTAAAAACGTGCAAGGTCGCAGGATGGATTTTTGGTGTCTTGCTCCTGTGTCTTGTTTCGGCGTGCAGCTGCTTGGTGGAGCATTCTGCTGAGCAGCCGGTGAGCCGCCCTGCACCTGAAGCGGCGCAGCGGCTGAGAGGGCATGTGGAGCAGCTCTGTGCCCAGCCGCGCTATGGCGATACGCTGGAGCAGGCGCGGCTTTATATCGAGAAGAAACTGGCTGCTGCCGGCTGGGCGGTCACCTTGCAGGAATTCACTACTTCCGATGGGGAGACTCACTATAATATCTGCGCCTTACGCCGCGGGAAGTCGGGGAAACGCTATATCATCGGCGCGCACTATGATGCCTGCGACACCGGGGAAGGGGAGAATCCCGGGGCTGATGATAATGCCAGTGCCGTGGCTGCCCTGCTTGAGCTGGCAGCTCAGTTGCCCAAGGGTAAACCTGAGCATGATATTGAGCTGGTGGCCTGGGCCTGTGAGGAACCGCCCTGGTTCGAGAGCGAGGATATGGGAAGTGCCCGCCACGCGGCGGCCTGCGACAGCGAGAAGGTACTAGGCCTTATCTGCCTGGAGATGCTGGGGTATTTCAGCGATGAACCGGACAGCCAGCCCTCTCTGTTTCCCGGCTATTCTCTCTTGCTTCCCACAGTCGGCAATTTTATAGCTGTGGTGGGCAATCTGGAGGCATACGACCTGGCAAAGCAGATTTATTCCGGCTTGAAGCAGCAACTGCCGGCCGCCCGTATCAATGTGCCCTGGGCTGAGGAAACAGAGCTGTTCTTCAGCGACCACCGCAATTACCACCCCCTGGGCATTCCTTCCGTTATGGTGACGGATACGGCCATGATTCGCAATCCCAACTACCATGAGCCGACCGATACCCCCGATACGCTCGACTACCACCGTCTCAACCTGGTCACGCGCGGACTTGTCCATATCGTGACCAGTCTTGCCTGGTCGGAACGGTGAGCGGGGGGGACTTTGGGCGTGGCTTAGTAATCGAAACGCCCGATAGGCAGCCCCTGTGCAATCAGGGAGAGCTCTCTCAGATGATAGATGGTGGCGCGGCGACCTGCTCCATGGCTGCGCACGTGTAATATTCCGGCATCTACCAGGGAGTTAATCATGCGTTGTACCGTTGCTGTATTCACTCCGGTAATCCGGGCACTGATGGTCGGTTTGCTGAAAATAGGCATTTCAAACATGGTATTCAGCAAAACTCCGCAGGACGCGGAGTTGGTGATGCCTGGCAGGGTTTCCTGCAGCTCTGCATACAGGCGTTGCATGGCATCTGCTCGGCGCATGTTTTCCTTTGCCTGTGCATCTACGGCTTGCAGGAAGAATAAAAGCCATTGTTCCCATGCTGCTGTATCCTCGTGCAGGGCGTTCAGGCATCCGATGTATTGCTCCCGATGTGCCTCAAAGTATTCACTGAGGTAAAAAAACGGACGCTCCAGCAGACCCTTGCTGTGCAGATAGAGAGGGATAAACAGGCGGCCGACGCGGCCGTTGCCGTCATGAAATGGGTGTATCAACTCGAACTGGGCATGTAATATGCCGCTCTGTATCAGCGGGTCGACCGTATCTGTCGCTGCATTTTCAATCCAGTTTTCCAGATAGGCATCTACTGTGGCCGGCGCCGGCGGTACATAGGAGGCCTGCTCAATGGTGCTGCCCGGGGAGCCTATCCAGTTCTGTGTATCGCGGACCAGTCCCGGGCGTTTGTTCTGCCCTCGTCCCGATTGCAGCAGGATAGCGTGCATTTCCTTCACTAATCCCAAGGTGAGTCCCCGGTTTTCGAGACTGGCGGTTGCATACCTCATGGCTTCTCGGTAGTTGAGAATCTCCTGCACATCCAATCGCTGTTCTTCTGTGGATTCCTCACCGGCTTCCAATGAGTACACTTCGTCAATGGTGGAGCGTGTTCCTTCAATTCGGGAGGACAGCACGGCTTCCTGAGTCATCATGGGTGACAAGAGGACGTTTGCATAGTTTCGCTTGCGCAGCATGCCATCTAACCGGGCAAGGCTTCGATTAGCCTTGCTGTGCATGGAAAATAAATGTTCGACGCTATATGAGGTTATCGGCAGGTAGGGTAGTATGTACGAGGAGCCCATATGACTTATGAATATCGTAAAATAAGGTGTTTGTCAAACAAAAAACGTCAATTTTGCAAAACAAAGGGTTTGTTTTGCAAAATTTGCGTTTTATGCAAGACAAGCGTGTTTGTTTTGCATGAATGCAAGACAAAGGATTTTGTTTTGCAAAATTTGCGTTTTATGCAAGACAAGCGTGTTTGTTTTGCATGAATGCAAGACAAAGGATT
>JAFURE010000107.1 GCA_017471985.1 Akkermansia sp. | reverse complement strand
TTGGAATAAAAGCTTTTTAACGGCCTGCGGCCGAGTGAAAAGCGGGCTAAAGCCCGCGGTGAAGAACCGTGCTATGCACGGTGGTGAAGAATGCGCTGCGCGCATGGTGAAGACCAAGGCTGACGCCTTGGGGATAGGTGGGCAAACTCCAATTTAGCTGTCAAAATAGGTCTAAACCTCTAATTGTTCCAACTCGTAAAATGTATGAAAAAAGCCCGCTGATGTTCTTCATCAGCGGGCTGAAAAATGGATTGGTTGCAGATTACTTCTTTTCCTTGAGCGGGACAGCATGATGCGGTCCGGGCTTGGTGCCCTTGTACTTCGGATTCATGGACGCAATATGCTCGTTCTTGATAGTGAAAGCGAAGGTGCCGCCTTCCGCTTTATCCGAAGCGTCGAGGATGTGGTCAAAGACGCAGATGGGTGTGTTGCCCGGGGTTTCGGGAGCCACGAAAATACCGATAGCCATTGAGGGCCGCTCAAGCCCCTGACGGTCTGTAATCTTGTAGGTAATGGTATTGACCCCACGCTTGAGACCACCGGAAATAACATCGGCACGGCGCTCATCGTCGAACTCATGAAGGGAAATGCCGTTGATTGTCATTTCAATGTTACGCCCGGGGCAGTCCACGAACACCTTGCCGATAAGCACCGGCGCATTGCAGGCCGGGGGGGTGGTGGGAATACGGTCGTAGGGCTGAAAACCATCCTGCTCCTGCAACAGGCTGAGGTCACGGTTTCTCAGGCGCTTGCGGACATCCGGCAATTGGCTGAGGTTGAACATGCGGGTCTGGTCGAGTTTCCAACGACCGCCCTCAAAGACGAACTCGAGCACGTAGGCATTCTCGGCAGCTTTCCCATCTCCCAGCTGCACATTGCCGATATAGGTACAGGCCATGGTGTAGCCATTGCAGCCCTGCAGGGTTCCGACGTAGGCAAAGTTTTCGAGTTTGGGGGCCTCTTGCGTGACTCGGAAGAAATCGCGGGGGAAAGAACCGCGCTGCGAGACAATGAGATTGCGAATCTTCATCTGGCGCGAGTTGGAAGTGGTGGAACGCCAGGCCTGCTCACTGCCGCGAATAATGCTCAGACGCCAGGTATTGTATACAGTCTCTGCTGTCGTTCTGGCCTTCTCCTGATTGGGGATGATAAAGCGGGTTGCCGAAACTTCGGTGGCCTTCTTGGCGGGGGCCTGTGCAGCGCGGCGTCTGATTTCAGCCTCGATTGCAGCAGGGGTTGCAGCCTCTGCAGTTACTGCCAGCAGGCAACTCATGGCAATAATTGACGAAAAAATTGCTCTCATAACTGATATCACTATACAACATGCTTGCTTTTTTGGCAAGAAAATTGCATACTAGAGTCACGTTATGACGTCTTTTTCAGAGAGCGATGATTCCATGGCCGTATCCGCCAGCCGCCGCATGCTGGAGGCTGCCCCGTCATTTGTCTGGAAACGCTTTTCTGACGGAGTGGAGCTTAAGGTATATTTGTTCGCGCCCCCCGGACATACTGAGACGGCATTCATGCCCGCTGTCATGTTTTTTCATGGCGGTATGTGGACTCTGGATTTCAATGAAGAGTTTGTGTCGTGGGCTGTGCATTTGGCGGAGCGAGGTATTGTGTGCCTGCTGCCGGAGTACCGTACCCGTGCCAATTATGATGTGACGGCCGCTGATATTATTCAGGACGGGCTGGATGCCTGGCGTTGGATTCACCACAACGCCGGCGGGTTGGGAATTGACCAGCACTCCATCACTCTGGCCGGTTCAGATGCCGGGGCTCTGATGGCACTCAATGCCGCTATGCAACCCATGTTGCAGACCAGGCGCTGGTGGAAAATCGGCAGTAAGGATGAGTTGCCGCTCCAGCCGGCCTGTGTTGCCATTTTCAGAGGGCTTGTTGATGTTCACTCGCCGGAGGCTCGCCTGCTCAATATCAAGGGCGAGGTCAGTGAGCCCGACAGTATTAACCCCTGTGCGTTGCTGCGGCGCTATTTGCCGCCCCTTTTCTGTGCTCATGGCATGGCGGACCCACTGCAGGATTATGCCATGCGCGAGTGGTTCTGTGAGGAATGGCGTTCGCTGGGCAACGAGGCTGAGATTGTACTCAGCCCGGGCGCTGACCATACCCTCACGCATTTCGCTGTGAATCCGACGGCTTTTGAGCAGATTCTGCTGGCTTGGGAGAGCTTTATGTCGGAGCAGGGTATATGGCCGCAGAGCTCTGTAGAAGAGCAGGCGCTCATGACCTGAGTTCTTGCTCCGGTTTAAGGGAACTTCTAAAAAGTCGCGTGTAAACGTATTTCGGAATTTCCAAAGACACCTCGGCGTGGTATAATAAGCGCATGGTACCAAAGCTTGAATTGCCACCGTCTTTGCATATGCCCGATTTGTTGCGATTCCGAAGGA
>JAFURE010000019.1 GCA_017471985.1 Akkermansia sp. | reverse complement strand
TGGAGATAGCCAGAGGCACAACCGCCGATGCCGGAGCCACGATTAAATACGGCGACACAGTCCTGTCTCTTAACACCGATGGTACAGCCTCCGCCGGTGGTGAGGTAGACATGGGTATGTTCTACCTGAATGATGGCAGCGTAAGCACCAGAGCTATCCATACCCAATCCGCCCTGGCAGATGTGACCCTGAGCAATGGTACTCTGACGGTGGATGACACGGCCACCGTGACCTCCACCGGTGGTGCCATCAATTTGAACGGCGGTACACTGAATGGCAGCGTGTCTAATACCGCACTCACCCTGACGAGCGGAGCTGTGAATGCGAGCATCAGTGGTGGCAGCCTCATCGGTAGTGATTACGCTCTGAGCGAGGTGCTGCAGGTGAGCGGAGAGGTGAGCATCAGCGGCAGCTTTATTGCCGATGAACTGAGTCTGGTGACAACGGAGAAGTCTCGCATTGATGTCGTGACCGGCAATAGCGGCAACAGCGGTTTCCTGAAGTATGGCGACAGCTATGTGCAGCTTATCAACGGCGGCGAGCTGACGATAAACGGCGCGACCGTGAAGCATGGTACTATAGACCTGACCCTGGGTGCGGATGGTTATGCCCGTACAGAGGGTAAGACCGATTGGAGTACCTATCTTCTGACCGGCAGCGACAAGGTGAGCACGAATATGATTCACACCGGCGAAGGCGCAGGCGCCACGGTGCGCCAGGATGGTGGTCTGCTGACGGTGAATGATACCACGATGGTGAACACCACAGGCGGCAGCATCATTCTGTCCGATGCCACGCTGAGTGGCAGCGTGTCTGATGCCCGTTTGACGGCAGAGAAGGGCAGCATTGCGGCTACTCTGAGCGGCATTACGGCTGTGACCATCACCGGTGAGGTGAGCATGAGCGCGGCTAATACGCACAGCGGCGTGACCACCTTGGCAGATGGTGCGTTGACCGTAACGCATACCAACGCGCTGGGAACCGGCGATATCGTGAGCACGGGCGAGAGCCGCCTAACGGTGGAAGGTACGGCTCCGCTGGTGCTGAGTGACAGCATTGCGAACACCGGGAAGCTGACGCTGAGCGGCTGCTTTGATGCCAGCGGACTGACGCTGAACCGCACGGAGGAGGGGCGCTTTGCGCTCAGTGGTACGAAGGTATCGCTGACGGAGAGTGGCTTTGCCCGCGGGGTGGAGTACAGTGTGCAGATTGTGGAGGGCGGTACCACAGTGAATAATGGAGTATCTATCAGCCACAGGGACTACCTGAGCCGCACGCAGCTGGTGCTGGGTGAGGATGGTGTGGCCCGCGCAGGTGGTGCGGTGGATTACACGCACTTCTTCCTGACAGGTGGCGATTCTGCGGCGGTGAGTGAGATTGCGGATGTTTCGAATCAGCATCAGGAAACGCTGGCCGGGGTGACCATGGACAGCGGTACGCTGGAAGTAGACCGGAGCATGGCCGTGAATGCCACCGGCGGCAGCATCAATAACACCGATGATGCAGTACTGAACGGTACGGTTGAGGATGCGGCGGTGAGCACGGCTACCGGTGACTACAGCAGCGTGATTTCCGCACTCCTGAAGGGCGACACGACCCTGGAAGTGAACGGCGGCACGATAACCGTGAGCGGTGATAACAGCTACAGCGGTGGCACCACGGTGAACGGTGGCACGCTGGTGGCCGGCAGCAACACGGCTTTCGGCAGTGAGGATGTGGCGGTGAATGACGGCGGCACGCTGGATTTGGGTGCCTGCACCGTAGCGAACCGCGTGCTGCTGAGCGGGGAAGCCACTCTTGCGCATGCGGACGGAGCAAGCAACATTCTGCTGCAGAGTGGGGCGAATGCCGGCTTCGCGAACGGCTTTGAGCTGAGCGAGGGCAAGAACCTGACGGTGGGAGCGGGTATGGCCGCATTTGCCCGCAGCCGCGCGGCTCGTGTGGGGGGCACGGTATATCGCGGTGCGCTGACACTGGGAGGTGGTGAACTGACGCTCAATGAGCACCTGACGGTGGAGGGGCATGTAAGCTTTGGTTCCGGGACCACCACCATCGTGAACGTAGCGGGCTGGCAGGGGGCTGAGGCCGGTACGGAGCTGGCCTCCTTCAGCAGCAACAGTGGCTATACGGAGGAGAGCCTGACCCTGCGCGGAGCGGCCGCCGGGCTGGTGTTGAACTTCGATGCCACTACGGGTGTGCTCTCGCTGGCGGAGGCCCGGAAGCCGGATGATTTCCGTCCTGACCTGAACCGCAACCAGCAGGAGGTCTACGATACGGTGAAGGATATCGTGGCCGGGGGCGAGAAGCCGGAGGGCGAGCTGGGTGAGCTGGTTGATTTGATAAGCGGCACGCGCAACGAGGCTGAGCTGCGCGAGCTGCTGGATGTCGTTGGCGGTAGCGAGTATGCTGTGCTGATGAGCAGTCAGATGGATGGTAATCTGGCTCACCTGCGCAACCTGCGCAGCGGCATGGGGCGCGGCTGGCAGTTGGTGGGCAGTAACCACCTGCGCGCCGCTCTGGAGCTATACAGCCAGCGCAGCGAGTTGGATGCCGATGGAAACGGGCGCGGATACGACCGCACCGAGACGGGCGGGCGTTTCACCCTGGAGCTGGAGGGCTGCATACACTTCAACAGCGGTGTTTCTATAGCCGCCGGGCGCACGACCCTGCAGCCGGATGCCGCGCTGAAGCAACACAGCGATGATGTGCGCGTGGACTTCTACACCTCCTACCGCAGCAACGACTCCCGCCGGGGCGGCTACAGCGGTAAGCTCTCCATGGGCTTCGGTACGCACGACTACGACCTGGAGCGCCGTGTGATGGGTATGCGCACAGAGGCGCAGGCGGATGGCTTCTCTGTAAACTTCATGCACGAGAGTGCCTACGAGTTCATACTGGAGCCGAGCAGCTACCTGCTGGTGTTCGGTACAGTGGAGAGCAGCTGGAACCGTATCGATGGTTTCCGCGAGACGGGAGCCGGTACAGCTTCTCTGGAAACAGACGCACAGGATGCCTGGGCTACGGATGTGACGCTGGGCCTGCGCTACGTGCAGAGCTTTGGTGGTTTCGCCCTCCCGAGTGCGAACTTTACTCTGCAGGCCGGTGTGACTGCAAGTCTGGGTGATACGGGCTGCGATATGAACATGCGCTTTGCCGGTGCTCGTAAGCATGGCTTCACGCAGAGTGGCGCCGACCGCGACCGCTGGGGCTACAACCTGGGCGCTACCCTCCACCTGCCCATCAGCGAGACTGCTGCGGTGAACATGGGCGGCGAAGCCATCCTGCGCGGCGATTCGAATGAATGGAACGCCAATGTGGGCGTGCAGTATGCATTCTGATGTCGGAAATCGGCGAGATTGCGGCGCATGCCGCAATCTCGCAGGCGTCTCGAGCTATCTATTTCTCTCTGCGCGACAGGTAGGCTTATTGACCTTTTTCCCCGGCCGGGCGGGATCTTGCCTGCAAACGCCGGAGGGTGGGCGTAGGGGTTGAAAAGAACATGGGATATACTCGTAAAATCATAAGGGAGTAGTAGAGATTGCTACTACTCCTTTTAGTTTTCAAAAAATCTCCCCGATAAGTCTAAGCCTATCAGGGGGACTGTCAAATTCAGAAAGAAAATCTTTCGTGAAGATGTCAACTTGACGAGATTATTGTAAGTCTCTGAAGTGTTTTAGTCAACCTTTTTATCGGTAGGTTGTAGGTCTGTAATCTGTGGATCTGCTACGCGTGTATGTAGACGGGCGGTATCGTTATACAGAACCGGGATTGCTGCTGCCGAGAACCTGCCTATGGAGCAACCTATCGAGGCTTTCCGGCGTTGGTGGGGTGAGTCGGAGAGATACGGAGGGGCGAGGGGGGATGCAGATTGGTTGTTCGAAAGCGTCATTCTGCCCCATTTTTGCCCTCAAAAAAGCGAGAATACGCAGAATGGGCGTGACAAAGGCTCTACGATGGAGTAGAATGCCGTATGCACTATACTCCTTACACACTTTATCCCGTGGGCGCTCTGAGCGCTCGTGCTGCCGCCCAGCCGCGTGAGGGCGTGCTTCTGCGCGGTGATAACGGCGGTTATGCCTGCCTGCAGTCCTGGCCCGAGTTGGGGGATTCCCCGCTTGAGTATGAGCTGGACGCCCTGCGTGACGGTACCCCGCTGCGCCTTGGCGAGCGTGCGCTGAAGTGCATTGAGCTCGATGGCGAGGCCCGTGCCAATGGCGTGAGTCTGTTTGAAGGTCTGACTATTCCCCGCAGCCATGCCACTCTCACCGTGAGTGCCACTCCCGCTCAGGTGTACAATCTGCACCAGCGTGGTTTTCGTGTGGGTAAGATTAAGGTTGTTCCCAAGCTGGCCGCAACGGTGGAGCGCCTGACCAACCTGGCCTCGATGGTGCCCGATTGGAAGTGGCGTGTGGACTTCAACTGCACTCTGTCACTGGATGCCGCCCTGAAGTTCTGGGACATGCTTTCCGATGCCATGAAGGAGCGCATAGACTTTGTGGAGGACCCCTGCTACTATGATGTGGAGACCTGGCAGGCTCTGCAGGATGTCGGTATGCCGCTGGGCTACGATACCCCGCTGCAGGAGAGTGCCATTCCCGCCCGTACCAGCAAGCCGATGATGCGCCTTGTGAAGCCGGCCCGCCACCACAGCAACAGTGGTCTGCCCGTGTTCACAACCTACCTCGACCACCCGCTCGGTCAGTGCTGGGCTGCATACAATGCTGCCAAGTTCTACACCGGCAAGCCGGCAGAGGAGGTGCCCCTGTGCGGGCTTGTTACGCAGCATGTGTTCCGTCCCAATCCCTTCTCGGAAGAGCTGGGTATGGATGTGACACCTGAGTTCCATGCTCCCAAGGGAACCGGTCTGGGCTTCGACTCCCTGCTGAAGTCGCTGCCGTGGAAGAAGCTGTGATGCTGCGCTGATTTTTATCACCGGGCCCGACCACATGTGCGGTCGGGCCTTTTGCTCTCACGAATATGCAGGTTTTGTTGGCAGCCTCGGCCTGGCTTTCTTCACGTACGGCACCGTTTATCATAGCGGTGGCGGCGCTTACCTTTGTTTTCCCCGGCTTGTTTGATTGGGTGCGGGGAGATGTGCAGACCTGCATATTGGGATTTATCATGCTCACCATGGGTATGACCCTTACAACGGCTGATTTCCGGGTTCTGGCACAGCGCCCGCTCGATATTTTTATCGGGTCGGTTGCTCAGTACACCATCATGCCGCTGCTTGCCTTTGCTCTTGTGTATTTCTTCCATTTGCCGAAGGGGATTGCAGCCGGGCTTATATTGGTGGGGTGCAGCCCCGGCGGGGTGTCGAGTAATATCATGAGCCTGCTCTGTAAGGGGGATGTGGCCTACTCTGTGGGAATGACCACGGCGTCCACTCTGCTGGCCCCGTTGATGACCCCGCTGCTTGTGCTCTGGCTGGTTGGTGAGAGTATTGAGGTGGATGCCGTGGGGTTGTTCCGCAGTATTTTGCTTGTTACTCTACTGCCGGTAGGTGTGGGTACTTTATGTAACCGTCTTTTCGGTAAATGCAGAGGGTTCAGCACTGCTTGTGCGCTCATGCCCGGGTTGGCCGTACTGGGACTGGCCTGTATTGTGGGCGGTGTGACATCGGCTCACGGCAGCAAGTTCTTTGAAAGCGGGGCGCTGATTTTCCTGTGTATTTTCCTGCACAATGGCCTGGGGTATCTGCTGGGCTATTTCACGGGTGTGCTGACGCGCATGAACAAGGCCAAGCGGCGCACATTGTCCATTGAGGTAGGCATGCAGAATGCCGGTTTGGCCACAGTACTGGCGGGGCGTCACTTCCCGCTGCTGCCCGAGGCTGCCATTGCTGCGGCAATTTCATGCGTATGGCACTCGATATCGGGTACTCTGATAGCGGCAATTTTCTCTGTTGCGGATAGGATCAAAAATAAATAATCAATTCCCTGTTGAAGCAAGCAAATTGGAATATATATCAATCAGACCATCATACATGGCCTCTGCTGATAACAGATTTCTTGTTTCGGCCTGTTCATGACGACCAAATGCTAGTACTGTTGCTTTGTCGACCGTAATTTTCAATATGGCTTTGATGTATGCCTGTTCATCATTGGGACTGACGATATACCCGGACTTTCCTTCCTTAATATATCGCTTTGCTCCGCAGGAGGTAGTGGCAATGACAGGTACGCCCATAACTCTGGCTTCCTTTAGTGCTGTGGGACCCGTGTCGGCCTTACTGGGATGCACCAGACACCATGTTTCTGCCAGCAGCTCTGCAACTTTCTCCCGTGGCTGACGTCCCAGTCCTATAATGTTGGGTGGAAAGCTCTCTTTGTGGTCAGGACCGGCAAGAATAAGTTTTACATGTGAAAGTTCAGGGGCTGAGAATACTCTGATGAGTGTATCTAAGTTTTTTATTTCTGCGCTGCTGCCACAGTATAAACATGTGGGTTCGTCTGAGAGATTGCGTTTTGTGGTGAAAAAACGATTTTCTACTGCATAATCCCATATGATCGGATGTGCCTCAGGTGCCGTTTCTCTCACACAGTCTGCTGCCCATTCTGATTCTGTTGTCAGGTGCTTTGCTGATTTCAAAACGCCCGGTTCATAAATGCTGTGAACTTTATGAAACCACGATATTTCCCCTCTTTTCATATATGCCTTGAGGAGACCTTGTACTGTATGCAGCCATATGGCCCCCTTGTAGTCCATGCCGCAAAGACCATAAAAACACTCAGTGCCCCAGGAATGAACAATATCCGGTTGTATTTCCCTGAGTATTTTATTTACACTGAGTCTTTCCCGAATATATGCAGTAAACAGACCGACTGTAAGCGATTTTTTTGGTAGAATGTGAAAATGTTGATTGTTTCTTTGAATATATTTGGGCTCAACTACAGAATCAGCCGAACAGATCCAGTGAATCTCCCATTGATCTTGTTGCCCGAATCGTTCATATAGTGGAAGAAGCCACACCGCATAGTGCGCGCGCGAGGCAGGGATGGACTCATCTACCGTCCATGCGGGAAATGTACTTAAAATGGCTACCTTAGTTCGGCCCATAGTATGAATAAGCCCTCGCTTATGCAGAACACAGCGAGGGCTTTTGTTGAAGTCTTACTTCATGTTCACGCGGGAGAACTGCTTGAGACGCAGTCCGTTGAGGTGAATGAAGCCGCTGGCGTCATCCTGGTTGTA
This sequence comes from Akkermansia sp., assembly GCA_017471985.1. Classification (GTDB taxonomy): domain Bacteria; phylum Verrucomicrobiota; class Verrucomicrobiia; order Verrucomicrobiales; family Akkermansiaceae; genus Akkermansia. Next base: position 79,172 of record JAFURE010000019.1, on the reverse strand, counting down.
ATCCTCATCGGTGTAGTCGCCCTCCATGGTGGCAATCTCGTAGCTGTAGAGGGAGTTCGGGCTCTTGCGGCCGGCGTACATGACGTTGCCCTTGTAGAGCTTCAGGCGCACCTCGCCGTTCACCGTTTCCTGAGTCTTGGTGACGAGGGCCTGAATAGCCTCGCGCTCGGGAGCGAACCAGAAACCGTTGTACACCATGGCGGCATAGTCGGGAATGAGGGAGTCACGCACCTTCTGAGCCTCGCGATCCATGGTGATGGTCTCGATGTCGCGGTGAGCTGCCAGAAGGATGGTGCCACCGGGGGTCTCATAGATACCACGGCTCTTCATGCCGACGAAGCGGTTCTCGATGATGTCCACGCGGCCGATACCGTGCTTGCCACCCAGGAAGTTGAGCACGAGCATGACACCCAGCGGGTCGAGCAGGGTATAGCCGTCTTTTTCACCGATAGCCTTCGTGCCCACAGCCTCCATGATTTCAGCCAGACCTTCTGTCTGCAGACCGACGATGTTGCCCTTCTCGAACAGGCACTGCAGGTACTGCGGGGCATCGGGAGCGTCCTCCGGGGCGGTGGAGAGCAGGTACATGCCGCGGTCCTCCTCCTTCGTTGCGTCGTACCAGGTGTCCTCCAGAATACCGGCCTCGTAGGAGATGTGCAGCAGGTTGCGGTCCATGGAGTAGGGCTTTTTCATGCTCTGGCGAATCGGAATGCCGTGAGACTCTGCGTACTGAATGAGCTCACTGCGGCCGGGGAACTGGTCGCGCCACTCCTTCATGCGCCAGGGTGCAATCACCTGCAGCTGGGGAGCCAGGGCATTGATGGAAAGCTCAAAACGAACCTGGTCATTACCCTTGCCGGTTGCACCGTGGGCAATGGCATCGGCACCCTCGGCAATAGCCACGTCAACCATGGCCTTGGAGATGCAGGGGCGAGCAATGGAGGTGCCCAGCAGGTAGCGGCCCTCATACACCGCATTGGCCTGGAACATGGGGAAAATGTAGTTGGCTGCGAAGTCTGCCTTCAGGTCGCCGATAATGCACTTGGAGGCACCCGTGGCAAGGGCCTTCTCCTCCAGACCATCGAGCTCTTCAGCCTGGCCTACGTCGGCGCAGTAGGCAATGATTTCTGCGTTGTACTTCTCCTTGAGCCACACCAGAAGGACGGATGTGTCAAGGCCACCGGAGTATGCAAGAACGATCTTCATGTTAACAGGGTACACGGCGGTTTACCGCGCACGCGTGCATTATACGCCATTTGTACCCGTTAGAAAAGCAAAATGTGTTGCAGTATGTGCTTTTCTCGCGATTTTACTGGAGCGGTTGCGGTGTGGTTGTTTTGTCGGCAGATGTGCTGTCGGGTAAGTTCGGCATGACCTGGCGCAACTGGCGCGCAGTATCGGGGGAAATCTGCTCCACCGTTTCGAGTGCCCCGGGAATCCGCAGCAGGGAGAAAGCCGTTACCTGCATCATGACGTAGATGAGGATGGCGGACATGATGTAGTGCAGAACTCCTGTCTTGCGCAGCTGAATGGGCAGGGTCATGCTCTGGGCATCCCACATGGTCATACCTCGTCGGGTAAGCATGAAATAGGAAATACACATTGTCACCATGCAGATGGGGAACAGATAACAGCCCATGCCGATAAGATTGACAGAGAGGCTGCGGAAGAAAGCTCTGCTGAAACGCATGCGCTGCCCGGTACCGATGGTGCTCACGGTTATGCCCATGATAGCCTTGCCGGGGGTAGTGCCTTTGCGCCAGAGCATGAGGGCTTCCAGAAAAATCATCGGCAACCAGAATAGGGGCATGATAATGTCGCCATAGCTGATGCCGGTCAGGCTCAATAACCCCATGGCGATGGCTGCATACAAGCTGCTGTCTACCAATCTGGCTGCCAGTCTGGCCCAGGGGGGCGGCAGGGTGACCGGCCCGGTTATGCCATTCTTCGGCACCCCGGCAATCGTGATGTCAATACTGGGAGTCTGTGCTGTCGGTGCCGATTGAGGCGTTTCTGTAACCTGGGGAGGTAAGGGGGGGAGGTTGGGAGACTCCGGCTCGGGATTTTTGCTTTTATCCTTTAATTCACCCAGAAAATCAACCAGAGCAGGCAGCTCTTTGAGGGGGACCCAGCTATCGCAACCTGCGTGCCAACCCTTTGTATCGGGGGTAAGCTCGCCCATTTGCACCAGCGCAATGATGTCCGGCACGGTTGCCGGACCACGGCGCTGTTTATCTTTAATCCAGTATATATCCATACGTCGGGTGGTAGGGAAAATCAGTTGGAGCGCAGAGCCTTGGCCGGGTCTTGACGGGAGACGATGAAGGCCGGCACGATGGAGGCAATAACGACCATGATAAATGCCATGAGCGCCTGTTTTCCGAATGTTACGGGGTCATACTCTGCGGGAATGGTGATGCCGTGAGCCTCCATCGGGAAGGGGTCCATGCCGATGCTGGCCAGAGCCGCCTGAATCTCAAATCGGTAGTAGAGTACCAGCAGCGCCAGCATAATGCCCAATATGGAACCGGCTAAGCCGATGATAACACCCTGCCAGGCAAATATGCCCATAATTTTGCCGGGCGTGGCCCCCAGCGCCTGCAAGACGGCAATCTCGCGCTTACGCTGTATGGACATGGTGAACATCACCGCCATAATGCAGAAACTCGCAATCAGATTGATGGCAGAGAGTACGAAGTTCATCATGATTCGCTCGTTGGCAATGAGCTTGTGCCATTGCTCAAATGCCGATGTCCACGGGGTGATGAACCAGTGGGCGCCAAGGGGGAGCTCCTCGGTCGACGCTGTATTGTCGGGCAGTATGCTCTCCATCTGCTGTTGAATGTCCCCGGGTTCGTGCGCGTTCTGCAAGCGCACGCACAGGCCCATCACATTGCCGGCGGCTTCGTTGGAGTAGCCTACCACTTCTTGTGCAATACTCAGCGGCATGTAGACATTCGGGCCGTCCATATTCTCCGGTGCCTGGTAAATGCCCACTACCCGCAAATCAACGGGCATGACCATTTCGTTGATGCTTTTCACGGCTTTGCCGTCTTCCCGGTCGCGGTCAAGTTCTGCAATGCCGTTTGCAGTGTTCTGCCAGAGCTCTTTTTCCTCTGCGGTGAAGGGGACTCCGCCGGTGTGACTGACCGCAAGTTTATAGAGGGTGCCGCAGGCTTCAATCTCGCTCTGGCGCATCTTCTTGGGGTCGTAGGCACGAATGGTGTTGATGATACTCTCGAGTTTGGCAAGTTCCACGACTTCGCCGCCGTTAGCCGGTGTGGCTCCGTCGAATAAGCCACGAATGTTCTGCATGAACTGCTCATCGCTCTGGGTGATGAGCGGGTTCTGAATCATGGCGTAAATGGCGGCAACTTCATCGATACTGCCTACCGGGGTCAGGTGCAGTTCATCGCCCAGTTGCAGCCCGAGGGCGGTGGCGGTCTTTCGGGAAATCACGCACTCGGTGTCAAACCCCTCGCCAAAGTCAAATGTACCCTCCTTGAGCATGGGAAGCAGGGGCGCCAGTTGGGCCTGGTTGTGCGGCTGCAGGGCAGCAAATTGAGCCATGATTCGCCCGGCTTCGCTCTGAGCAAATGCCTGCCCTTCAAGCTGGGGGTATGCACTGGCTACATTGGGCATGGCCTGCAACTGTTCGACAAGTTGTTCCCAATCAGTGCGCTCCTGGCTGAGGGCAATGCGCTTCATGCCATCGGACTGAGCAATGACATAGTGCGGGGTGAAGGCCAGTACGCGCTCCTCCATCTCTTTCTGCAAACCGCCCATGACTGAGAGTACCACGATGAGTACCATGACACCCAGCGCCACACCTACCAGACAGATAAGGGTGATGACAGAAAAAAGGGTGCGAAGCGGGTTCAGGTATCGGAGAGCCAACATCAGGCTCAGATTGCGTCTCAGTATTTTCATGCTCGCGGACAGTATCTCTCATATTCCATTTTCTTGCAAGCCCAAATATTGCCCCCTCTGCCATGCTGACGCACTAAACCCTTGCGTGGGTACGCGCGGACGTGTAAGATGAGGTCAATGGACGAGAAATTGATTATTATCGGAACGGGGCCTGCCGGTTACACGGCAGCCATCTATGCAGCCCGCGCAGACCTGAACCCGCTGGTGTTCACCGGCGAGCAGCTCGGCGGTCAGCTCACGACAACAACCGAGGTCGAGAACTTCCCCGGTTTCCCGGAGGGTATCATGGGGCCTGACCTTATGTTCAACATGAGCCAGCAGGCCGAAAAGCACGGCGCCCGCTATGCTTATGAGAACGTGATTTCGGTAACGAAGGAGGCCTGCAGCGACCTGTTTGTCGTGACAACCTCCGGCGGTGCCTACAAGGCAAAGGCTGTTATCGTGGCCACGGGTGCAACTGCCCGCTATCTTGGAGTGGAGGGCGAGAAAGCCCTGATTGGTCATGGCCTGACCGCCTGTGCTACCTGCGACGGGGCTTTCTACCGCGATGTGCCCGTCTGCGTGGTCGGCGGTGGCGACAGTGCTTGTGAGGAGGCCTCCTTCCTCACCCGCTTTGCCTCCAAGGTGTACCTGATTCACCGCCGTGACCAGTTGCGTGCCAGCAAGGCCATGCAGCAGCGCGTGCTCTCCAACCCCAAAATTGAGCCGGTATGGAACAGCACCATCGCAGCTTATAACACCGATGAGGCCGGTGAGGTCTGCGGCGTAACACTGAAAGATACCGTCACCGGCGAGGAGCGCCCGCTTGAGGTTAAGTGCGTGTTCATGGCTATCGGTCATACTCCCAACAGCAAGTTCCTGGGTGATTTGGTGGATGTGGATGCCGCCGGCTTCATCATTCGCCCCACGGGCGGAGCCGCGACCAAGACTCCCGGCCTGTTCGCAGCCGGCGATGTGGCTGACCCCGTATATCGCCAGGCAATTTCTGCCGCAGGTATGGGCTGCTGGGCAGCTATCGAGGCCGAGCGGTATCTGCTTGCTCAGGAGTAATATTAACTCATTCCCTTAATATATGAAAAAGGTTATTCTGACTACAGCAGCGCTGGTTGGCGGGGTTTTGCTGAGTGCCTGTCAATCCCCTGATGTGGCACTTGCTGAGGCCGCGTCATACGCTGCAGCCGGCAATCATGCTGCGGCTTTCCCCCTGTACCGTCAGGCGGCGGAGGCCGGCTCGCCCGAGGCGCAGCTTGCCCTTGGTAAATGCTATGATTTCGGTCGCGGTGTGACAGCTAATCCGGCAGAGGCTGTTCGTTGGTATACCCGTGCTGCCGAAGCCGGTAATGCCGATGCTCAGGATAACCTGGCCACCTGTTATGCGGAAGGCTATGGCGTGCCCAAAGACCTCGCCAAAGCCTTCCGCTGGTACAGTGCCTCAGCTGCGCAGGGGAATGCCTTTGCCTACAACAACCTCGGTCTTTGCTACCGCAACGGAGAAGGGGTCGCGGTTGACCATTCCAAGGCTACCGAGTGTTTTATGCAGTCTGCCATGCAGGGAAATGCCAACGGGCAGTACAACCTTGGTCGGAGCTATTTTCATGGTCTCGGGGTGCCCGCCGATATGGATGAAGCCCGCTTGTGGATTAGCCGGGCCGCCGCTCAGGGCCATCAGAATGCGGCCGCCTTCATGAAAGATAATAACTGGGAGTAAATTTCTTGCCTAATCTGAAGGATGAATTCGCAACCGGGTAAGAAGACTCCGTGGGCTTCGTTCTGGAGCCTGAGTTTTATTCAGTCCATGAACTCCCTCAACGAAAAGGGGGTGCAGTTCATGCTCATTGCGCTGGGAATATGGATGATGAAGGATTTGCAATATCCGCTTTCCGTACTCATCGTATTGCCGTTCGTATTGTTCTCCCCCTTGGCAGGGTGGTTGGCTGACCGATATTGTAAAACCCGACTGTTGCAGGCCATGGTTTTGCTGCAGGTGGTGGTACTGGCCGGCATGACGGTCGGGCTCTTTATGCATAATCTGTGGGTGACAGTGGGCTTTTTCACCGTTTTCTGCGTGCAGGCTATGTTTTTCAGCCCTGCCAAAAAGGGGCTGGTGAAGGATATTGTTGGGTCCGAGAATATCGGCTTTGCCAGTGGTATACTGGAAATTACTTCGATGCTGGCACTGCTGCTGGGGCAGATTGGCGCGTTGTTCATTGTGTACAGCCTGCTCCGAAAGTGGGGGCCCGATGCCGGTTGGGAGGCCGCTGCCTGGCCCTGTGCCGTGTGTATGTGCGGTGCGGTTCTGGTGTTTATTCTGAGCCTGTTCATACCGCGCTTTAAGCCGGAAAGTCGTCGTGTGTTCAAGTGGAGCCTGTTGTGGGAGCACTTCTCACAGCTGCGCATGCTCTGGCGGGTACCTGTTTTGCGCAACAGTGAGATTGGTATCGGCTATTTCTGGTTCATTGCCGGTACGATGATGCTCATTGCTCTGCAGATGGCAGCAGAGGCCAATCCCGTGGCATCCACTAAGGATTTCATGCAGGTGCTGGGGCAGCAGAAGGATTCTGCTCTGCTGATGGCCTGGATTAGCGGTGGCTCCATTGTGGGTGGTGTGACCGCCTCTATCATTTGTGCGCGCCGCATACGCACCTGGGTGGCCACCGTTGGTGGTGTTGGCATGACCATCGGTTGTGTGCTGTTGGCTCTGGTTCCGTATGGTACGCCGATATTTTACGTGTCGCTTGCTATTACCGGTTTTGTGGCAGCAGGGTACCTGGTACCCCTCAATGCTTTGCTGCAGGACAGAGCCGACAATGACAAACGCGGAGATGTGATTGCCGCGGGCAATCTGGTGGATTGCTTTCTGGGTATCATGTCTGTGGTGGTGCAGGCCGGTATGAGGTATGTTGGCATCAGCCCGCAGCTTCAGTGTGGCCTTTTGGCCGTTAGCAGTGCTCTGGTTGCCATTTTTGTATACAGGAGCATGCGCTCAATTTCATAAAACTTATAGTCTATATGTTAAGACGTAATCTGTTATTATCCTCTTTCTGGCTGTCGATTTCGGGGGTATTGATTCTGAGTCTGTGCGGGTGCAGCATGGAGCAGCGCCTGTCTGTCCTGTCATCAAAAATTGAGACGAGCTATGCAGATGCCCGGGAATGGGATCAGCTGCCCATCAAAACCATTTCCTGGCAGCAGGCCATGTCCATGGTGCAGCAGAATAATATCGAACTCAAAAAACTCAGTTCCGCCATCGACAGGTATGAGCGACAGGGGTGGAGTATCTACACCGATATGATTCCCGGCCTTTCCTACTATGGGTATTTCACCAAGTCTATCGGTGATTTGGGGGGATTGGCGACAGATGACTTGAGCTCCAATGTCAATATCACCTTCAGCATGCCCACCATCACCAATATCCCCTACAGGGTATATTCGACTCGAGCCAGTACATTTGCTGCCATTAAGACCAGGGAATTGAGAGAGCGCGACCTGACTGCTAAACTTTATTCAGCCGTGCGCAGTCGTGAGGTCGAGCTTAAAAAACGTGAGCTTGCCCGGCTTAAACCTGAGCTCAGTGAGAAGGAGCGCATGCTTGCCGAAAGTTCACAACGTCTTACCGATGCCGCGCATTGGAAAAATGTAGCCGGAATCCTTGGCGATTATTCCGCACGATGGAATATCTTGCCGGAATCAATGCCCCGTGTGAAGTGGAACCGATATCTGCCCCGATTCTCCAGATTATCCGAGCTTTCCGTTGCTCGTTTTGCCATCCGTCTGGAGCAGTCCCGATTGAGTCAGTATGGGGTTGCGTTGCAATACCTGCCGACCATCAGCACCAATCTGTACAGCCCGTCGCTCTTTTCTTCCACAGGTGGTACATATGAGGGCGCATTCCTGAACGGTGATGATACCAAATTGAACCTGAACCTCAGTTATACGCTCGATACACAGCTTTCTAATTGGAACCAGTACCTGGACCGCAAAGCTGATTATGAAAACACCTGTCGTGAGGTTCAGGCCGATATTATTGACCATAAGCATAAGCTCATGCAGCTCAAGACCAGTGTGCAGGATTACCTCAGTTGGTGCAGTTACATGAATAAGCGTATCGAATATCTGCAGGAGTCTCAGCCCGAAACCGCTGAGGAGCAAATCGAGAGAGATTCCACGGTGTTGGATATGAGGTCAGAACTCCTCAGTCAGGAAACGAAGGCCATTGAGAGCGAGACCGCCGTCATCATTGAATACGGGCTCGACTCCTAACGCTTTTTCTTTTTTTCTGCTACAGGTTTATAGTTCCGGGCCCCCTTCTTTGATGAGACAGAGGGGGGCTCTCCCTTTAGATTGCGATCCAGACCGAATTTCCAATTCAGGTCATCAATTTCACCGAATATGAGGATGTCGATCATAAAGTCCGACAGGAAGGTGATGGGGGAGAGAATGACTGTGGGCAGACTGGTGATTTTGGGCCACAGGTTACCCTTAATATAGAGGGTTTCCAAATCGATGGACAGTTTCATGTCGACATTGAGGTTGTACCCCAGAGCCTTCATGTCATAGGCTCTGAGTTTACCGTCGGCTATGACGAACTTGGCAAAGGCATCCTGAATATCGTAGGCGAATATATGGTTGTAGCCCGGTATGATTTTAGCTTTGTTACCAATGCTGCTAATCATATTGCCCGTGCCGGAAAAGACCTTGGATATATAGCCGGTGTCTTGTTTAATCGTTTCATTTTTTGCGGCTGTTTCCAGCATCAGTAATTTGGCCGGCAGATCAGTCACCAAATCGCCGATAGGCTGGAACAGGGTAAAGCCCATCAAATCGCCATTCTCAACGTGAACTTCACCGTAACCCTGTATGTCATTCAAATCCGGTGAGGGCGCGCGGAAGCGTAAGAACCCATTGCAGAGAGCCGGTTTGAACTCAGTGTTGTACGATGCCAGAATACTCTTCAGGTTCATGTTGCGAGCATTAATCATTCCGTCAAATGAAGTGCGCTTGCCGCGAAATCCTATTTTCACCACGGCATCGAGCACACCCTCCCAGCTGGCGGCATTCATCTTGTCCAGCAAAACGTAGTCGTCTGTCAGGTGTATGAAACCACTGAAGTTGTGCAGCGGAATGGTAGTGCCCAGAAAGCGGAACCCACATTTTGTTTTGCTTGCTGCGCTGATGGAACCGCTCATCGGGCGCTTGCAATCTGAATATATCGGGAACACACAACTCTTTGTTTCTATGTCTGCCGGGTGGGGCATAACAATATCCCCCAGGAACTCGTGCAGCGGGGCGTAAAACATGCCAAGGGAATATGATGGGTATATGCTACCACGGACATTGACCAGCTCGACAAAGCTGTTCTCGACATCAATGATGACAGCATCGCCCAGCAGGGTTGTTGTTTTATGGCGCTTTCGAATATCAGCAATCTGCTGAGGTGTGTATCCTATTTCTGTGAAATCCTGCCGCCCCAACCACTCTGAATTGTTGTAATTCATGGTGATGTTGCCGATGGTGACGGCACATTCATCCTTCGTGGGCTTGCCATCTTTCAATACGTCGTAACGGACTTTGGTTCTCACGTAGCATGTGGCATGCTCCGCGATTGTATAGGGATTTTTGCCTAAATCGGTACGTAACTTTTCATTCCCGGCGGCATCTTCTTCAATAACAGCAAGTTGATATCCGACGTTCACCAATTCGGCATTACAGTATGTATCGACACTGAGCCCATTGGAGTAGTCAACCGTTACATCGATACCGGTAACAATATTGCGGCTGTTATCCCGGAACCGGAAATCGCGGATAATGGCATGAGCGGTCTGTGAGTCGATGAGCCTGTCTATCACATCGGCTCTTATTGTATTGCTGCCGGTAACATGTAGCTTGCCCACAGTGCTGCCATTTATTTGCCCGGTGAACTCATTGCTACCATGCGTGATGTGTAAATCAGCATCGTAGTCATAGCCTTCCCCCGCTGATGGATTCATGGTAATATCGGCGGTCAGTCCTATGTTTATTTCTTCACCGGCAAATGCCTTTACCCTAAGCGGTTTGCGGATGAGTTCCGGTATGCTGAGTTGGATTTTAACGTCTTCAGCCTTGCCGCTTTCCGTGTCGCATATCAGGCTGCCGGTTGCTGACAAGGTATTGGGCAAGCGGATTTGTGGTATATCAATCTTGAAATGTTCCAGAATCCCCTCGAAGGAGGCGGGGAGTGTTTTTAGCTCAATGTCATTGATTATGATGCGGCTCGTATTGGTCCAATCCACATTGGCTGCCAGTGTGTTTTCGGCAGTATCTTTTCCATCGGTCGAGGGAATGAACAATGCCATATTGATTTTACCCGTGCGCCCCTCGGCTACGCTGATTTCGCTTTTCAGATTGCCCATACGGCGCCCCTCGTAGGTTATTTCTCCCACCGAGGTGGTTATGTCTGCTCCGGCAAATAAATGAACGGGAGGGGCTGCCGGCAAGGTCAATTCTCTGACCTGAGCAAGATTAAGCTCAACCTGTCCCAATTGAATGTCGCCATGGGTCAGGGTTGATACCGACAGATTACCGCTCACTTTGCCTATGGTCAGCAGATTGTCTTCCCATCTGAGCTCGCTTATGGTGGTCTGCAGTCCGGCATCTTTGATGCAGAGCCCGGCAATGGTTAGTTGTGATAGACTATGAGAGGCCGCCGGTGTAAATGCCAGACTTCCTATATTCAGAATGTCATCGGTGTATGATATCTGCTCAGCCTCTATCTTGATTGCCGGTTTGCGTACGTTGCAGTCAGCGGCTGTGACTTCATCTGCTGTCAGGGTTATAGCGAGTTTATCCGCACCGGTGGGTACTTTGTGTTCTGTCTGAGTCAGGCCCGCCAGTTGCAGGTGCAGAGCAGGGGCAGTCAGCTCAATATCCTTTGTTTGCAGGTGATTGAGCGAGATTTCAATATCAAAATTATGAATGTTGGGGGTGAAGTGTTGCCATTCTTTTTTACCAGCTTTGAAATCCGGGGTGGTCAGAGCTGCGGATGCACGGAGTTTGAGCCTTTCCCCAACGGTGTATTGCTCCGGTATGGCTATTGGCTCGGGGGTAAACTCGTTCACCAGGGCGAGCGTTTGCTCTATGTGAAGGTCTGCTCTTAATTCTGCAGTACCCATGCCGTTGTTGGCTGCGGCATTCAGACTGAGGTGGTTATTGTCGAAGTTTAACTCTAACTGATTGATATTAAAGTTGCCATCATTATAATAGAACACCAGCTTCAATTGGTCAAGTATATGCTCACCAATCAGAAGTTGTTTCTGCACCAGTTCTCCATTCAGGCGAAGTTTGCTGAGAGTGAAATCATCTCCGAATGCTGCGGCTCCGGTCAGCGTGATATGCGGCGCATGCTCTGCTTTGTGGGTAATTTTTTTAAGTATACCGGCATCATCTCCCAGAGCTTGTGTGAGCATGGGTATCAGGGATGCATCGCTCTCAAAGTTGAACCCCAGTTCTCGGCTCTCTCGGGCAAAAGCGGCTTGCAGAGACACTGTTGAGGGTGGGTCTATAGTGTCAAATGCCAGATTGTTAATCGTTATCGTGTCGTCCTTGTACGAGAGATTAAGTCGCGTATTGCGGATGTGAAAGATATCAAAATCGTACCGGGGTATTTCTCCACTGATGATGGCAGTCAATTTCTCACGGTAAACTATATCGAGGCGAACTTCCGGGGCTTCTTGTGTTGTCCACTTCTGATTTTCAATAAGGTGATAGGCCTTGTCTGTATAGGGAGCCAGCTGTGCCAGGAGGTCAGAAATGGCTACAGGGCGGGACTCCTGCTCTCCGCTTGGCTCCGCCGGGGCTGTGAGGAATCTGCGGTAATCGGTGATTTCGCCGCTCATCCGAATCACAATTCCGTGAAGGTGCAGCACAGCTGAGCTGATGTTGAGATTCGCTTCGCTATCTGCATGAACCGTCAGGTTGATGTTGCTGAGTTTGAGCTTAGCATCGGGGGTATCGGACACCGGTATGTCCGCCTGAGCATTTTTTAGTTCCAGAAGTCCGGGGGCGAGTTTTCCTCTGAACAATTCGGAGAAGCTAAGTCCGACAGTTACTGATTTTGCTTTCAAAAGTGCTGTCGATACCCCCTTATCGGGATAAAGAACTATCTTATCTGCGCGGACGGCAATACCTCTTGAGGGTTCGAGGTGCAGGGCGTCGAGCTTCAGATATATGCCCTCGTTTGCGGCCGCGTGCTCAATTTTTCTCAGCAGGCTGTCCGGCAGGCCTACGAATGACAGCCAGGCAATGGTAATACACAAAAACAGAAAACCCACCAGTGTGATGGTCGGTATGTGGTTTCCAACGCGTCTGATGGTGAGTTTTCGTTTCACGTTTTTAATTTTCAGTGGGTAAGAACTTAAATCTCGGGGTCATATTCGCCCTCCGGAAGGGGCGGAGCTTTGGGTAGGTTTTGTTCGATGTCGTCCAGCAGATTGACGAGGTCAACGCCCCTTTGTGCCGAGTTATCGTGCTTGAAGGTGAGTTTCGGCGTATTGCGGAGGATTACTCGCTTGCTGACGGCTTTCTGTATGGCCCCGCGATTGCGGGTAAGTTTTTCAATAACCTGAGCGGGGGCCATGCGGCCCACTACTCCGACCCACACGCGCCCCTCCTTCAGGTCTTCTGTAATTTCGACCTGAAGGATGGAGACGATGGTGCCGTTCCATTCGAACTCCTTCTGAATGAAGGAGCCGATTTCACGTTTCATCAACTCGTTGACTTTATCGAGGCGACGGGTGGCCATAATTTACAGGGTCTGCTTAATCTTTTCGAGGGTGTAGCATTCGATTACATCGCCCTCTTCGTAATCGTTGTAGTCTGCCAGACGGATACCACATTCGAGGCCGGCCTTGACTTCTTCCACTTCATCCTGGAATCGGCGAAGGGTAGACATCTTGCCGTCGAACACAACCTGACCATCGCGCAGTACACGGGCTTCGGCTGTGCGCAGCATTTTACCGTCCGATACATAAGACCCGGCTGCGCGGCCTTTGTTCAACTTGAACACCTGCTTAATTTCAGCATGACCCAGAATTGTTTCGCGGGTCTCGGGCTCAAGCAAGCCGAGCATGGCGTCCTTCACCTGATCAATCAACTCATAGACAATGGAGTAGATTTTAACCTGCACACCCTCGCGCTTAACTGCCTTTACGGCGTTGCTTTCCACCTTCACGTTGAAGCCCAGAATAACAGCATCGGACGAGGAGGCCAGCAGAATATCACTCTCAGAGATGGGGCCGGCGGCTGCACCGATGAACTGACATTCCACCTTGTCGCTCTCGATGTCGAGAATTGCCTTCTTAATGGCCTCGACAGAGCCCTGTACGTCACCCTTCAGGTAGAGTTTCAGCACGGCCTTCTGATTACCGTCACCCATCATGGCGAGAATATCCTCCATACGGGAACGGCGCGGGGCACTCAGGCGCTGCTGGCGCAGCTCCTCCTGACGCTCTTCTGCCAGTTTACGGGCTTCACGCTCGTTCTTCATCTCTACGAGCTCATCGCCCACGTTGGGGGTCTGCAGGAAGCCCGATACCTCGGCAGGCATACCGGGAGTTACCTTTTTAATGGATTTGCCCTGGTCGTTGAAAAGGGTCTTAATCTTACCGGCATAGGGGCCGCAGATGAAGGGCATGCCTACTTTAAGAGTGCCGCTCTGTACGATGACGGTAGCGGAGCTGCCCTTACCCTGTTCCATGCGAGCCTCGATGATGGAGGCACGGCAGTTGGCGCGGGGGTTGGCCTTCAGCTCCAGAACTTCTGCCTGCAGGCAGAGCAGGTCGAGCAGGTCATCAATACCGGCTCCGGTGTGGGCAGATACATCCACACACTCAATTTCACCACCGAAATCGGTGGGCATGAGCCCTTCCTCCATAAGCTGAGTGCGTACGCGAAGCGGGTCAGCGGCGGGCAGGTCGCACTTATTCACTGCAACGATGATGGTTTTGCCTGCTGCCTTGGCGTGGGTGATAGCCTCGCGGGTCTGGGGCATAATACCGTCATTGGCGGCTACAACAAGTACCACAATGTCGGTTACGTCGGCACCGCGGGCGCGCATTTCGGTAAAGATGGCGTGACCGGGGGTGTCAATGAAGGTGAGTATATTGCCGCCGTGGTCGACAGAGTAGGCACCAATGTGCTGGGTGATGCCTCCGGCCTCGCCGGCTACTACCTTTGTTCGTCGAATGTAGTCGAGCAGGGAGGTCTTACCATGGTCAACGTGCCCCATAACGGTGATGATGGGGGTACGAACCTTCAGACTGTCCTCGGGTTCCTCCTCAACGGCGACAGGCTCGGGTTCCTTCACTACCTCAACCGGGGCCTTTACGCCGGCTCCTTTTTCGCGTTTGACGCGCTCAAAAGCAAACCCGTGCTTCTCACAGAGTGCAGCTACCTGGTCACTGTCGAGTGTGGTTGCAGGGTTGGCAAACACTCCCATGGGCAGGAGGTCTGCGATGAGCTTGAAGGGCTTCAGGTTCATCTGTGCAGCAAGTTCTGCAACAGAGACCGGCGGTTTGACGTTGATGAGTTTATCGCCTGCAGAGGCTGTTGCTGCCGGAGCCGGGGCAGCTGCTGCAGGAGCGGGTTTGGGCTCAGGCTTAGGAGCCGGTGCCGATTGTGGCGCCGGGGTATTTGCCGGTGCCTGCTGCTTGGGAGCCGCCGATTTCTTTTTTGAGGGGTTCAGCAAATCGAGCGCAGCTTTGCGTGCGGGGCGGGGGGATTCACTGCGAGGTTGCGTCTGAGCCGGAGCCTGCGTGCTCTTGCCGGCAGGCTTTACCGGGGCGGTCTTCTTCTTTTTGGTGCCACCGAGCAAGTCGAGCACCTCGGGTTTTTTGTTGTTCTTTTCAGACATGTGTACGATTAAAATATTGTTTGCTGTGAGGGATTGCTCCTCCTCTATGCTTATATATCAATCAGGCGTTCTTGGCTTTATCGACGATGGCGAAGGCCTGCTCCTCGCTGATTCCCAGAGCGTCCACCAAATCTTCGGGCTGCACGTAGCTGGCGATACCCTGCACGGTGGTGAACCCTGCTGCAATCATGTTCGCTGCAAGCTCAGGGCTTACCCCCAGTATGTTCGTCAGCTCATCGGCTCCTTCGTTGGCAATGCTCTTGGCGCGGGCTGAATTGTCGTAGGGCTCTATGCGCACCTCCCAACGGTCGCTGGGAGATGAAATGAGACGAGCTGTCAGGCGTACGTTCTGACCTTTGCGCCCCTTGGCTTTGGCGGCGGCCTTGTCGTCTGCTACGTATACGGTTACAAGACGGCGTGCATCATCTACATCAATCCTGACCGGATCAATGGGAGCCAGAGATTCCTGGACCATCGCGGCCTTGTCGTCCGAGTACTCCAGAATGTCAACCTTCTCGCGGTTCAGCTCGTTGACAACGTTCTTCACTCGGGCTCCGCGCATACCGACACAGGCACCTATGGGGTCGATGTTGGGGTCATCGCTCTTCACCACCATCTTGGTGCGGTAACCGGCATCGCGTACAATGTTCACGATTTCCACCGTGTGATCATAAATCTCCATGACTTCGCTCTCAAACAGGCGGCGCACCAGGTTGGGGTGGCTGCGGGAGAGTATCAGCTCATTGCCGCGAACTCCGTCACGAACTTCCACTACATAGAATCGCATTTTGTCCCCGGCAGAGTACTCTTCGCCGGGAATGCGCTGGCGCTGCGGAACCAGACCTTCGAACTTGTCGACCTCTACAATGACGTCACCTTTGTCATAGCGGCGTACGGTGCCGGTCACCAGTTCACCGATACGATCTTTGAAGGCATCTGCCAGCATTTCCTGCTCAGCCTTGCGTATGCGCTGCTGCATGGTCTGGCGGGCGGTCTGCACGGCTATGCGACCGAAATCCTTGGGGGTGATATTCATGCTGATTCGCTGCCCGATGGTTACGGTCTTGCCGCTGCGGGCAGCCATGGCCTCGGCCTCTGAGAGCTTAACCTCGTTGAACGGGTCTGTGAAGTCCTCGTCTGCCACAATCTCCATGCGAGCCTTAATCTTTACGCTGTTTTTCTGCGGGTCGATAACGGCCTTGAGGTGCCGTATGCGGTCTGCACCGTCTACCATCTTGGAGTAAGCGGTGATGAAAGAAGCTTCAAGAGCCTGCAGTACGCGTTCACGAGTGAGGTCTTTTTCGCGAACGTAGAAATCGATCAGTGCGGAGATGTCTGTGGCTGCCATAGTGATTGATGCTTATGTTTGTATGTTAACCGGTCATAAAAAAAGAGCGGGTCCCAGACCCGCCCCAATCTATAATGACCGGAACTTGTTCGCCGTGATACTAGCATGCGGAACTGTTTAAGTCAAGTAAAATGCCTGACTATGTTGGAAAAAACGTTCATTTGTCATCGTTTTTTTTCTCCTTTTCGTCGGGGGCTGTTGCCGGCGTATCGGCATATATGACGGCCGGATTGATTTTGGGGATGACATTGACGCTGCGAATAGGTTTATGAGTCACTCTTGAGTGCTCCAGAATCATGGCAAGGCGCTCGAGTTGTTCTTTGATTTCATACGCCTGCATAATCACTTCCGTACCGTTGTCAAGAGTGACAACCATCTTCCATTCTTTTGGGCAGAAAATCTCGCAGATAGCCGGTATTTCCACCAGCGTGTAGGCGTTGGACGCTGCAATGAGTTCCTTGATGGGGCGACTTTTCTTATCAGTGATAGTGGCTCCGGCTTTCAGTTCTCTGATATCCTCCGGCTGGAGGTACCAGGTTGGGACGTTCAGGAAGTTCCGGTGGTAGTCCTCAACCACGGGGAAAAGAACTCCTCGGGGATCCATGAAAAGCCGGGTGCGATTGCCGGTCTCTGCCCCGTTTTCCATTTCCACGTACACGACCGGTATGCGTTCATCTATTTCGATATGCAGAGTTTCTGGCATTTCGGCCCTGATGGTGGCATTGGCTATGCAGGGGTGAGCTGACAGGGTTGCCTGCATGCCGCTCACGTCCAGCGTGGCCATGTTGATGGCGTGTTTGATGCCGAGAATCTCCATGACCTGAGAGCGGGATATCAGCCCATGGCGTGAAACGTAGCTCACATTTTCAATGCTCATGCTGTATGCCTTCTCAATGGCATAATCCACGGCGAGCTTGATTCCCCATATAAGGGGGGCTGCAATGAGGGCAATAATAAGCCACTTGCGTAATCTGCGGGCGCCGCGCTTGAGCGCCAGCAGGCTGAACAGGCGTTCTTTGAGTGAGAGCGCCTGTTCGAGCAGATGGACATTCTGCTTTTCGCTGCGGTATTTGTTCCGGCCTTTCATGCGCGGTTGGAAATTCAGCCGCGGGGCTGATTGAGGGAAATCTCGGCAATTTGCTTGCAGAGCTCACCGAAGCTAATGCCCACTGCTGCTGCTGCCTTGGGGAAGAGAGAGGCACTTGTCATGCCGGGAATGGTATTGATTTCCAGTACATAAGGTTTTCCGTCGGCAGTCAGTAGTACGTCTACTCGCCCGTAGACTTCGACACCAAGGGCATTGTATGCAGCAAGTGCTGCGGCTTGTACGGCCTTTGTCTCTTCCTCGCTGATGTCGGCCGGGCATATATAGTCGGAGCCCACACCGCCTGAAAGCGCGGGATATTTGTTAGCAAAGTCGTAGAAACCTTCGCGTGGCGCAATATGAATGACGGGCAGGGGGGTACCGTTGAATATAGCTACCGTCAGTTCCTTGCCTTCTATGTACTCCTCGACCAGTATGTCGGTGCCGTACTTGGCGGCCTCTGCTACTGCGGCCGGAAGTTCTTCCTCGGTTTTAACAATGCTGACGCCAACGGATGACCCTTCGCACGGGGGTTTGATGACACAGGGCACACCGATGGTGGGCATGTGGCCGGAGGGGATAACCTCGTCTGAAGGAGTGGGAACCCCCGCGGCAAAGAATGCTTTCTTGGTCAGGATTTTATCAAAACAATTGCGACTTGTTGCAGAGCCGGCACCGGTGTAGGGTACCCCCAGTTCTTCCAGGTAGCTCTGCAGGCCGCCATCTTCTCCGTAAGTGCCGTGAATCATATTGTAGCACAGTTCTGTGCCCTCGGGTATAGTGGGGCGCTCACTGTCTACAACGACCGGGGTGACGTTGGTGAAACCTTCGGCGCGCAGGGCTTCCAGAACTGCATTGCCTGAAACCAGGGAAACCTTGCGCTCGGAACCGGGGCCACCCATCAGCAGGGCTATGGCCGTATCTTTTGTCAGTGTATTCATGTTTGTTGTATTTCTGCTATTGAGACTCATCAGAACTCGGCATCACGGTCGCCGATAACCTGTATTTCAGTACGCAGGGTTATACCGCGCTCGGCTTTTGCCTGATTGCGGATGTAGTCGATGAGTTCGGTAACATCGGTGGCTTTGGCCTTGTTGATGTTGACGATGAAATTAGCATGTTTGGTTGAAATCTGAGCGCCGCCGATAGTATACCCCTTGAGCCCCATTTCGTCGATAAGTTTGCCGGCGGGGATTTCCTCGGGGTTTACGAAGGTGCAGCCGGCACTGGGTTCTACGGGCTGGGTTGCTTTCCGTCGTGCACGGCTCTCTTCTGTACGAGCCTCAATTTCCCTGGGATCTCCGGGGGTGCCGCAGAAGGTTGCCTGCATGACGATGTTGTGCTCGAAATCGGGTATCAGGCGATAACGGGCAGGGCGCATGCTCTCTTTCTCGAACTCGACGATATCACCATCGTCATTGAGGGCAATGGCAGAGTGGAACACACTCCACATGTCACCCTCCATAGCTCCGGCATTCTGGCGCAGGCTCCCGCCTACGTAACCGGGAATACCGTCCATCCATTCAAAACCGCTTATGCCGTTCTGGGCTGCAAAGGCTGCGAGTTTTTTGAGTTTTACGCCGGCTCCGGCTATAATTTTGCTGCCTCGCAGCTCCAACTTCTGGAATTCGCCGGCCACCGGGTGAATGACCGCGCCACGTATGCCACCTTCACGAACAATGAGGTTGGAACCGCGCCCTACTGTGTGCACCGGAATGTTGCGATCCTTGAAGAAGTTTACAACAGCCTGCATACGCTCGAAGGTATCGGGCTCAATCCAGTACTGAGCTTCGCCGCCTACGCCGGCAGTGGTGTGCTTGCTCATGGGCTCGTACAGTCTGCAGGTGAAAGCGTTGCCGCACTCCTGCTGCATTTCGGCAAGCACGCGCAGGTCGGCTGCAATTTTCTTGCCCGATTCGTGTACGTTGCCGGCTCCCAGTGTGATGAAGAGGTCACCGGGGCGCAGTATGTTACCTACCTTGTGGTGAGCCAGTGCAAGATTGGGCAGGAACTCGGCATCCACCGGGCCATTCTCGAGTACGGCATCAACAATCGTTTGTCCGCTGATACCGGGAATCGGCGGCTCACTGGCCGGGTAGACATCTGCTACATACAGTTTGTCAACGTTCTGCAACACGCGCCCGAAGTCGTTGCGGAGCAGTTGAGTGCGGGTGTAACGGTGGGGTTGGAAGAGTACAACAAGACGCTCGGGTTTCAGGCTCTGAGCGGTCTGAAGTGTGGCGGCAATTTCGGTCGGGTGGTGGCCGTAGTCGTCCACAATACGGTAGTCGCGTGACAGGTATTTGGTCTCGAATCGGCGCCGGGCACCGGCAAAGCTCACCAGCCCTCGGGTTACGCTGGCAAAGTCGCATCCGAGTTCTAGTGCAAGGGCTGTGGCTGCCAGTGAGTTGAGCACGTTGTGACGACCGGGTATACCCAACTCCACACGCCCCAGGGGCTCGCCTTTGTAGTTGATGGTGTACAGGGTGCGACCGCGCTTTACGGTCATATCGGTAGCCGTATAATCAGCATCCTGCCAGCCGTATGAAATGGTATTGGGGTATTGGGAGCACACATCTGCAGCACCGGCATCGCTCTTGCAGTAGATGAGCTTGCCGCGCGTCTGGCGGCACAGGCGGTGGAATACGCTCTTAATATGGTCAAGGTCACGGTAGAAGTCCAGATGTTCGGCCTCGACGTTAAGGATTATGCTGTGCTCCGGTATGTAGTTCACCAGAGTGCCGTCACTCTCATCGCCTTCTGCTACCAGATACTCGCTGTCCTCTGTCCAGTGCGCGTTGGCTCCCAATACGGGAATTTCAGCACCGACGTAGTGGCAGGGGCGCTTGCGACCTTCGCGCAGCAGATGGGCGCTCATGGCTGAGGTAGTGGTCTTTCCGTGTGTGCCGGCAACGACCACGCCTTTCTTGTTGTTAAGAATGGCGGCCAGACATTCAGCGCGGCGCAGGCACAGGCAGCCGTTCTGGCGAGCCGCGGCCAGAGCTACGTTTTCCTCGCGAATGGCGCTGGAATAGATGACTACCTCGGCATCGCTCACGGCGGCGGCGCTGTGGGGGCAGGAGAACACAAGCCCTGCCTGTTGCAGTCGCTCGGTCTCGTCGCTGGTTACTCGGTCGCAGCCGCTCACACGGTGCCCCATTTCCAGCAACATGCGGGCAAGACCACTCATGCCTGCGCCTGCTACACCAATGAGATGAATGCGTACGGGGTTTTCCCGATCCAGAAGCCTTTTGCGTAACTGTTCAATCATAGCTCTTGCGCGCTATTATATACGATTGGGGCTTACAATCAAGCCAAATGTCGCTTTTATTTCGTTAGCTGTGTTCCTGAAGTTGAATTATGAACCCGTTAGGATTCAGGGAATGTTTGTTGTCGGTTTTGTCTGATGAGTGACTTTTCTTAAGTAATGTGGCGACTGGGACTTGTTTGAGTGGGGGATTTGCGGGAGCTTTCGCCTTTATTTACCCGGAAATCGGGTAAAATGTGAGATTTTGCTTGCATTTTCAGGCTTTTTGTTGCATAACGCTGCGCAGTTATGACGGACGAACGCGCGCGCAAGCCCTCCTGGTTGAAGGTAAAGCTGCCCAAAGGGCAGGCATTTAAACATGTGAATAATCTGGTGAAGGGTAACTCACTGGTAACCGTGTGCGAGGAGGCTATGTGCCCGAATCGCGGTGAGTGCTGGAGCCACGGTACCGCTACGTTTATGGCCTGTGGCGATGTCTGCACGCGTGCCTGCGGATTCTGCGCAACCCGCACGGCCAAGCCTAAGCCGCTGGACCCTGAGGAGCCGGCTAAGATTGCAGATGCCGTGAGCCGTATGAACCTTACACATACCGTGGTTACCATGGTGACGCGCGATGATTTGAAGGATGGTGCTGCTGCGCACATGGCGGCTATTATCCGCGAAATCCGCAAATCCAGCCCTCAGACCGTCATCGAGGTGCTTACTTCTGATTTCAACGGCAATGAGGATGCTCTTGCCATGGTCATGGATGCCCGCCCGCACATTTTCAATCATAATCTCGAGACGGTGGAGCGTCTGTCGCCCATCGTGCGATTCCGCGCCCGTTATCGTAAATCCCTGCACATGCTGCAGCGTGCTCTTGAGATGGCCCCCGGTATGGTTGTGACTAAGAGCGGTATTATGCTCGGTCTGGGAGAAACTCGCGAAGAGATTGAACAGACGATGGACGACCTGTGTGCTCATGGTGTAACTGTGCTGACCATGGGGCAGTACCTGCGCCCTTCGGCTCGTCACCTGCCGGTGATTGACTACATACGTCCCGAGGTGTTCGAAGAGTTGCGCGAAGTGGCTCTCGGCAAGGGGTTCCGCCATGTAGCCAGTGGTCCGTTGATTCGCTCCTCGCACCACGATGCCAACTTCAGACCCGAGCTGGATATTCTCGAGGCTATCAATGCTGATCTTCGTGCCCGGGGTGAACTGAGCTGAATGCGCTTGACAGTCTGACGGAAAGTCGCTAGAATCAACACAGATACGTTTTTCTACTATACCAATTATATGGCAACAGAGACAATGACCGACGCCGAGTCCGCACTCAATGCCCTTTATGGCAGCGATACCTTCGGGATTAAAACGATGGAGAAGTTCCTCTCCAAGAGTGCGTTTAAGAAGATGATGCTTACCGTGCAGAAAGGCGGTAAACTTGATATCAGCATTGCCGACGAAGTTGCTCAAGCCATGAAGGTGTGGGCTCTCAGCAAAGGTGCTACCCACTATACTCACTGGTTCCAGCCGCTGACTGACGCTACGGCTGAAAAGCATGACTCCTTTGTGGAGCCTGATGGCAAGGGGGGCATGATTTGTGAGTTTACCGGCAAGAACCTCATTCAGGCCGAGCCGGATGCATCTTCGTTCCCCAGTGGCGGTATTCGTGCCACGTTCGAGGCTCGTGGCTATACCGCATGGGACCCCACCAGCCCGGCATTCATTAAGCGCACCGAGCACACGGTGACCCTGTGTATTCCCACGGCTTTCTGCAGCTATACGGGCGAGGCTCTCGACAAGAAGACTCCTCTCCTGCGTTCCATGGCTGCCGTGGCTCACCAGACCACGCGTGTTCTTAACTGCTTCGGCATTGAACCGAGCTATGTTGTCAGCAATCTCGGGGCGGAGCAGGAGTACTTCCTAATCGACCGCGATCTGTACCTCAAGCGTATGGATCTCATTGAAACCGGCCGTACGCTCTTCGGTTGCCTGCCGCCTAAGCACCAGCAGATGGAGGACCACTACTTCGGTTCCATCAAGGAGCGAGTGCTGGAGTTCATGATGAGCGTAGACCGAGCTCTGTGGGCTCTTGGTGTGCCTGCCAAGACCCGTCACAACGAGGCTGCGCCCGGGCAGTTTGAAATCTGCCCTCTCTTTGAGCCCTGCAACGTAGCGGTTGACCATAATGTCATGATTATGGATATCCTGCAGCGCCAGGCTCTGAAATATAATCTGGTTTGTCTGCTGCACGAGAAGCCTTATGCCAGCGTGAACGGCTCCGGTAAGCACAATAACTGGTCGCTTTCTACTCCCGAGCTCGGCTCTCTGTTCTCGCCCGGTAAGACTCCGCACAGTAATCTGCTGTTCCTGACGTTCCTGTCTGCGGTAATCATGGGGGTGGACAAGCATGCTGACTTGCTGCGTGCTTCGATTGCGAAGGCCGGCAATGATCACCGATTGGGTGCTGCAGAAGCTCCGCCTGCTATTATTTCTATTTTCCTGGGTGACCAGCTCACTGATATCATTGAGCAGATAAAGGCCGGTGGAGCAAAGTCCTCTGCTTCCAAGACTACGATGGAGCTTGGTGTGGATGTGCTGCCTGAACTGCCGAAGGATACTACCGACCGTAACCGCACATCTCCCTTTGCCTTCACCGGCAACAAGTTCGAGTTCCGTGCCGTCGGTTCTTCCCAGACCTGCGCCTGGCCTATGGCAGTACTCAATACCATTATGGCCGAGGCTCTCGATATCGTAGCTACGCGTCTGGAGCCTGCTGCCGGTACTCCTGAATTTAAGGATGCCGTGCGTGAGCTTATTCGCGAGCTTATTACCCGTCACGACCGTGTGGTGTTCAATGGTAACGGCTATTCAGATGAATGGGTGCAGGAGGCTGAGCGCCGTGGCCTGCCTCACATCAAATCTACTCCCGAGGCTTTGGACGTGCTCGCTCGCCCCGACACGATTGCTCTCATGGAGAAGTATGGCGTTCTCAATCGCTCTGAATTGTTGGCTCGCCGTGAAATTCAGATTGAGAACTTCGAGAAACTCATCGATATTGAGGCAAAAACCTGCCTTAACATGCTGCGTACCATCTATCTGCCCGCAGTGGCCCGCCAGATGTCTGAAATCTGCGGTACTGTGAGTGCTATTATCGCTGCCGGTGTACCTGCAGGACTGAAAGCCGCTCGCGCCAGGGCCGGAGTGGTTGGTTCGCTGTACGATGAGCTTGTGCCCCGGGTGGATGCTCTGGAGGACGCCATAAACTGTGGTGAACCGATGGCCATGCGCGCTGCGATGGAGGATGCCCGCCTGACGGTGGATGCTCTCGAGGCTGTTGTGGCTGCTGATCTCTGGCCGGTTCCCACTTATGCTCAGATGTTGAATATTCATAGCAAATAAAGAGAGCTGATGATTTATTTTGTGGCGGGTGCGAGATGTATTCGCACCCGCTCTGTTGTTGTTTTTTGTAAAGTGTGTCATACTGTGACATTTGGGGTTGACGTACAATAATAATCAGCTATACTTCACTCGCATTTTGTCAAACACTTGACAAAATGAGTAAAGGGTGGATTATCGCCAAATTTTACACTTTAATCATGTCTACACCAAAAAAGAAATCAGAACCCGCCAAGGCGAAGAGCTCCAGAAATAAGGTTGAAAGTCAGCCCAAGCCTAAAGTGGCTGTAAAGAAGCCGACTAAGTTTGCTGAGAGCAAAGCCAGCCCGGCGGATTCTGCTGAGACAGTGAAACCTGCCACAAAGGCTGCCCCAAAAACTGCTGCAAAATCAGTGGCTAAGACAACATCGAAGCCGGTGGCGAAACCGACTGCGAAGGTCGCGGCAAAACCAGCTGCGAAGGCGGCTGCGAAACCGGCTGCAAAACCGGCTGCAAAACCGGCTGCGAAGGCGGCTGCAAAACCGGCTGCGAAGGCGGCGGCAAAAGCTGCTAAAACGGTAGATAAAGCAGAGCCTAAAAAAGCAGTAGCTAAGCCTGCCGTTGATAAAGACAAGGATAAAAAGGCTAAGGAGAAAAAGGAAGCGGTTAAAGAACCGTCTTCTCTCGATGTCGCTATCGAAGCAGAGATGGCGGAGTTTGAAGAAATTTCCCGCAAGAAAGGAGCGGCCTCTCGTCGCAAGAATACCTATACGCCACCGCGTATCACGGCAAAGGAATTGCAGGATTTCTTCCCCGATGATATTACGCTGAAAACTGCGTTCAAAAATCTCTTGACTATAGCCAAGAAAAACAACGGCTACGTGACAGATGATGATATTTTCTCATCTCTGCCGATGGATGGTTATGAAGAGCAGGACACCGAACGTCTGTTCGAGCGCCTGCACTCCATCGGTGTAGAGGTGCGGGATGAGTCGGCAACAATTGCTCCCATTTCTCTGGCTGACATCAAGGGGCACAAGAGCAAGAGTGGGCGTCTGGTGGATACTCCGGTGGTTCAGGAGAAAGTTCGTGAGCTGATTGTTCTTGCGACAGAGCAGGGGTACCTTACCTATGATGACATCAATGATGTGCTCCCCAATGATATGATTAATCCCGCAGACCATGAGGAAATCATGGAGCGTCTGCGCGATATGAACTTTGCTATCATTGATGCCTCTGACGTCGATAATTACAGTGAGCGTAAGCGTTTGGAGGAATCCGGCGAGGAGGATGAGAATGAAAAGATGGAGGCTAAGCTCGACATCCTCGATGACCCGGTGCGCATGTACCTTAAGCAAATGGGGCAGAAGGACCTCCTTAAGCGCGAGCAGGAAGTGAGCCTGTCTATCCGGATAGACCATGCCGAGAATGACTTGCAAACGCGCCTGCATAAGTTCGGTCTTGTTTCCATGTGGTATCTCGAAACTGCTCAGCGTATATTGCAGAACAAGGAGCGCTTTGACCGTGTGGTGGCCGATAAGAATATTGACCATCGCGAGCAGTACTTCCGTGAGATTCAACCTCTCATTAACAAGATTTATGAGCTGCATGATGACGCTCAGGTGGCTTACAACAACCTGCGCCGCGCCCGTCGTCGCAATAAAGGGGTGGATGCTGCACAGAAGGAGTTCGATACCCTTCTTGAGTCCCTCGATGCTCTGTATCGCAAATTCAGCTTCAAAGGAAAGGTCTACGAGGACTTTGTGGCTCGCATGCGAGAGGTTCGCCAGCGTGTAATGAAGCTGCGCCGTCAGTATGATGGTGATTTCGAGAACAAGGATTACAAGGACGTGATAACGGAGCTGGAGGTTCAGCTCTGGATGCCCATCAGTGACTTCCTGGAGAACTATCAGGCTATGAAGGAGTCCATGAAGGAGGCCAAGGCAGCCAAGAAAGAAATGATTGAGGCTAACCTGCGTCTGGTAATCTCCATTGCTAAGAAATATACCAACCGAGGTCTGGCCTTCCTGGATTTGATTCAGGAGGGTAATATGGGTCTGATGAAGGCGGTTGAGAAGTTTGAATACCGCCGTGGTTACAAGTTCTCCACCTATGCTACATGGTGGATTCGCCAGGCTATTACCCGCTCTATTGCGGACCAGGCTCGTACTATCCGTATACCGGTGCACATGATTGAGACAATCAATAAGCTCATGCGTGTGCAGAAAAAGCTTGTGCAGGATTTGGGACGCGAACCTACGCCCGATGAAATTGCTGCAGAAAGCGGTATGCAGGTGGAACGTGTGCGTAGCGTGCTGAAGATGGCTCAGCAGCCTATCTCCATGCAGCAGCCCGTGGGTGATTCCGATGATACTTCCTTCGGTGATTTCCTGGAGGATAAGAGCGCAGAGAACCCCATGGATGGTGCCGCCTTTAACTCGCTGCGAGAGAAACTCTCGGGCGTGCTCAATACGCTCAATGAGCGTGAGCGGGCTGTGATTGAGCAGCGTTTTGGTCTGAAGGATGGCAATCCCCGCACACTGGAGGAAGTGGGGCGCCAGTTTAACGTTACTCGTGAGCGAATTCGTCAGATTGAGGCAAAGGCTCTCCGTAAGCTCAGGCATCCTACGCGTATCGGTTGCATCAAGGGGTTCCTGGATTCGACTGTGTCCTGAGTCGGCTGTTGAACTCCTCGTTTTTCAGTGCTTCTGCCCGATTGTTGGGCAGCAAGCACTGTTTTTTTGTCTTTTTTTTCATAGTGGCTCACTTTATGAGTGACTTTGCTTGAGCAATTTGGTATCATACATCCACTTACCATGATGAGACCGTTTTCTCGTACTGCAATTTTCTCTCTGATGGCCATGGGGGCTCTCTCCCTGGCTCCGTGTGTCTGTGCCCAATCGGCCGATACAACTGAAGTGGCTCGCCGACGTATGGCAACCCGAGATGC
The DNA here is from genome assembly GCA_017471985.1 of Akkermansia sp. Lineage (GTDB taxonomy): Bacteria > Verrucomicrobiota > Verrucomicrobiia > Verrucomicrobiales > Akkermansiaceae > Akkermansia. Next base: position 52,350 of record JAFURE010000019.1, on the reverse strand, counting down.
CCGCCAGCTTGTGCAGGAGGCTCGCCTTGCCTATCAGGCCAAGCGCTATAGTCAGGCGGTGGAGCATTACCGCAGCGCATTGCTGACCTTGCCCGATTCTGCCGAGAATACCAAACTTGCTCAGTTTATCCGCCTGAGCCTGTCCGACGCGCTTATTGCCAAGGCTATGGATTACCGTACCGTTGGGCGCTATGATGAGGCCATTTCTTTCCTGCAGGAGGCTATCAAGCTTGCACCTGACAACAAGCGTGCCGAGCAGGAGCTTATCTATACCTCCGATCCGGTGCGTCACAATCCGGCGCTCACCCCGCAGCATGTGGGCGATGTGGCTGAGGTTACACGCCTGCTGGAGCTGGGATATGCGCAGATTGACCTCGGCAAGTTTGATGAAGCTGAGAAGACGTTCAAAGCTGTCCTTAAAATAGACTCCTACAATACGGCCGCTCAGCAGGGTATTGAGTCAGCTGCCCGTCAGCGCTCTCAGTATTATAAGGTCTCGCGCAATTCCACCCGCGCCAAGATGCTCTCAGAGGTCGATGCCATGTGGGAGGAGTCTGTAACCGACGGCGCCCCTGTGGATATGGGGACCGATGAACCTTTCTCGCCCGGTTTGGATGAGGAACTGCAGAACTCCTACTCGGAGCGTCTGGCCGAAATGGTATTGCCCAGCATTATATTTGACGATGCTCCGATAACAGATGTGGTGGATGCTCTTCAAAACCAGATTACCCGTTTTGAAAGTTCCGGATTGAGGGGTGACCGTCATATCAACATTACCACTAATTTCGGCACGCCCGACTCCCCCGGCTACAAACAGATTATGGCTCAGACTGTGCGCCTGAACCTTACAAATATCTCTGTTAAGGATTTGCTCGATTTGTTGGCCAATCAGCTTGGTATCAGTTATTACTATACCCCCTCCGGTGTCGAGATTTCCTATTCCGGTAAGGACTTCGGTCCTATGATTGAGCGCACATTCAACGTGCCGCCGCATTTCTTTGATCCCCGCAAGGATGACGAGTCCGAGGATGAGGCAGAGAGTGAGTTTGGTGATGAGAGCGGTAGCCGCATGGCTATTCGCCGTGTAAACCCTGTGCAGGTTCTCAAGAGCCAGGGTATTTCATTCCCCGAGGGGGCTACTGCGCGCTATTCTGCATCGACTCGTCGTCTGACAGTTCGCAATACTGCTCACAATCTTGATGAAATTCAGGATTTGCTCAATGTTCCCCTTACGGAAGAACGTCAGGTAGTGCTGAATGTTATCGTAATGGAGGTGTCGGAGGATGACCTGAACCAGTTGGGCTTTGACTGGTTGCTGAACGTTAACTTCAACGGTGAACTGCATTCCACCGGCGGGCAGGAGCTGGCATCCACAGCAACGGGTATGCCCACGTTCGAGGGCTTTGTGGGAACTCAGGGAGCTCAGGGGAATCACAGTGTGACAAGTGGCCTGCGCAGCGGTCGCGCGGTGTTGTCCAGCGGTAGTGGTTCGCTTGAGGACCTTATCAGTACCGGTTCTGTCAGCGATTACAGGGGCACTTCCAGTCAGGTTTCTCCCGGCATTTTCGGTATACGCGGCGTGTGGGAGGCCGTCGATGTCACCATGATTATGCGAGGTCTTGCGCAGCGCAAGGGCGTGGATATTCTGCATAATCCCCGTCTCATTTTCAGCCCGGGTGCTGAGGAGCAGGTGGTATTTGCCAATGTGAATGAACTCTTCTTCCCCGAAACGTGGGAGGCGCCTGAGATGAACTCCAACAGCAGTAGTAACGGCGGTAACTATAACTACAACAACAACGGGGGTAACGGTAATAGCTCCAATATGATGTCTATTACGGCAAAGGGGGCAACCCCCACTGATTTCGTCCGCTTCGGCATGACCGAGGATACCATCGGTGGTATTGGTACCATACTGCAGGTACATAGTGCAGATATCTCGGAGAATGGGCGTTTCATTACTCTGGCTCTTACAACAACCACGAACGAGTTTGAAGGATTTATCAACTGGGGTACCCCGATATACAGCGCTATGTGGGCCGGTGATGGCGGCGATATCGCTTATTTCAAAATTAACCAGAACTATATCCTTCAGCCCATGATTAAGCGATATGTCGAGAATACCAAAATTACGGTGGTTCCCGGTAGTGTCATTGTGATGGGTGGTTTGAAGGAAGCCAGTGTCGTGCGTTTTGAGGACAAGGTTCCTGTACTGGGCGATTTGCCGCTGGTAGGGCGTCTTTTCCGTTCTGAAGGTGAACACAAGAAGCGCAAAGCCCTCATTTATTTTGCCAAGGTAGATGTGGTCGACCCGACCGGCCGTGACGTTGTGACCGGTGAGCGCCCATCTGCTTCAACTGAAAACTAATGAATATTGTGGATTCATGGGTAAACTAGAGAACGATAAATACACGAGCGATTCAGATCGCGAATCACAGGTAAGAAATATTATCAATCAACTGAATTCTGACCGCCCCTCTCACGAGAAATCGCGAGAGGTGGTTGTGCGTCCGGACGGCACAAAGTGCGTGCGTGTCGTAAAGAAGCGCAGGGTCATGAAGAGTCGAGAGGAGCAGAGCAAGCGCGCTCGGCGGAACTTTGTGCTGGGGCTTTTGGGGTTCGTACTGCTGGCTTTGTGTCTGGCCGGTGCGTTCATGTTCCGCGTATCTCAGTTTTCAACTGATGAGTATTACAAAAAACTTGAGCAGGAAATTACCACTGCTTTCGGAGCGCAGCAAGTTCAATTGATTGGCGCTCGGTTGAATGGTTACGAGTTGTCTGTGGACAATGTGCTCGTTGAAATGCCCGAGACGAGCATTGTGCGCCACGTTGAGATGAGTGGTCTTAAAGGTAATCTTGGGACAACATCATTCTTTACCGGGGTGCTGAAAATATCGGAATTGAAGATGGACCGCGCGACTGTGCAGCTTGCTGGCGATGCTCAAACGTTCGAAGTTCCGACTTGGAATGGCGAACCGCTTTGGGATATCGCCAGAGTTGAGTGCGCCGATTTCAGTTGTTTAGTAGGGGATGAAGCGAGTGGTCCTTTCGTTATTAAGAATACGAAAGCCTACATGTATAGCCCGGGGCGCGCATCCGATGCCCGTGTTTTAGTGATGAGAGGCGGCGCTTTTAAAATAAAAGGCTGGCGCCCGATGGAAATCCTGGAAAGTAAAGTGCAGATTTCTCCCGTTGCGATGGAGAATATGCGCATGCGCTTCACGGTAGAGACAAACAGAGCCGCTAATCGTCAACCCGGCTCGTATATTGAGCTCTCAGGTCACCTGCTTAAAGGACAACCTCTTTCTACACCGCTGCAGATTTCTTCCTCTAACATGAACTTTGCAGATTTTACGGATGGGCGTTTTGCCGCGCTTCTTTCTGCAAAGACTGAAGTATCTCCGAAGTCAGATGACGTTAACCATGCAAGTGTATCTCTGCCTTTTGGGGCTGACCGCCCTTCATTCTCGGGTGTGTTCTACCTGAAAGATATCAAGGTGACTGCCATGCCTGCGCTTATTGCGCTGCTGGAGCACATTGAGCCTGCTAAGCGTAAAGCCTATAGACCGCTTAAGATTGAGCAGGGGCGGGTGAATCTTGAGCACAAGGATGGTACCATGACCCTCAGTTTCGAGTCTGACACTTTCCGTCAGCTGGACGTTGTCAGTTTGAGTGGCAGCCTTAGTGTAAGTCCTGATAACGAAATCAGCGGTACTCTGGATTATGGCATCCCGGGGATGCTTACGCGAGTGGAATATCCGGATGGTCAGGCCGACCCGTTATTCCGCGACGAGGGGGCTCTTGCATGGGTTTCTACCAAAATCAGCGGGAACTCCGGTTCCCCGACTGATAATATTGAAGAGCTTGAGAAGGCTGCCGATGAACTGCGTCGCGACAGACCGCAGAGAACGCCGTTTGATTCTATTGATGTGGATGCGATTTCTGAGCAACTTCTCAATGAGCAAAGTGTAGGAACTGATGGCGATTCTCAGAATCCGGCTGAACCGACGGGGAACGTCACATTCGACCGACCTAATCAGGGGAATCCGATTACAGACCCCTTCGGCACCGGTTCGAGTGACCCCTTCGGTTCCGGTTCGAATGACCCGTTCTCGACTGGTAATAAAGGCGGGGAAGGTCTGAGTGTGCCGGCAGACTCTTCGTTTTTCCCGACGAGTGGCAATTAAAGATAACGCTTACTTCCTGTAATATGTCCAATGAAATCCGAAAGAAGTGGTGGACTGTTCCGGTAGGGCATCTGGTATGGCTCCTGATGGCTGCTGTATGTGCCACTCTGCGCAAGAAGGCTGTTAACCTCAATGGGCCTGATGATCCTTGGGGCGATTACCAGTGCATTATCGCTCTCTGGCACAACCGTGTGTTCTCCCCCTGTCATGTGTATCGCTATGTGGTGAAGGGTAAGTTGCCTATGAGCATGCTGACCAGCGCCAGTAAGGATGGTGCTCTGCTTTCCACCGTGGCCGGGGACTACGGCATGCGTACCGTGCGGGGTTCCAGCCACAGACGTGGTGCTGCCGGGTTCCGTGATATGGTGCGTGAGTTGCAGGATGGCTGCTGCATGTGCATTACCCCCGACGGCCCTCGCGGCCCGCTCTACAAATGCCGCCCCGGTGTGGTGCGACTGGCATCGATGAGCGGCTATCCTATCATTCCTGCCTGTATTTCTTATTCCTCGTACTGGCGTATTAAAAAGGCGTGGGATGGCTTCATCATTCCCAAGCCATTCTCGAAAGTCACTGTCACCTGGGGTAAAAAGATATACGTACCTGCCGATATAACAGATGAGCAGCAGGCCGAATATTGCCGCATGGTTGAGGAAGCTCTGGCTCACGGTACACCGGATTTCGGTCCGCTTGAAATTGACGAAACAAAATAACACTATGTCTACTACTATCATCGATGGTAAGGAGGTCGCCCGCCAGATTCGCGAAGGGTTGGCCGCAGAAATTGCAGAACTCAAGGCTCAGGGTAAAACTCCCGGTCTGGCTGTGGTGCTGGTGGGCGAGGATCCGGCCTCTCAGGTGTATGTGGGGTCCAAGGTGCGCGCATGCGAGGAACTCGGCCTCTATTCCCAGAAGTGGGAGCTGCCGGCCGATACCACTCAGGAGCAGCTCGTGGAGCTCATTCACAAGCTCAATGCCGATGACCGTATTCATGGTATTCTGGTGCAGAGCCCGCCCCCGCCTCATATCGATGAGGAGGCAGTCATACTTAACATCGATCCGCGCAAGGATGTAGACGGTTTCCACCCCGCAAATGTGGCTAAGCTGGTGCTTGAGGATGAAGAAGGCTTTGTTCCCTGCACGCCGCTGGGCTGCATGGAGCTGCTGAAGGCCTACGGCATACCGACCGCCGGCAAGCATGCCGTGGTCATTGGTCGCAGTCTGATTGTCGGCAAGCCCATGGCGAACCTGCTTGTCAGTAAGAAGTCCAATGCCACTGTCACAATCGCTCATTCCCGCACGGCTGACCTTCCCGGGCTCTGCCGCACGGCAGACATTATCGTGGCCGCTGTGGGACGCCCTGAGATGGTGAAAGCCGATTATGTGAAGGACGGTGCTGTTGTGCTTGACGTGGGTATTAACCGCATTCCCGATTCCACTCGCCCCCGTGGCTACCGCATTGTGGGTGACGTGGATTACGAGGCGGTAAAGGACAAGTGCTCCGCCATTACCCCGGTTCCCGGTGGTGTAGGCCCCATGACCATTGCTATGCTCATGGCCAATACAGTGAAGGCCTGCCGCCAGTTGACCCGCTGATTTCTTGTTTTCCGGCCGCCTGTTCATACCGGAGCAGGCGGCTTTCTCTTTTTTATGAAGTTACCTTCACTGGAGCAATGCGAGAAGAATGAGCTTGCTGAGCACGAGGAGTGGGTCGCTCACTCCCTGAAAAGCTGGCGGGAAGAACTTGCGAATTATTCTCCCCCGGACTTGTCACCACGCAATCGCGACCTGCTTATGCGGTTGGAGGAGGCCTTCCGCAAGCGCACATGCCCGCCTCGTATCAATCTTCTTCTGGGCGGGTTGGCGGAAGATGATTACAGACCGCCCAGGGTGATTGAGCGCATTACTGCTACAGACCCAACTCCGCGGAATTATTGGCCGGCTATCACACCTGAGCTGCTGTACGCCTGCGAGGACGCTCTGGCCTATGTCGAACCGGTCGCTTTCTGCTACCTCGTGCCTGCCTATTTACGCCAATGTCTGCAAAATCCCGGGCTTGGTAACCATACCGTCTTTTATTATCTCTGTTCAAGCGACCTGACCTCGAGTAAAAGAAGGGTTGAGCCTTTAACTGCCGCTGAGCGCGAGATTGTGACTCATATCGTCAATGAGCGCCGTTGTGAACAGTTGTTCAGCGAAACGTTATATGATGACGGCCTGCTCCCCTGGGAGTATGATTGCTTTCTGGCAGAGGGCAGGGACCCGGGCGATAAATATGCAATAGCTGAGTTCGCAGAAATGCGAGCTCTCGCCTATGCTGAGGAGAGCGGGTTTTTGAATGAAGAAAGTTAAAAAGTAATAAAAATTACAAAAATAAAACTTTTATTGAACGGATTTGCTTTTGCCTGTGTCTGTATAAACAGAGGGCCACACCGAGGCCCGCAACAACAAACAGATAGAAAACACGATTATGAAAAAGCAATTCGTTAAGATGGCCGCTCTGGCGGTAATGGTACTGGGAATGGTCAGCGCACAGGCAAGTGCGGCAGGTGTATCCCTCAGCCTGAATTTGGTAAATGGCAAGGTGAACGTCGCTGTGCAGGATGACTGCTGCCACCATCATGTTGATCACAAGAAGGTAGTGCACCGCAAAGAGGTGAAACGTCATGACCATCGCCACCAGGTGAAGAAACACGACAACAAGCGCAAGGGTGCCGTTGTTCACAGGGATAATCGCCGCAAGGATGGACGCCGTTAACCCGATATACTGCAAATAACCATGGATGACCCACCACAGACAGAAAACATAACTACACAGCGCCGCTGAGTTATCTCCGTAATCACCGGAAAACTCAGCGGCGCTTTTTTATGGACATTTTCTTTCCGGGGCTAAATGTCCGGTCACCACTTAAATGGTGTTCGTTTTAACTTTAAGCGTTTTTCATACTGGTCTTGGTATAAAGCACGGAGTCAAAGCACTCGAAGTGCTCCAGCAGTTCCCGGTGGGGGAAAATATCACGGAAGGGCGGGAAATAGGTATCGGCGTCCCACTCACCATGAACTTCCGACACGTAAATACCCTGCATGTGGGGCAACATGAGTTCGTAAATCTGGGCTCCGCCAATCACCATGATTTCATCACTCTGCAGTTCGAGCCCGTTGAGCTCTGAAATATCGTGAATGACAGTAGCTCCCGGGGCCTCAAAATCAGCTGCGCGAGTGAGCACGATATTCTGGCGACCGGGCAGGGGGCGCCCCAGGCTCTGCCAGGTCTTGCGGCCCATGAGAATAGGGTGGCCCATGGTCAGACGCTTGAAGAGCTTGAGGTCATCGGACAGACGCCAGGGCATGGTATTGTTCAGCCCTATGGCTCTATCTGCGGCCATGGCGACGACTCCGGTAAAGGTAAGTGACATAATGAGGTGGTGGTTTAGTGTTTTTCCAGTAGAAAGAGGAATTCGCGAACCTTGATATCGCGGCTTCTGAGGTTGCGACAGCCACGGAAGGTATTGTACTCCGTCTGCAGAAAGTCAACCCGGCCGAGTTTCTGCAGGTGGTTCATGAAGTCATCATACTTCACAAAGCCTTCAGAGTTGTATGAAATGAGAATAAAGCGCGCCGGACACTGCTCCACCAGGCGAAAGAGTTCGGCCTGTGCAGACTGCGGGCGGTTATAGGCAGAGCGGTTCCAGTTGCGGGGTATGCCCGATTCCGCAGATGTGTGCTCCGGTCGCTGATAGTTGGCTATCAGGTTGAGCATGAAATAATTGGAACCGTAGGGGTGTTGGTTGTATGGGGGATCCAGGTAGGCGAAATCAAGCTCAGGCAGCTGAGCTACAAGCTCATTGGCCGGCATTTGCATAATATGGTTCTGCGTGTGGAAGCGGGAGAACACAGGCAGCGTCAGTTCAATATCTCTCAGTATGCGCTGTAGGGCATTGCGTGCTTCGCCGCCGAACTGGCCCACGCCCTTGCGGTTTTTGTAAAAGCCTTTGAAAACTCCTGCCGTATTGGTGTGGACAGAGGCCCCGTAAAGCAGCGGCCCCATGAAATACGGGAAAAGCTGCGGCGGCAGGGCATGAATGGCCCGGCAGGCAGTGTCCAGATACAGTGCATTGCGTCGGGTATAGAAAGCACGCTCGCCGGACTGAATGTCGGCGTCATCTGCCGGGGCGTACATTTCGGTAATAAATCCCGGGCTCGGGGTGCGGAGTTTATCTTGCAGCTCCTTCAGGTGTGCGGCTAGTTCATCGCTATTCAGCTCGTCAGTGTTGGCCAGATAGCATGTGTTGATAATACGTGAGTAATCTTCCAAGTCATTCACGTAGAGCTCATCGGCATGCTGTTTGAGCATGCGGGCCACAATGCCTGAGCCTGAAAAGGCATCCAGACAGCTGAGCTTGCGACCTCCCAGTCGTTCCCGTACCTTGCGCACGCCCGACTCCAGGAAGGATAGCAGGGCGCGCTTGTTGCCGATGTAGGTGATAATCTGCTCTGTCAGATAAGCAGGGTTCTCCTCACACTCCACGGGTACGGACATGGCAACAGCGGGACGGCTTACACCGAAATGGGAGCCTTGATATGGGGGTGCGGGTCGTAGTTTTCGAGCGTGAAATCCGCGTAGTCAAAGCCGTCAATCTCAGTCACATTCGGGTTGAGGCGCATGGTGGGCAGGGGACGCGGCTCGCGGGTGAGCTGCAGGCGCGCCTGCTCCAGATGGTTCCTGTAAAGGTGCAGGTCGCCGAATGTGTGCACGAACTCTCGAGCCTCGTACCCGCACACCTGAGCTACCATCATGAGCAACAGTGCATAACTGGCGATGTTGAACGGCACTCCCAGGAACAAGTCACAACTGCGCTGGTAGAGCTGCAGGCTCAGCCCGTGTTTTTCGCCCTCCTTCTGAGCGGGAATCACACAGAACTGGTACAGGCAGTGGCAGGGGGGCAGGGCCATGTTGTCTACCTCTGCCACATTCCACGCGGTCACAATGTGACGGCGGCTCCAGGGGTTGTTCTTCAACCCGTCAATGAGCTTGGCTATCTGGTCAATGCTGCCGCCCTGACCATCGGGCCACTTGCGCCACTGGCTGCCGTATACGGGGCCGAGGTCGCCGTTTTCATCGGCCCACTCGTCCCATATACTCACACCGTTTTCCTGCAGGTAGCGCACGTTGGTGCTGCCTTTCAGGAACCAGAGCAACTCATAGATGATGGAGCGCAGGTGCAGTTTCTTGGTGGTCAGGCAGGGGAATCCCTTGCGCAGGTCAAAGCGAACTTGACGACCGAATACACCCACGGTACCCGTGCCGGTGCGGTCATCCCTCCCCACACCGTTGGTCAGCACATCATCGAGCAGCTCCAGATATTGTTTCATGGCTATGCTTCTGTTCAGAGGGACAGCGCCTCGCGGATTTCCAGCGCGTACTTCTCGGCCTTTTCGGCAAAGCTCAGCTCCGGCTCACGGTAAAGGATGCCGCGGGATACGTTGATGACGGGCGGGGCCACACGGGTGCCGCCAGTCAGCGCGCTCAAATCGCCGCCCTGAGCGCCCAGACCGGGGATAAGCAGGGGGGCATCGGGCAGCTCTGCCAGTAATTCACTGCTGGCATTGGTCAGACCCATGACCATGCCGACTTCGGTAGCGGCACCCTCAGCGCGGGCGCGCTCTACCATATCGCCTACCAGCTGGTAGACCTTGCGGCCATTGGCCAGTACCTGACGCTCAATATCGGCAGAACCGGCGTTGGAGGTAACGGCCAGCAGGTATACGGCCTTGCCGGGGTGGTTCAGGAAGGGCTCCAGAATATCGTAGCCCATGAAGGGATTGAGTGTCACGGCATCCACCTGCATGCGCTCAAAGTAGGCCTGGGCGTAGTATTTCTGGGTTTCGCCGATGTCACCGCGCTTGGCATCGAGAATCACCGGAATGTCCTTGGGCATATCAGGCAGCAGCTCCTCGAGCACCTTCAGACCGGGCAGGCCCATGGCCTCGAAATAGGCGATATTGGGCTTGTAAGCCGCGGTGTAGGGAGCGGTCTCTGCCACTACCTTGCGCAGCCAATCGGCCAGTTCGTTCATGTTTTCCGTCTGCGGACGAGGGTCAAGCCCCACGCAGAGAGCAGAGCGGGTGGCCTGAATACGAGCCTGAAGTTTATCGGTGAATTTCATGTTGAGGCGATAATAGCATAAAATATACCTTATTGCAACATACAAATTACAGTCTTGTAATGAAGCCTTCAGGCTGATATACTGCCAATCATGACGGAACTTACCATGTTGGGCACGGGAAATGCAGCGGTAACACGCTGCTACAATACTTGTTTCACCATCCGCAACGGGCAGCAGGTGCTGCTGGTGGATGCCGGTGGCGGCAACGGTATATTGGCCCGACTGGAGCAGGCCGGAGTGTCGCTGAGTGACATTCACGACATTTTTCTGACCCACACCCATACCGACCACATTTTCGGCGTCGTGTGGGTTGTTCGTATGATTGCTCAGGCTATGAACTCCGGCAAGTACAGCGGTGAATTGCACCTTTTCGGGCACGACGAGGGCCTGGCTGCGCTGGAGTCTATCTGCCGCCTGACTTTGCCGGGCAAGGTTTGCAAGCACCTTCACGATGACATTCTGCTGCATGCTCTGGCCGACGGTGAGGGGTTCTCTGTGGCCGGGATGCGGGCTCAGGCCTTTGATATAGGTTCAACCAAGGCAAAGCAATACGGTTTCTGCCTGCAGCTACCCGACGGTCGCCGTCTGACCTGTCTGGGCGATGAGCCATACAACGAGCGCGCCGGGCAATACGCCATCGGGGCCGATTGGTTGCTCTGCGAGGCTTTCTGCCTGTACGCCGACCGCGAGCGCTTTAAGCCTTATGAAAAACACCACAGCACCGCGCTCGATGCCGGGCGCCTGGCCGCAGGGCTCAATGTGAGTAACCTGCTGCTCTACCATACCGAGGACAAGACACTATCCACCCGTCGCTCTGCCTACTCGGCTGAGGCTGCGGAGCATTTTCGCGGCGCCATCCATGTGCCCGATGATATGGAGCGCATCATCCTCTGACACAACAAAATCGACCGGCACCCATCTGGGTTCTCCGGTCGACCTTGTACTTACACCTACTCTATGAAAAACAGTTTTCTGTCTTCTCTCGGCCGGCTCTCACCCCGGCCTACACTATAGAGAACGCAAAGAATTCTGAAAATCTACAGAAAAAGTGTATTTTTTTTATTTAATTTTTCAATTTTGTGAGCTAGGTGATTCAATGTATTCAATTTCAATATCTTCTAAATCTGCTTGAATGTCGGAACTTTTTGCGTCCACAAAACTTTCACCAAAAATCCGGGCAAAATGCTCGCCATTGATGAAATCTGCCAGTTGCTGATTGCCGAAACATTCTTTCTCTGCCAGGTACTCGAGCACGGGGCCTACGCGGTAGGCAATCGTGCGAGCCATTTCATCTGAGTGCCCCCAGCACTCGGGCCAGGGGGCATCGGTTGCGAATCGGCTGAGTTGGGCTGCTCCGTTAATCAATCGCGGGGTGAGCTGCTCATGGGTGTCGGGGGTGCAGGCTGCCAGTGTGTGCAGCAGGCGCAACATGGCATTGGAAAGAGCCGACTCGCAGTAGCGGGCCGGTAACTGTGGTTCCGGTCCGGTGGTGCTCATGCGGAATTGCCCGAAAAAGGGGCCGACTGTTTCTGCCAGCAGGGCGGTTCCCATGTCGGCAGCTTTGTCTTCCACATCAACCGTGATGAACTGCACGAACATCTCCCGCTGTTTCGGGCGCCACAGACTTGGTGTGTGTTCCAGATTGCAGGAAATGTGCAGCTGGTACTCGGTATGCAGGCGCCCATTGGGACGGCGCACGCGGGATACATCGCCGATTCCCACCACCCAGGTGGCTTTCAGGTGGGCGAGCGGTGCGCTCAATGAGGGCGGCGGTGCCAGGACTTTCAGTTTACCGTTTTCACAGCGGACTTCTATCGGCCACTCGGCGGGGGTGAGCTGCTTGTGCACCTCCTGCAGACCGCCGGCGTACCAGGTACCCTTCTGCGGGTTGTGCAGCTGAATGGTGTGGGTGAAGGCAAACGTGGAATCGCTGAGGTGCTCCGGCAGAGCGACTTCCTGTTCAAAGTGCTTGATTTCCTGCACCTCGTCCGGAGTGAGCGCCGGTCGATAGGCCACGGCCACAGTGCCGAGTAAGCCCAGTGCCAGAACAAACAGGGTTCGCTTATGCCATTTTTTCATGCACGACATTTTATCTGATATTCATGGCTTATTCAAGGCTTGTGTTTACTCATGACAGGTATTATAATGCCCCGCGAACACGCGCAAACCATGAGCAACATCGCACAGTATGCCAATCAGTACGTGCTGGAGCTGGTCGCTTACCAGCCCGGCAAGCCCATCGAGGAAACCGCCCGCGAGCTGGGAATGGACCCCGTCGATATCGTGAAGCTCGCCTCGAATGAAAACTCGCTCGGCCCCTCTCCTAAGGCTGTGGAGGCCATGGTGAAAACGGCTGCCGGTGTGCATATTTATCCCGATGGCGCATCGTTCAACCTGCGCAGCAAGATTGCCGCCCGTTTCGGGGTGGAGTTCAACCAGACTGTGGTGGGCAGCGGCAGCAGTGAGCTTATCGAGCTGCTGTGCCACGCCTGCCTGCACGAGGGAATTGAGCTTATCGCCGCAAAGCACAGCTTCTCCATGTACCCCATCATGTGCAAACTCTTCGGGGCTAAGTATGTGGAGGCTCCCATCAAGCCTGACTTCAGCTCTGACCTGCAGGCTATTCTGGCGGCGATTACTCCGCAGACGCGTCTGGTATTCATAACGAACCCGGCCAACCCGCTCGGTACGGTGGTCACTCAGGCCGAGATGGACTCCTTCATGGAGCAGGTGCCGGAGCATGTCATTGTGGCATTCGACGAAGCCTACATCGACTTTGCGGACGACAAACCCGATACGCTGAAGTATGTGAAGCAGGGGCGCAACGTTATTCTGCTGCGCACTTTCTCCAAGGCCTACGGTCTGGCCGGTCTGCGTGCCGGTTACGGCGTCACGATTCCCGAGATTGCCGACCTGCTCAACAAGGCGCGCACGCCCTTCAATATGAACCTCATGTCACAGGCCGCAGCCGCTGCTGCGCTCGATGATGAGGAACACCTCGCCAAATCGGTGGATATGGTGAACCGCGGCAAGGAGCAGTACTACTCCGCCTTCAAGTCCTGGGGGATTGAGTACGTGCCCAGTCAGGCCAACTTCATTCTGGTGAAGACGGGGCAGGGACGTAAGGTGTTCAATGACGCTTTGGCTAAGGGGGTTATTCTGCGCCACATGGACGGCTACGGCCTGCCTGAGTATGTGCGCATCACCGTCGGCACGGAGCGTGAGAATGCCCGCTGCCTGGAGGTACTGGCCGAGCTGCTCGGCAAGTGATTCTGCGCCGATTGTATGACCGGCCGCTTATTCAAAGGAACGGCGGCTGGTCACGCACACGCCCACAGTGGACAGGTTGTGAAGCCAGGCCGAGAGTAGCGGGGGAAATACCCCGAACGCTCCGGCTGCAATAAGGGCGGAATTGAAGGCGGCTATGAAACGGTAGTTGCTGTGAATGCGCCGCAGGGCTGCCACTGACAGTCGCCGCAGGTCAACGAGCCCGCTGAGCGAGTTTTCCAGCAGGGTGATGTCGGCCACTTCGCGGGCCAGATCGGCGGCGTCTTTCATTGATACCGCCGCTTCGGCACATGTCATGGCCGGCGAGTCGTTCACTCCGTCACCCACCATGATGATTTTGTGCCCCATGTCCCGCAATTCGCAGACTACGGCGGCTTTCTGCTCGGGTGACATGCCGGTGAAATAATCTGTAATCCCCAGAGCCTGTGCCACCGGTACGGTGCTCTGAGCGGTATCTCCTGTGAGCAGCAAGATGTTTTTCAACCCGAGTGCACGCAGGTCGCGTATGACTTCTGCGGCTTCCGGCCGCAGGGTGTCGCGCAGGCAGACAGCCCCGACAGCCCGCCCGCCGATGGCCAGCCAAGTGACCGAGTCGCCTTCGTTTATCTGAGCCTCCAGTTCGGGGGCTGCTTCCACACCTTCATCCCGAAAAAGGAAGTGGGCGCTGCCCACAAGGGCATTTTGACCGTGCACGGTGGTGCGTACCCCGCGAGCCACGACCAGTTGCACTTCTCCGTGTTCTTCCCGCCGGTGTCGCAGGCGGCGGTGGCGTGCTTCCTTCACAATGGCCTGCGCCATGCTGTGGTGAAAGTGCTCTTCAATACAGGCGACAATACGCAGCACATCATCCTGCGAATAGGGGGGCAGGGCCAGAATGCGGCTGACGGAAGGCGTGGCTGTTGTCAGCGTGCCGGTTTTGTCGAAGATGATAGTGTCGGCCATGGCGACGGCCTCCAGATATTTACCGCCTTTCACAATGACGCCGTGCTTCACTGCCTGACGCATAGCAGTTGCCATCACGATGGGCGTTGTGAGCTTGAGCGCGCAGCTGTAGTCTACCATCAGCACGGCAGAGGCCTGCCCGATTCGCCCGGAAATGGCCCAGGTCAGCCCGGCTGCCAGCAGGCTCCAGGGAACAATGCGGTCGGCCAGGTGCTCGCAGTCGGTCTGAATGAGGGCTTTGTGTTCGTCGGCATGTTCCACCATGTTGACAATACGGCTTATGCGTGTGCGCTCATCCACCGATTCCACACACACCACCAGCCGCCCGCAGTTCACGGTTGTGCCGGCATAGACCCTGCTGCCGCGCTGCTTGCAGACCGGAGCAGCCTCGCCCGTCATGAGGGCTTCATTCACTTCGGCCATACCGTCTGTCACGGTGCCGTCCACAGCGATGAGCGCTCCGGTGCGAACCACAACGCTGTCGCCTGGCTGAATTTCCCGCAGGGGGACCGATACTTCCAGACCATCCCCCTGCAATAACCAAACGCGGTTAATGCGCCGGCTCAGGCTTTTTCTCAGAGCCTTGCGCGTTTTGCGCAGGGTGCGGTGCTGCAGGATGTCCGATATCCTCAGCAGTATCATAATGCTGTTGGCCGCTCCGTAGGAACGGGTAATGATACCCGCTCCGATGGCCAGAGCATCCAGAACCGGTACTCCCAGCCGCCCGGCCAGCAGTGACCGTATGCCCTCCGCAAAAAAATGCCGATAGCGCCACAGGGTTAGCGGCAGACGCATCCATTGCGGCAGCAGCAGCCGTAGCGTACCGGCAGTCAGGAGCAGGCGGGTGATTTTGGCGGGCAGCATGGCAGTACCGGTTCCGTGGGCTTTAGTTCTTGTCCTGCGGCACCTCGCAGCTGTCCTGATGGCAGCAGGGCTTATTCTGTTTTTCTGCTTCGGCGCAGGCTTTGGCCTCCCGGCACATGCCCTCGGCTTCCTCCTTCAACTTGTTGAGTTTTTCTTTGGCTTTCTCTGTCACGTTCATGCCGCGAGCCAGACCTTTCACGGCCATGGAGCGGGCACAGGGGCAGGCAGAGGCTAATCTGGCAACGGTCGCAGCGACCATGCCACCGATAAAGAACAATAGGCTTGTCTTCATATGGGGAATTGGATCGTTGAGCACCCAATTTACGCTCTAACCGTATCATTGGCAAGTGAATATAGCTAGTGGTTACACCCGTTGGTGCCCGCCGGAAATCTGTTACGGCCCGCCGCGTGTACGCACATTTGGCTTTATCTCTGCCAAAAAAGTAGGTAAAATGACGCTATGAAGAATGAGAGTGCGGTGAACAGCATCCGCATACGCGGGGCAAAGGAACATAACCTCAAGAATGTCAATGTGGATATTCCGCTGGGGGGCATTACGGTGGTTACCGGGCCGAGCGGCAGCGGTAAGACGTCCCTGGCCATGAGCACGCTGTATGCTGAGGGGCAGCGACGCTATGTGGAGACCTTTTCGCCTTATGTGCGTCAGTTCATGGACCGCATGGATCGTCCGAATGTGGAGGCCGTGGAGAACGTGCCGCCGGCCATTGCTCTGGGGCAGCGCAATTCCGTGAAGAACTCGCGCTCCACCGTGGGCACTATGACGGGTATCAATGAATACCTGAAACTCATTTTTTCCCGCCTGGCTGTGGGGCATGATGCCGAGGGGCGGGAGGTTCGCCCGGCCACCCCGCAGGGAGTGGCGGCTCAGTTATTGACTGAGAGTGAGGGCGGTGAGGTGCTGGTGTGTTTTGCCGTGCGCCCGGTGGGTACGTTTGAGGAAATGGTGCAGGCTCTGCAGGGGCAGGGTTACCTGCGTGTGTTCTGTAAGGGTGAGGTGCTGCGGCTGGATTCCGCTACCGAAGCTCAGCTGGGTATGGAGCGCTGGCTGGTGTTGCAGGACCGTGTGAAACTGCGGGCAGAGTCCACCCCGCGTCTGACAGAGGCTGTCGAAACAGCCCTGCGTCTGGGGCAGGATGTGGTGTACACCGCTCTGCGTACGGATTCGGGCTGGGGAGCGCTGCGCGAGTTCCGCAGTGACTGGTTCCCGCTGGTGGAACCGCGTCCCGGTCTGTTCAGTGGCAATTCGCCACTGGGAGCCTGTCCGGCCTGCAAGGGCTATGGTCGCGCCATAACTTACGATTATAACCGTGGTATTGTGCCCGATGTCAGCATAGCCGACGGGGCACTCAAGATGCTGTCTTCGCAAACTCTGTCCATCTGCTACGGTGACTTCATGCGGGCCAACAAACGCCACCGGGCCGTGCGCATGAATGTGCCGTGGAATGAACTTACGCAGAAGGAAAAAGACTGGGTTTTCTACGGTAATTGCGGGGAGCTCGACCCCTGGACGGCCTCTGACCATGAGCTGTGGTACGGCTATAAGGGGATTTTCGATGATATGGAGAAGCATGCCCACAAGATGACGGTGCGTGTGTTCCTGGCCTACTACCGCGTGTACAGCGTGTGCCCCGACTGTCACGGCGGACGTCTGCGCCCCGAGGCACTGGCTTTCACCATCGGCGGGCTGACCGTGCCGCAGGTCATGGCACTGCCCATGGTGGATTTCCTGCCCTGGCTGGATGCTCATGTGCTGCCTGCCACCGGAAGCGACCGCTCTCTGGCTCAGGGGGTGCGTGAGCTGCGCAGCCGCGTGGCATATCTGTGTGAGGTGGGGCTGGGTTATATCGCGGCCAATCGACTGACGCGTTCATTGTCAGGCGGTGAAATTGAGCGAGTGAGCTTGACCGCCTGTCTGGGCGCAGCACTTACCGAAACACTTTTTGTGCTCGATGAACCCACCGTCGGGCTGCACTCTCGTGATACCGCCCGTCTGATTTCTGCCATGCGTCGCCTGTCGCACCGCGGGAATACGCTTGTCGTGGTTGAGCATGAGGAAGCAGTGATGCGTGCCGCCGATTACCTTGTGGACATGGGGCCGGCCAGTGGTGTTGCCGGAGGTGAACTGGTGTATGCCGGTGCGCCTGCAGGAATTGAAAAGGCCAAGCAGTCGCTCACCGGGCAGTACCTGAGTGCCGCTCGCTGTATTGCCGTGCCGCGCCGCCGCCGCAAGGGGAAGGGTAAAATCGCCATTCGCGGTGCTGAATGCCACAACCTGCACAACTTCGATGTGGATATTCCGCTGGGCGTATATACCTGTCTGACCGGTGTGAGCGGCAGCGGCAAGAGCTCGCTGGCCTGTCAGGTGCTCTACGGTTCCGTGCATGCGGATGCCCTTGATGATGAAGATGAAATCAAGGTGCGCAGCATTAAGGGGCTGGACAAGGTGCATGACGTGGTGCTGGTGGACCAGAGCCCCATTGTACGCACGCCCCGTTCGACACCGGCTGTCTATATCGGTGTGTTCGAGGATATCCGCGCTCTTTTTGTGGCAGAACCCGCAGCTCAGGCCCGAGGACTCAAACCGGGCTATTTCTCCTTCAACAGCGGCGATGGGCGTTGTCCCCGCTGCTCGGGGCTCGGGCAGGAGAAGGTGGAAATGCAGTTCCTCTCCGATATTTTTGTGCCCTGTGCGCTCTGTCACGGCACGCGCTACACTGACCAGGCCCTCACCATCACTCTGCTGGGCTACAACATGGCCGAGCTGCTCGCTCTGGATATCCGCAGTGCTCAGCGGCTCTTTGCCCGCGAAAAGAATGCCCGGGCCCGGCGCATTGCCGAGCGGCTGCAGGTGCTGGTGGATGTTGGTCTGGGGCATCTCGGGCTCGGGCAGCCGCTCAATACCTTGTCCGGCGGTGAGAATCAGCGCTTGAAACTGGCCCACATTCTTGTCGAGGCTCTTACTGAGGAAGCCGCCGGGAAGGGCTGCCTGCTCATTCTTGATGAACCCGGTACCGGCCTGCATTTCAGTGATTTGGAGGTGTTGCTGCGCGTCTTTGACCGCTTGGTGGAGCAGGGGAATACTCTGCTTGTCATCGAGCATAACCTTGAGCTCATTAAGTGCGCTGACCATGTGATTGACCTCGGCCCCGAGGGCGGTACCGGGGGCGGTCATATCGTGGTGCAGGGCACTCCTGAGCAAGTGGCTGCCTGCGGGCTCGGCTACACGAGCGGTTATCTGGCGCAGGCTCTCGGCACTCAGGCAGAACTGCTCTCCGCGCCCTCGGCCATTGAGGGCGATGTGGCGGTGCCGGACGGCGTCATTGCGCTGCGAGGTGCCCGCCATCACCAGCTCAAGAATATCGATGTTGACATTCCGCGCAATGAGATGACTGTGGTCACCGGACTTTCCGGCAGTGGTAAGAGTACGCTGGCCTTTGATATTGTGTTTGCTGAGGGGCAGAAGCGCTTCATGGATGTCATGAGCCCCTATGCCCGCCAGTTTACTGAGCAGATGGAGACTCCCGACATCGACCGCCTGACCGGACTGCCGCCCACGGTGGCCATTGAGCAGAACCGCTCCCGCGGTGGCTGTAAGTCAACCGTGGGTACGGTAACGGAAATATGGCAGTTCCTGCGCCTTCTCTATTCCAAGCTGGGGCAGCCGCATTGTTCCCGTTGCAAGGTGCCGGTGGGGCGCCGACTGCCCGATGAGATTCGGGCCCTTGTGATGGCGGAAATTGATAAGCGCCCCGCCTCGCTCATGATTGCCGCTCCCGTGGTGCGCAACCGCAAGGGGCACTACGCCGACCTGGCCCGCTGGGCGGCCAAGAAGAAATACCCCTACATGATTGCCGATGGCTCTCTTTGCCGTACCGAGGATTTCACGCCGCTCGACCGCTACTCCAACCACGATGTTGATATCGTGCTGGCTGAGGTCTGTGTGCAGGGTAACCATATCACGATGAATGGCAGGGATTGCGATTTTGCGGCGCTTCAGGAGGGCGTGGGCCGTGCTCTGGAAATGGGCGATGGCTTCCTGCGTCTGGTACAGGGGGCGCACAGTCAGTTGCTGGGTACGCGCCTGACCTGCCCGCAGTGTGGTGAGAGTTATGCCGAGCCCGAGCCTTCCACCTTCTCGTTCAATTCGCCGCGCGGTTGGTGCCCGGTCTGCGCCGGTCACGGGCGTGTGGCTGATGTGGGCGGTAGCAGGAAGGATGACGAAAAGATGAGCGAGCTGGAGCGTGAACTGCGCTTTGACCGCGAGGTCGAGAAAGCTGCAGCCAAGGATGGCCCCGGTCGCTTGTGTCCGGCCTGCCACGGGCAGCGCCTGCATAAGTTCGCTCTCGGTGTGACGCTCTTCGGCAAGAATATCGCCGAGGTGGGCAGGCTGGATGCCGTCAGCGCACTGGAGCTGGTGAATACCTGGCATTTCGAGGGGCGGGAAGCCGACATTGCACGCAATGTGCTGGCAGAGATTGCTCCGCGACTGCGTTTCCTGCAGCGTGTGGGCTTGGGTTACCTGTCCATGGACCGAGCCGCTACCACGCTGTCCGGCGGCGAGACACAGCGCATACGTCTGGCCGCTCAGCTGGGTTCGGAGCTGCGAGGCGTGCTCTATGTGCTCGACGAGCCGACCATCGGTCTTCACCCCCGTGATAACGAGCGCCTGCTCTCCACTCTGGCGGACCTCAAGCAGCGAGGCAATACGCTGCTGGTGGTTGAGCATGATGAAGATACCATGCGCTGCGCCGACCATATCATTGACCTTGGCCCGGGGGCCGGTGTGCATGGCGGCGAAATTGTGGCACAGGGTACATTCGATGAGGTGGCAGCCAATCCTCAGTCGGTCACGGGGCGAGCCCTGGCGGAGTCCCGTCGTCACCCCTACTGCGGTAAGTGGTTGCCGGTGAAGGATGCCGAGTGGCTGGAGCTCACCGGGTGCTGCCTGCACAACCTGAAGAATGTGAACCTGCGTATCCCCCGCGCCCGATTCACGGTTGTAACCGGTTCATCCGGTGCGGGCAAGACTTCGCTCATTACCGGTACGCTGGCACCCGCCGTGCAGCAGGCTCTTGGCGCTTCCATCAGTAAGGAGGAACGCGCTGCCTGGAAAAACTCCCGCGGGCTCGATTCCGTCAGGGCTCTGTACCGCGTGGACCAATCGCCGTTGGGCAAGACCCCGCGCTCCACTCCCGCAACCTATATCGGTATTTTCGATGAAATCCGCAAGCTCTTTGCCCAGAGTGCCGATGCCCGCCGACTGGGCTTCGATGCCGGCCGATTCTCTTTCAACACGGCTGCCGGGCATTGCGAGAGCTGCAAGGGTACCGGCTATCAGCGACAGGAGATGGATTTCCTGCCGCCCTGCAATGTGCCCTGCGAGACTTGCCGCGGCGCCCGCTACAACTCGCGTACTCTGCAGGTGCGCTACAAGGGCAAGACCATTGCTGAGGTGCTCGATATGAATATGGAGGACGCCGCTGAGTTCTTTGCCGGGCAACCCCGATTGGCTGACCCGCTGCGATTGCTCTGCGAAACCGGCCTGGGCTACCTCACGCTGGGGCAGGCCAGTAACACGCTCTCCGGCGGCGAGGCGCAGCGCATTAAGCTGGTTGCGGAGCTCATTAAGGGGCGTCGGGCTGCCCTTACGGCCATTCGCCGCGGGCGGGCTCTGCCGCAGGACCTCTATCTCATCGAGGAACCCACCATTGGTCTGCACCCGCACGATGTCCGTCTGCTGGTCGGTGTGCTGCGCCGTCTGGTCGATATGGGCAACACAGTAGTGGTCATTGAGCATAACCTCGAGCTGATATGCGAGGCCGACTACGTTATTGACGTGGGTCCCGGTGCCGGTGCTGATGGCGGCACCATTGTGGCTGAGGGAACTGTGAAACAGGTCGCGCGCCACAAAAAGAGCATTACAGCTCCCTTTATTCGTGCTGAATTGGAAAAATAGCTCTTGTATTAGTTCTGACTAATGGCTAGACTGGGGGCATGAGCTCAGCAGAATGGATTTCAGCGGTTTTCAGCCCCACGGGAGGCTGTGAGAAGGTAGCTTCGGCCATCACTCAGGGGATGGCTGTACGTCGCGTAGACCTGTGCGCCCCAGTGGCGGCAGAGTCGGTGAGCGCTCCGCTCCTGGCCGTAGTGCCGGTGTATGGTGGTCGTGTACCCGAGGTCGCGCTGGAGCGTTTGCGTGTGCTGAAAGGAAACGGCGGCCCGGCCATTGCTGTGGTGGTGTATGGTAACCGAGCTTATGAGGATGCTCTGCTGGAGCTGCATACCGTGCTTACTGCCAATGGTTACAAGGTGATTGCCGCTGCTGCGTTCATTGCAGAGCATTCAATCGTGCGCAGTATTGCAGCCGGGCGTCCGCACGGTGCAGATGCGGACAAAGCCGCTGAGTTCGGCCGCACCGTGGCTGCCAAATTGGCAGAGGGTAACCTGAGCACCGTCTGTGTACCCGGGAACATGCCCTATCGTGAGCGTCCGCAGATGCCCGTGGCTCCGCTTACTCTTGACAGCTGCCGAGGTTGTGGTAAATGTGCACGTCTGTGCCCGGTCGGGGCTATTCCGGCGAATGCCCCGCACACGACGGATGCCGCCAAATGCATTCTCTGTATGCGCTGTGTGGCTATCTGTCCCCGCCGCTCGCGACTGCTGCCCCCGCCCATGCTCGAGGGGATGACCCAGCGCTTGAATATGGTGGCGTCTGAGCCCAAACAGCCTGAGATTTTTATCTGAAGCCGCTCTCTCAGTGAGGAACCGGCAGTGAGCGCGCAGAGTTGAGCTCTGCGCGTTTCTTTTCATACCCGGGTAGCAGGAGCACTTTCGGTTCGTCTGCAGCGCCGGCTCGGAAGTCCACGGTGTAAGTGTTGGGCTTGTTCCAGAGCCATACGTTGACCTCAATCTGCGACTTGTCGTAACTGCGGTGTACTTCACAGTGCTTGCCGTTCGTGTCCCTGCAGGATAACATGCAGTGACTGAAGAGATTGCAGTGGGTATTGATGCCTGCTACACGCTCCGGGAAATTTGCAGGCGGCTCCCATGAGATTTCGAGCATGCGCTCCTCAAACTCGTGAATCTCAACCGGGCGGAATGTGAACTCAATACCATCGATGCTGCGGGTAGTGGTTTGGTTTGTCGGCACGGTCACACTGTGGTGCTGAGTTCCAACCGCGCAGCTGAGCTCCAGTGTGCCCTGGATTCCCGGTTTCGCCGTGAGCGTGAGCCCCTCAACCTTTAGCCCGGGGCTGTCGGTGTACATGCTATGTAACTCCAGATTGCAGGAGCCATCCGCATCGTAGCGATAACGGATGTTTTCCCCGTCAGCCTGCGGAATGAGTACCAGACTGTACGGGTCGCCTATGGAGCCTTCGCAGGGGTGCGGGGTACTGCAGGCAGTGAGCAGGGTACAGCAGAAGAGAAGTAAATGTTTTGCTTTCATAGAGTTCGGATATTGGAGTGAGTCGTTTCAGACAGTCAGAAGTTGTTCGATGCGTCGGGCACGGGCGCACTTCACCGGCTCCCAGAGGTAGAGTAGCTCGGTGCGAATGAGCTCGAGCGCTGTGTCGCCACGGCTGCTGCGAGTGTCTCGGTCGGCACCTGCTGTCAGCAGTAGCTCGGTGATTTCCGGTGACAGTGCTTGTACGGCACACATCAGCACGGTGTTTCCCTCATTGTTCTCGGGGGCGTTAACCTCGGCGCCGGCAGCTAATAGCTCGCGGGTAATTTCCAGATGGTTTCCTGTAGCTGCATCGTGCAGGGCGGTGGCATTGCTCTGTGCACAGCTGCGGTTCACATCGGCACCGGCGGACAGTAGCATTTTTACAATATTCAGACTGTCAGCGCATACCGCTGCCATCAGTGGCGTGTAGCCACGCGTGTCGCAGGCATTCACAGCGGCCCCGGCAGCAATGAGCTGTTTGCATATCTGTTCGCGGTTTTCAATGGCCGCAACCAGCAGAGCCGGTTCCTCATCCTCACCGTAACATTCATTCGCGTCCTCGCCTTTTGCCAGCAGCAGGCGTACCTGCTCACTTTCCCCGGTCGTAATCGCTCTGAACAGCGGTGTTCCTGTCTGATATGCTTCGTTATCCATCTGCAGCGCAGCATACCCCCATATCGCCCCCTTGTCAAGCAGGTGACGTGTATTCTGATACAATCCTAGTGTCATACTAGGATTTCTTGCCTGCTGTTTGACAGACTCTGCCATTGCATAGGCGGTACATTTGTGCTAAAATGCGCCGCGTTATGTCAAATACATCCCTTTCTCCCGAACTGGTGAAGCTCACCACCGAGCTGGCCAATGCCGTTGCTCAGAGCCAGAAGGTCGTTTCCGCTCGCGCTCGCATCGGCCTTTTCTACCAGAACCCCGAAGCCACTGATCTTTTCCGCAAGGTCAACGAGTATGGCGAGAAGCTCCGCAACAAGCACATGGAGGGCATGCCCCCTTCTGAGGAGGAAATTTCGACTTTCGACGGTCTGCGGCAGGACGTGATTGACAACCCCATCTGCAAGGGATTCCTTGAGGCTCGCCAGGAGCTCGACGAAATGCTCAATATCGTGCACCAGTACCTCTGCATCGCCATCGAGAAGGGCTGCGCTCCCACCGATGAGGAGGTGGCCGACTCCATGAACCAGCAGGTAAGCTGCTCCTGTGGCGGCGGTTGCAGCGGCAACTGCGATGATTGCGAGAGTGACTGCAAGAACCACGGTGAGGGTGAGCACGAGTGCAAGTGCGGTCACGGCGACGGTGAATGCTGCGGTGGCCATGGTGAAGGCCATGAGTGCAAATGCGGTGGTCACGGTCATGGTGACGGCGAATGCTGCGGTGGCCACGGTGAAGGCCACGAGTGCAAGTGCGGTAAGCACTGATAGCTCTGCTAATTGATTTTCACACCCGCGTCATCGGCGCTCATGGCCGATTGCGCGGGGGCTTTTTTATGGTGCCTGTGTTAACCCGTCAATCAGCGACGCCAGAGTGCCGTTGGCGGTGATATCACCCGCCCATATTTCCTCTGCATGTCGCAGCACATATTCATTGCACCTAGTTGCTACTTTTTTATTCAGGCGGGAACCGGTCTCTTGCGGTGAAATGAACAACAATCGTTTTTCCTCCAGCGCTTGTATCTGCGTGGCGGAAAGCGCCTCCCTCCGGGGAATCCCCTGTGGGCAAACGTGGATAATGTTTCGACCTCTGGCTAAAACTATGCGAAGCACTTCGCGCTCCTGTGCACTGGTGAAGGTGGAAATGACGGCCATCTCCGGGGAATGAGGGACTGAAGTCCCTCGCTCCGAAAGTTTGATGCGGCGTGGATTTAATGTTGCCGCCGAAAATCCCTGCGAGGCGACAAAGGCACACTTCGGTAAGTCCAGCAGCCTCTCATCACCCAGCATGTATGTTGTAACTGCGCCCCAGCGATCTCGAGTCCAATTTCTCGGGTTGAGGCGTATATATTTTTCAAAGTTTCGAAACTCCTCTTCACTTGAAATCAAATCGTCCCAATAATCCCGCTGCCAAAGGTGTTCGCCGATGGCTGGTACAGTACCTGCTTGCTTCAATTTGCCATAAATATAGGCAGTAGTCCCCTTGAAGCGGCCAACCAGAAAACCCAAGTGATTTTCCTTATTCGTGGCCTGAAGTTGAATGGTTAGTATCATGTGAACATGGTTAGGCATAATCACGTACTCACCTAATTTAAGCTCCGGGTATTTCTGCGGTAGGTCCACGAGAGCTGCTTCCACGCCTTTCCCCAGTTCGTTCAATACACTTCTTTCACCCACAATTGCTCCCAACAGTGACATGTTGTGTGCCACCTGCATCGTCACAAAATATCGACCATGTCTATAGTTGATATTCTTGTTCCTCAGCGATTTGTGAAAATATGCCTGCATAACATCTGTTTCGGAGCATGGGACTTCAGTCCCATACATGATAAAAATACCATATTCACTGCCTTAAGCAAGTCTTTTCGATGTTCCGAGCTTGCAAAAGAGAGCGGGGTATGTTATATTGACTTCACGACCTTTTTGTCTATATGTCACAGACCACGGAACTTTATCGACCGAATGCCGCCATCATCTATCAGCGTAATGATGGCACAGTGTTGGTGTGCGAGCGCGTGAAACCTGTAGGAGCCTGGCAGTTCCCGCAGGGTGGGATTAAGAACGGCGAGTCCCCGCTGAGTGCTGCCTGTCGCGAGGGGATGGAGGAAACGGGGTTTCGCCCCAACGAATACGAGGTGATAGCCGAGCACGGCCCGTACCGCTATGATTACCCGCCCAAGGAGCGCGAGAGGGTGTTGCGCAAGCGTGGTATTCCCTATGCGGGGCAGGAGCAGTTTTACTTTCTGTGCCGCATGCACAGCGATGCCGCCGAGCCGTGGCTGGACAACAAGGAGTTCCGCGACTACAAGTGGGTGAAGCCTGCTGATTTTGACTACGACTCCCTGCCGGACTTTAAGCGCGGTGTGTATGTGCAGGTGATGCGTGATTTCTTCGGTGTGTGATGGAACCGGTGGCGTACATCCGCTCGCCGTTTGCGGACAAGTTCGGGGTGCCTCGTCAGGGCAATCTCGCGCCACATGTCATCAGCGAAATTGTCTTTGAACCCGCCTATCGTAACCCCGATTTTGTGCGCGGTATAGCTGCGTTCAGTCACTTGTGGCTGATATGGGGCTTTCATTGCAATGAGGGCGCCGGGTGGCACCCGACGGTGCGCCCGCCACGACTGGGTGGCAATACTCGAGTGGGGGTGTTTGCCACACGTTCACCCTTCCGCCCGAATGGATTGGGCTTATCTGTTGTGAAGCTGGTATCGGTGGAGGACGGCCCGGTGCTGCGTGTGAGTGGCGCTGATATGGTAGACGGCACGCCCATCTACGACATTAAGCCCTATATTGCGTATGCCGACAGCATACCCGAGGCTACGGGCGGATTTACCGAAACACCACGCACCATGTTGCAGGTGTTGGTAGAGTGTCCTGTGCCGAAATCGGCTCCGCACGATTGGGCTATGGCCATGCAGGAGGTACTGGCTCAGGATCCCCGACCCGCTTACCAGCAGGACCCTGAGCGCGTGTACCATATTATTCTGAAGCCTTATGAGGTGAGTTTTCGTGTGCAGGACGGTGTGGCTCACGTGCTCACCATACGCCCCGAACCCTGATGTTGCAGAAATTACAGCAGGCCTTTGCCCTCAATCTCGAGGAGGGATTGGAGCAGGGGGGCTCTGTCGCAGTCTGGCAGGACGGGCAGGAGATGGCGCTCGTTTGCGGTGGTGAGTCGCGGCGCGGTGTGGCCTGGCAGCCGCACACCCTTGTGCCCATCTATTCCGCCACTAAGCCGGCTGCCGCGGCCTGTCTGTTGCAGGCTCTGTATGATTGCTGCCGCGGGCCTGAACTAGAGGTGGGAGATTTATGGCCTTCATTCCCCTCGCCGCACCTGACTGTGGGGCAGTTGCTCTCGCACCAGGGGGGATTTGCCGCTCTGGCCGAGCCGGCTCCTATCGATGACCTCGGGGCCTGCCGCCGTGCCATTGAGAAAAGCCGTCCGCTGTGGGCGCCCCCGCAGCATGGTTACCACCCGCAGACCTTCGGCCCGCTGGTGGACATCCTGATGCTGGAACTCACGGGGCAGCGCGTGTGCGATTATTGGGAAGAACGGGTGCGCCGTCCTCTCGGTCTGGAGTTCTACATCGGCCATGTGCCCGAGTCGTGCTATGAGAGCGTGGCCGAGCTGAGAACGGCGCGCATGCTGGGCGCTATGCCCCGCACTCCCTTCTACCGCGAGTATTTTGACGAGAGTAGCTCCGTGTACCGCTCATTCCACAGTATCAGTGGATACGGTTCCGCCCGCGAGATGAATACCCCCGCAGCGTGGCAGTGCGGTTCGCCTGCCAAGGGAGGCGTGGCTTCCGCTCGTGGTCTGGCTATGTTTTATCAGGCTCTGCTGGGGCAACTGCCACAATCTCCCTTTGCAGACGATGTTCTGGAATGGATGAGTACTCCCCAGTGCTCAGGGATGGACCTTACTTTGCTGGAGCCCACGGCCTTCACCTGCGGTGCCATGTGCGAGCCGACGTCCATTTTCGGTGAGGGCGGGTTCGGACACGCAGGAGCCGGTGGCTCGTTGGGACTGTGTTGTCCCGCCACCGGCTTGTCGTTTGCGTATGTGATGCGCGGTATGGAGCTGGGTAATCTGCCCGGCAAGCGCGTGCAGCGCTTATTGTCCTGCCTGCGCTGAGAACTTTTTCAGCTGTTCATTTACCTTGTCGGCATAACCCTGCGGGTCGCGCCACCAATCCAGCGCCCAAATGTGGCAGAGATTCCAACCCAGAGCCTGCAGCACGCTCTCCCTCAATACATCGCGGTCGCGTGCCGTGGCGGCTCCGGCATAGCTCGGGCCGTCCAGCACGATGCCGGCCAGCATGTTGCCGGGGCGCGATGGGTCGGCTATAGCGATGTCAATACGGAAGCCCGATACGCCCAGATTGCTCACGCAGTTCCAGCCAAGCGCCTGCAGAGCGGTGCAGATGGAGCGCTGTAGCCCGCTCTCAGCCTGCCCGGCAGCGGGGCCGTTGGTGTTGAAGTAGGCGTTGGCGCCCATGCGGGCACACTCCAGGAACCCGCGCAGGTCTGCCGCACCGCGGGCGCGGGTACGGTTCAGGTCGATGTCCTCGGGCTTAAGGGAGCTGAACACACGCATGCCGGTACGGGCTCGGGTGATGGCTACATTCAGTCGGCGCTCACCGCCTGTCAGGTTCAGCGGACCGAAGTTCATGGAGATATTCCCCTTTTCATCGGGTCCGAAAGTGGTGGAGAAGTAGATGACTCCACGCTCGTCGCCCTGTACGTTCTCGAGGTTCTTCACGAAGATGGCCTCGGGGTTCTCTTCATCAAAGAAAGGCTCGAGTGATTCATCCTCAGCGCGGGCCTTTTCGAAGAGGTCGAGAATGAGTGCCTGCTGCTGGGTGTTGAAGGTCACGATACCGATACTGGTCATCTCGTTGTACTCGAAACCCGGGCTGCGGAGCACCTGCAACACGTTGTCCACGAGTACCTGAGCCTCCTTTTTGTTGTAGCGCTTGCTGCTGCCGCGCTCGTAGGTGCCCTGTACGTAGTGGTACTGCAGCGCGGTATCCTTTGCCACGGGGGCGGGGAAGGTCACCAGCTTGTTTTCGTAATAATTGCGGTTGGAGTAGGCAATCAGGCTCTCGGACTTACTGCGATAGTGCCAGGTGAGGTTCATCTGCGGAATCCCGCAGGCCAGGCATTCATCGAGAATGCTCTCCAAATCCTGCTCGATTTCTTCCGTCTCCTCGCTTTCGTCAATCTTAGTACGGCTGAAGAAGCTGGTAGGCGGCATCTGTCGTGGGTCACCCACAATCACAGCGCTCTTGCCGCGGCCGATGGCGCCGATGGCATCCCACACGGGAATCTGCGAGGCCTCGTCGAAGATAACGACATCGAAGGGCTCGGCATCGGGCGTGAGGTACTGGGCTACTGAGAGCGGGCTCATGAGCATGCAGGGCTTGAGCAGTCGGCTGACGTTCGGTGTGAGCGTGAGCAGCTTGCGAATTGCCTTGTGAGCGCGCTGCTTATTAATTTCGTGATTGAGTTCCGCCAGTTCTTTACCGTGGTCACTGTGCTCCAGTGACTTGGTTCTGAGAATCTGCTGCAGCTCGGCACCGGCGGCGGTCAGCAGTGCCGAGTCCTGCGAACGGAAATCCGAGATGCGGGCTTCGTGCGTGGTCGAGTCGAACGCCGTGAGCGTTTTGCTGGCGTCCACCGCAGCTCTCAGGCGGTAGCGGGAATAGTTCTTGCGGAACAGGTTTTCGAGCTCATCGGGCTCAACTTCTTTCCGCTGCAGCAGGTCAACCATGGCGCGCTCAGTCTTGCTCCTGGCCTGAAGAGCGCAGGAATTCCAGAGTACGATGGAGCGCCAGGTCTTGCGCTGTGTGAGCAGTTCGTTGCACAGGCGAGCGACTGCACCTTCCTGCGCGAAGTCCGGATGTTGAGCGACATCGGTTCCCAGAAGTTCCGTTACGCGCTTGGCCAGGGCGGTGTATTCATCCTGCCTGAGCTGCAGAGTGGCTGCTTGTGTTGTTGCCGGGCTTCCGGGGGTAAAGGGATTTCCTTCGCGGGTGAGGTAGAGTCGGCAGAGCGGGTGAATATCCGGCAGGTTTTTAAGCTCATGGGCAATGGCGCAAGCAGCCTCGTAGTCAGATTGCTGAGTGTTGATGCCACGTCGGAATTGGGGCAGATCTGTTGAGGTGATAGCCTTTGTGTGCCGGATTTTCTGCATGGAAATGAGACGCTCCAAATCTTTCTCGACATCGGGTTTTTTGTGTGAGAACGCCAACTTCTGAAGCTCTTTGCGAATGCGGCGTGTGGTGAAGAAACGGCTGATGCAGTTCGAGAACTGGGCCTCCTTCCAATCGCGGTAAAGCTGTGCTATGCACGGTTCCAGTTCTGCATTTTCGGGGTAAGGCAGGGTAAGCCCTTCCTTGTAGAGGTGGTAGTTGCGGGCGTGCGCTACGGCCTCCTGCAAGCTGAGTAGTTGTGCCTCCGCTGTTTCCGGCATCAGCAGGCTGTTGTCCTGACCTGCTGTACGGGCGGCAAGCAACAGCAGTTTGCAAATTTGGTTGCGAGATTCGTTGTAGTCCTCATCTGTCAGACCCACGCTGTTCATAAGCATGGTGAGTGCTACGTCACGCTTTTCAACTGCTTTGATGAAGCGCGGGAGTAGCTCGGCCAAATCATCCTCCCACTGCAGGCTGTAGTCAGTTGCTGTCAAATAGACGGCAATACCCGGGTAGAGGTGGGCTACCGGTGCAAATGATATATTGAATTCATGTGCGCGTTCCTGTAGTTCAGTTTTGCGTTCAGCGCTGACAGTCAGCATGTCTTCGGCCGGGGGCGGAATCAGCAGGAAAGACTGAGAATCGCTCAGCAGGCAGATGTCCTCATACAGTGTTGTGCCATCCGGGTAGGGGGTGTGCAGCGCCTGCGGTAGGAGATTGAGTCCCTCGCGGATGAGCTGAATCGTGCTGACTTTCTTACTCCATTGGCTGTTCTTTGACTTAATCGCAGAATTGTCGATAGCTGTTTTGAATTGGTTCAGGACTTCTTTTTTGATGGCCTTGTTGGAATGGAGCTCCAGGCAGAAGTCGCCAAGACCGATGCGCTTAAGTCGTTTGTACACAACCGAGAGAGCTGCGGCCTTCTCAGCGACGAAGAGCACAGTCTTGCCATGTCCCAGACAGTGGGCTATCATGTTGGAGATGGTCTGGCTCTTACCGGTACCGGGCGGCCCGATGAGCACGAAGTTCTTGCCGCGCCCGGCTGCCAGAATGGCTGAGAGCTGCGAGGAGTCCGACGAGAGCGGGGTGTAGATGCGTTGTGCGTCTGCATCGGTATCAAGCGTAGCCGGGTCGGGGAACCCTACCTGAGTGGGGAAGTTTTCACGATTTTCATTTGCCAGATGGCGGACGATGGGGTTGGCCATCAGCTCATCCTTACGGTCGCAAAGATCCTTCCACATCAGGTACTTGGCGAAGGAGAAGATGCCAAGCGAACAGGTATCCTGTACCTCCCACCCTTCAATGTCCTTGATGGCACGGCGTACTGTATCGAAAATGAGGCAGACATCCAGCCCGCTCTTGTCTGTCGGCAATTCTCCCTCAAGGGTGGGAATGCGCAGGCTGTACTCGGTTTTGAGCAGTTCCAGCAAGGTAAGGTTGATGCGGGTTTCTTCATCCGACGTGCGCAGGGTGAAGCCGCTCTTCACGCTTTTTCGGGAAATGCGAACCGGAATGAGCAGAAGGGGGGCGTAGAGGGTCTGATTTTTTTCCTTGCGAATCCATTTCAGGAAACCGCAGGCAATGTAAAGGGTGTTGTAGCCACTCTCTTCCAGGTTTTTTCGGGCGGCAAGGTAGAGTTTGTAGAGACGTTTCTGAAGTTCTTCGTTATCCAGCAAAGTTTTATTGCTGATAGCCAGCAGCTCGTTCTTTTCATACATTTCGAGCGCGTGCTGATTGATAATGGCCTGAGCATCGGATTTATCTTCCTTTTTCAACGCCTCATCGAGGGCGAATGTGTGGGGAACTGCCGAAAGTTTGAAAACCTTACCATTGTTGAGGTCATCTTCCAGGCGAGCGGAGTTGTTCAGTACGATGTGAAGCTGCGTTTTGTCTGCCCGTGAATTGAGCAGGTTGTTGCGCATGGAAAGGTCGAGCAATTTCAGCTGCCAGTTTTCCATGCGGGTGCGTTTGCGGGAGTTGACCAGTGACATGGCCTTTTCCCAATCCTCTGCGCTCATTTCGGGCAGGAACTCGGCATTGCCACCATTGGCAGTTGTCTCATTGACAATGCTCGGTGCGTCCTCCGGGCGTTCGGTGCCGATGGGGCGCACTCCCGAAGCCCAGATTTTTGCGATGTCGTAGGCCGTCGCACTTTCTGTTTTGTACAGATTTTGCTTACCTTTCTCCATAGCATCGGCAAAGGAAAACTGCAATCCGTTTTCGCACTTGGTGAGCATGGTTGTTTCGAGCACAACCAGTTCATTCAGTTCTACAAGGTTACGTAGAATAGCGCTGTCGTGAGTGATGTGTGAGGTCATGCACTCATCCTTCATCAGCATGCCGACAAAGGCATGATTGGGTATGACGATGACGAGCGGGTTGTACCCAGCCTGTGCGATAACGGCGGCCATGAGCATGGTGGTGTCCAGACATGTGGCGCAACCACCCTGCATGATTTGTGAGGGGGTTCGAACCTTCTGGTGTACGCCCACGCTTGCATCGATTTCGCCTCGGGGCGGCAGGGCGTAGTTGATTCCGTAACCGCTCAGGGTGAGCCAAATGGCGTGGAGTTTGTTCAGAATGGCATTCGGTTCGCTCTTGTAACCGTTCCAGTCGGGGTTCAGGCCTTTGTTGGCGAGGAGTTCCCCGGCAAAGTGCAGAACCTTATCTACGGCGGGGTCGTTGGGCTGAACCAGCGCTGCCAGCAGCTCCGGGAACTTGGCGTTTTTACCCAGTACCCATGTGTTGCCCGGTAACCAATTAAGTTCTCGGCTTTCCCTATGGAGAACCTGTTCGCCATCGCATATTTCAAAGTGGATTTTGCCCGGTTCTTCTTCTGTCAGAGCTTTGAGCACGGTAAGATCAAAGTCAGTCTGCTCAGTCGGGAGAATGCGGCGCTCTGTATTGGCCATCAGTGCGCCGATATCGTAAGTCTGTGAGGTGACATACTCCGGGCTTGTGCTGATGCGTAGTGTCAGATTGTCGACAACCGTATCGCTTTGGATGATAATTTCATCGAACAGTGGCTTGCGGTTACTGAGATAGACTACGGAAAGGTAGGGACTGAAATCCGCTTTGATGGTAAAGCTCATAAGATTAACGTTTATTGAGATATTCGACGATGCCCCGCCCAACTGCCTGAGCAAAGCGCACGGCGTTTTCGTGTTTGTTGAGATAGCGTGCATGCTCGGGGTTGGAAAGATAGGCTACTTCAGTTATGACGGCAGGAACGTACGATTCGTTGCAGGCATTCAGCCAATCACCGCCGCCACGGCGGCCATCAGTGCGCAAAACTACGCCGCAGGGCACGCCGTTGTTGGGCATACCGTCCTTGGGGGCATCGAGAATATCGCGTGTCATCACCTGCGCCATGGTCTGAGCCAGACGCACGCCGGCCTCATTGCAGTAGAAAGCCCCCTTGTTGCACACCTTCCAGGTGGCGGAGTTGCTGTTGTGGTGCAGGAACACCACGGCTCCGGGCTGTTGGTCGAGCGCGTAGTTGGTGCTCAGCATGCCCACGGCTATACGGTGCGGGTGGTGAGTGGAGCGATAAATGGCGGTGGGGATGGGGGACTTCACGTGGTGAACCCCGGCTTTCTCGGCGGCCGCCGCCAATTTGGGATTGGTCGGTACATCGCCACGGTTGCATATCAGGCAGGTATAGCCGGCAGCCTCGACGGTTTTCTTGACCTCACCGGCGTAGCGGTACCAGAACTCCGTTTCCTCAATGACGCCGCCCTTGCTGGCATCGGGCGTGCGGGCGCCCTGACCGCCGCGCACCGGCTCGTAATAGTGGCCGATATCGAGCACGACAACTTTTGAGTTGTAGGCAATCTGCTGCATCTGCATCTGGTAGCAGGAGGGGATGAGGAAGGAAACTGCCGCTGCAGCGGCAAATAAAAGGCGTTTCATGCTGGTTGTGTTTCGATGGAATTAAAGGGGGAGTTCTCCCTGAGCGCGGGTGAGAGGTGCGCCGATTTTCTGATAGGCCGCGGGCATGGCCTCGCGCCCGCGCGGTGTGCGCTTAATGTAGCCCTGCATAATAAGGAATGGCTCGTGGACGTCCTCGATAGTGCTCTCGTCTTCACCCACGGCAACCGCGAGCGAGGCCAGACCTACCGGGCCGCCGTTGAACTTGTAAATCATGGTTTCGAGCAAGCGTTTGTCCATTTCGTCGAGCCCGTCTTCATCGATATCAATCATACCGAGAGCAGCTTCGGCCACGTCGTCGCTGATACGGCCATCGCTCTTGACCTGAGCGTAGTCGCGCACCCAGCGCAGCAGGGCATTGGCCACACGGGGGGTGCCGCGGGAACGACGGGCAATAGCAAGTGCACCACCGGGCTGCAGGTCAATATCGAGCAGCCCCGCCGAGCGGTGCAGAATCTGGCAGAGTTCGTCGGGTTTGTAGTAGTCGAGCCTGTTAATCAGGCCGAAACGCGAGCGCAGCGGGCCGGTGAGCATGCCGGCGCGGGTCGTGGCGCCCACCAGAGTGAACTTGGGCAGATTGAGCTGAATGGAGCGGGCATTGGGGCCTTGGTCGATAATGATGTCGAGCCTATAGTCCTCCATAGCCGGGTACAGGTACTCCTCAATCGCCGGGTGCAGGCGGTGAATTTCATCGATGAAGAGCACGTCGCCTTTCTCGACGTTGGTGAGAATACCGGCCAAATCCCCGGCCTTCTCAATCTGAGGACCGGATGTTGTGTGCAGCCTGTGCCCCACGGCATTGGCTATAATGTTGGCCAGTGTGGTTTTGCCCAGTCCGGGCGGGCCGCTGAGCAGTACATGGTCGAGCACATCGCCACGCATGCGGGCGGCCTCGACCATGAGTAACAGTCGCTCCTTTACTTTATCCTGCCCGCAGAACTCGCTGAATGCGGGCGGGCGCAGCGACACATCGTAGCTGCCTGTCGTCTCCGCCATGCGGGAGTAGACGGAATCTGCCATGTGAAGATTCGTGTTTACTTCTGTACGTTCTCAATCTGAGGCGGGGGGGGCGGCAGCACTCCGCCCTGCTGCTGCTGTTGCTGGCAGGCGGTGAGTGCTGCGGCTGCTGTAGTAGCCACGGCCGCGGCCTTTACCACTGCGGGGTATTTCGGGGCTGTTTTGGTGGTATCAGATTCGATTTTCATGTGCTGAGTTCTTTCTTTATTGTTATGTTACTTAACGACTCCGCCTGTTACCTGCGGGGGCAGAGGGGCTCCGGGAGGCCCCATGACCTGCTGTTGCTGTTGCTGCTGGCAGGCGACGAGGGCTGCGGCAGTTGTCACGACTGCGGCTGCTTTCACCAGAGCAGGGTATTTCGGTGCTGTTTCTGTGCTTGTGGGGGTAATGTCCATGGTATTAATCAATGTTTTGTGTTGTTGAGGGATTATCGAGCGGGGTGTCCGCCGGCTCCGGAACGAATTCTATTTTCGGCTCGTAAGGCGGAGGTGCCGGTGCGGGGCGGACATCACAACGCTCGGGGCTCACGAATATCCCCGCGGTGTATGACTCCGGGAGAATATCGGCACGCCGGGAATCATCAACAGGTGCCGGTGCGGGGCGTAAACCCGGGGGTCTTTGAGGGGCCGGCTCATCGCAGGCCGACAGCAGCGCTGCCGTTGCCGCAGCGGTAACGGCTTTCACCAGCGTGGGGTACAGCGGCGCAGCAGTCTGTGTGGCTTTAATTTTCACTGCTCTCTGACGGTTCCGGTACGTAGGGTACATCGCCACCCAGTATCATAGGCTCTTCTACAGGCGGTGTTTCGGGCACGGCGCTGTGGTCGGTCGGGTCTGAACTCCCGGCTTGATACGGCACACTGCCCGGGACATGTCGGTCACAGGAAAACAGTGCCGCAGCCGTCGCCGCCAGTGCGGCCAGTGCCTTGCCACGCACCGGATACGGAGATTTTGCCTTACGCTGTTCAGGGGATATTTTCACGGCCTTATTTTAGCATAGGTCAATGTGGTATGTCAATGCCACTGCGTCGCATTTCCGCTTCAACTTTAAATAATCGTCTTAATGTTCGTTCATAGGTCTCTGCTGCCGATGAATCAGGTGGCGGCGGTGTGGTGCCTGGTTTTCGCTTGCCTGTTTTCTGCTCTGTTTACGGCGGAATGAGGATTTCTCTTTATTAATTGATGTATGGGGAGGAGGAATAGGTATAGGAGTGGGGATTTCTCCCGACAGCTTTGTTATAGGTTTTCCTTTTGCTCTGTGGGGCCTGTGAGGGTATTCCGGGGTGTCGGGGGTGGTAGTAGGGGTGATGTCCATGAATCCACCATAGCACAGGTGGTGCGACTGTCAACTTGTATGACAGAATAGCACAATTTTCTCCGAATGCTTGCAGATTACACTTGACGGATGTGGGAAAATGCATACACTCTTCAGCACGCCTGACGATATGTCGAGCAACACTGTATCATTGAAGAACTACCATCTGTCGGGAGACAGAAAACAGACAACAATATAACCAAACTACAATCATGAACCTGAAAATCTACACCGATGAGGTGGATGAATTGGCGCGTAAACAGATTTCGCGTCTTCTGGCTCAGCCTGCCTTTGCCGATGCCAAGGTGCGTATCATGCCCGATGTGCACGCGGGTAAGGGCTGTGTTATCGGCTTCACGGCCGATTTGGGCGATAAGGTAATCCCCAACATTGTGGGGGTGGATATCGGCTGCGGTATGCTGACCGTTTCTCTGGGAAAGCAGAAACCCGATTTTGCCGCGCTCGATGATGTCATGCACCGCAACGTGCCCAGCGGCATGTATGTTCACGGGGAGCCGGTGGAGGAGTTCGCCCCGCTGGAATCACTGCATTGCCTGGAGCAATTGACTCACCCCAAGCATTTGCGTTGCTCTCTCGGTACGCTGGGTGGCGGTAATCACTTTGTGGAGGTGGATGCCGATACGCAGGGAAATTATTACCTCATCATTCATTCCGGTTCCCGTAACTTGGGTAAGCAGGTGTGCGAACTTTACCAGAGCATGGCAATCGACCGCCGCTCCGGTATCGGTGACAGGGGAGCGGTCGAGGCTGCTCTCATTGCTGACCTGAAAGCTCAGGGGCGCCAGCGTGAGATTCAGAGTGCCATCAAGGCCCTCCGTGCTCGGTGGAGCGAGCTGCAGCCCGACGTGCCGGTTGACCTCTGCTATCTGGAGGGGGAGGGACGCGAGCTCTACCTGCACGATATGAAAATCTGTCAGCAGTTTGCTCTGCGCAATCGCGAGGTGATGGCAGAAATCATCATTAAACGACTCGGGCTTGACGTGCAGGATATGTTCCACACCACGCACAACTACATTGACCACGAGAGCAATATCGTGCGTAAGGGGGCTATTTCTGCCCGTGATGGCGAGAAGTTGCTCATTCCTATCAATATGCGCGATGGTTGCATTTTCGGTACCGGCAAGGGGAACGATGACTGGAACCAGTCGGCACCGCACGGCGCGGGGCGTCTCATGAGCCGCTCTCAGGCCTTCCGTGAGCTGTCTATGGAAGAGTTTCAGGAGCAGATGAAGGGGATTTACACAACGTCCGTAACTCAGAAAACTCTCGATGAATCGCCCATGGCCTACAAGGGCATGGATGCCATTCTGAAGCATATCGGGCCTACCGTCGATGTGGTGGACATCTTCAAGCCCCTCTACAATTTCAAGGCCGAGGAAGCCGAGCCATCTTTCCGCAAGCGCGGATAATGTGATGTCAGGCGCTGCTTTTCGGAGCAGCGCCTAATTCATGCAGGGGCAACGAGTCGCAATTCGGAATTGACGTCTCATGTGTGTCGTGTTATGATAACTGGGTGTTAAGAACACACGACAATACTATGAAAGGACTCATTTATTCTCTGATATTACTGACTTCCGTATTTCCTGTGAGCCGTGCCGCTGAGCCTTGGCAGGCGGATTGTGCCCGACTGGCAGAGTCTTTGCCCGCACAGGATGACTCGCTCACTCGCAATCTCCATGGGGATGATTCCCGTGCCGGGGATTACCTGGGGCGCGAGGCCTGGCAGCGCGAAGTGCCTGAGCTGCTCAGACAGGTGGCTGCCGGTGGTGATGTGTCGCTGCGTTCCCCATCGGGATTCACGGCTTTGCAGGCCGCCTGCATGGTGGGAGATGTGGCACTGGCACAGGCGCTCATCGATGCCGGGGCAGATGTGAATGCCCGACCGGAGAACTGGCGTGACATGGGGTACCCCGGCTATACGCCGCTTGGTATGCTGGTCAGTTTTGAACACCGTACCGATGAAGAGGAACGCGTGCAACTGGCAAAGGCTCTGTTGGATAAGGGCGCCGATCCGGATGCAGCAACGATAACCCGAATCTGGGATATTGCCCGGAACGAGGTCCCGTTTGAACTTACCGACAGCGATGACATGCGACGCCTGTTGTTGCGCTATGGAAATCAGGACCTCGGCAAACGAACGGAGAAGTGGTGGATTGGCTGGAGATTTTATAGCGCAGGACTTATCCGTGACCTGCTGGAGGGTGGCGTGCACCCTGACAGCCATGTGGGTGAGAAGGGCAGCAATCTCATGCTGGTGTTGATGTTGAAGCACCCCAACGATCCCTCTCTGACAGAACTTGCCCTCAGTAAAGGCGCAAAGCCCCGCTTAGGTGGCCGGGGAAGACACTATTACTCCGATTACCTGTTTCATCTGCGAGTTGACTCGCAGGTTCACCCCGAAAACGCGGTGGAAATTGTACGCCTTCTGCTGGATGCCGGGGCTGATATCAATGCCCTGAATAACAGCGGGAACTCGTTGCGCATTCACTTCGGGCGCACGGACTCTGCTGCGGCTCGTGCCGTGGGGGAACTTCTGCGCTCGCGCGGCGCAAAACTGCATCCCGATGCCAAATAATGCCCTCCCTCAGCCTCAATCGCTGAGATATGTCTGAGATTTGGCTTGCCTGAACGGGTAGGCGGTAGTACAATTCCCGCGCTATGTTCTACATTACTACAGCAATTGATTATACAAATGGTTCTCCTCACATCGGTCATGCATATGAGAAGGTCCTCGCGGACGTACTGGCTCGTTGGCACCGAATGTGTGGCGAGGACACCTTTTTGCTGACCGGTGTAGACCAGCATGGCCAGAAGGTACAGCAGAAGGCTGAGGAGGCCGGCGTGTCGCCGCAGGAGTATGCCGATACGGTGACCAAGCGCTTTGTTGCCCTCTGGGAGCGCCTCGGCATTTCCTACGATGGCTGGGCTGCTACGACAGATTCCCGCCACAAGGCCTGTGTGCAGAAAATCCTTACCAACCTGAAGGAGAAGGGCTGCCTGTACAAGAAGGCCTACAAGGGCTTCTATTCCGTGCGTCAGGAGCAGTTCCTGACAGATAAGGAGCGCGGTGAGGACGGCAACTTCGGCCCTGAATGGGGGCAGGTGATTGAGCTGGAGGAAGAGAACTGGTACTTCAACCTCACGGCCCACACCGCCTGGCTGAAGGAGTTCGTGACCACACATCCCGATTGCGTGACCCCTGAGTTCCGTCGCCAGGACCTGCTGCAGGCCATTGAGCGCGCTACCAACGACCTGTGCATTTCCCGCCCGAAGGACCGTCTGAGCTGGGGTATTCCGCTGCCCTTTGACCCGGAGTTCGTAACATACGTGTGGTTCGATGCTCTCATCAACTACATTTCTTTCGCCGGTTATCTGGCTGACGGCGACACTACGCTGCCCGACTTCAACAAGCTCTGGCCCGCCGCTTGCGAGGTTATCGGCAAGGATATTCTGGTGCCCGCTCACGGTATTTACTGGCTGTGCATGCTGCATGCCATGGGATTCTCCGATGAGGAGATGCCCCGCCTGCTGGTTCACGGTTGGCTTAATATCAAGGGCGAGAAGATGTCCAAGTCGCTCGGTAATATCGTTGACCCGAACGACCTGTGCGATGTGTTCGGCCCCGAGGCCGTGCGCTACTATCTGGTGCGCGATACCAAGACAGGCTACGACAGCGACTACGACGCTGAGCGCATGAAGATGATTTACAACACCGAGCTTGCCAATGACCTCGGTAACCTCTGCAATCGCTCCCTCAACATGTGCACCCGTTACCTTGGCGGCACCGTGACTGTGGCTGCTGAGCCCGCTGCCGATGAGCTCTCTGTGGCTCTGCGTCAGAGCATGGCCGATACTGTAACCCGCTTTGCCGAGTGCATGAATGCCTACAACACGGCAGATGCTCTCGCTGCACTGAATGCCCATGTAGGTCAGTGCAATGCCTTCATCGAGAAGACTCAGCCCTTCGCTCTGGCTAAGGATGAGACCCGTCTGGCTGAGCTCCAGAGCGTGCTGGCTCACCTGCTGGAGAGCTGCGTGCAGGTCGGTTACCTCATCGCCTGCGTGCTGCCCGATGCCTCCGCCCGCATTCTTTCCCAGTTGCAGGTGGATGCCGCCACCCTCAGCCCGCAGACTCTTGCCTGGGGCATTCTTAAGGATGGCCACACCGTGCAGGCTCCCAGCCCGGTATTCCCCCGCATTCTCTCCGAGGAGGAAAAGCAGAAGATGGCCGAGAAAGCCGCTAAGGCCGCTGCCAAAGCTGCTCGCAAGGCCGCTGCCCAGCAGCAGTAAGGATAAAGCTGACTTTAATTTCAAAAAGCCCTGCATCAATGGTGATGCAGGGCTTTTCTGCTTTACGTGAGGCCGGAAATCTGGTAGTATGCTCTCATGCGGATAGCGGTGGCAGTTCTGGTGGCAATTCTGCTCAGCAGTTGTGGTCATTTCTACAGAATGGGCCATGCCGGGACTGTGGCGTCTGCCCACCGTGCGGGTGGTTCTGTGAGTGCAGGTGGCGAGGTGGACAGGAGTGCCTACCTCAGTGAGTCGCAGGCGCTGGGGTATGCGCGTGCAGAGTTGCAGAAATTGGCGCCGCAGGTGGAGTTCTTGCTTGCGGGAGTGGGGAATGTGTATGAGCGGGCGCTTGATGTGGCCGAGACTTTGTTGCGGGATGGCGTTGCTGTTTCTTTTGCGGTGACGAGCAGGGGAAACCATGTGACGCTGAAACCGACCTATGCTGACAATGAACTTATGTTCAGAGCTTATCAGGAGCCGGCTCGCAGGGCGACTCTCACCCCGGACCAGCGGCGGGCTCTCAGTATTGCCGAAGATGTGGTAAAGGCGGCGCAACGTAACAGCAGTTCGCAGTATGAATGTGCTCTGGCGCTGCACGATTATCTGGTGGGTAAGAGCACCTATGTGACTGAACTTCACGGCAAGGATTCCGCCAATGCCACGACTCGCGTGCTGCTGACCGGTAAGGGGGTGTGCGATGCGTATACCCGCGCTTACAGGCTCATGCTCAGTATCGCCGGGATTGAGAATATCTTTGTGGCCGGGGTGGCGCAGAATGATAATCACTGCTGGAACCTTGCCCGTCTTGACGGCCATTGGGTGCATGTGGATTGCACCTACAGTGACCCCTCTCCCGATGAGCCCGGGCGTATTTACCGTACTCACTTCGCGTTAACTGATAAGTTGATTGCCCGCGACCACAGCTGGAATCGTTCTCAGTATCCGGCTGCGAATTCCGTTGAGCTCTATTATCCCTTCCGTTACACGGCGTTTGAAACGCTTGAGGATTTGGTTTACTGGTGCCGCAGTTCCCGTAAGTTTGCCGATGGACAATATGTGACCGCTTATGTGGTGGAACTGCAGAAGCTGGGACGGAACAATGAAGCTGTTCTTCTGCGCATGGGGCAGGTTCACCATCAATTGGGTGAGCATATCATTGTGAACTTTGCGCTCGAGGAGCACTTGAACGGCGTGATTGTATGCAAGTGCAAGGCTCCCGCTACGGTGCTTCGTTAGGCCAGTCGTGGCGGGGATAGCGTCCTGCCAGATCTTTTTTCATCTGGGGATAGCCGTTGCGCCAGAATGATTCCATGTCGGACGTCGTCTGGTAGGGGCGCTGGTTGGGAGCCAGAATTTCCACCAGACATTTCACTCTCCCGTCAGCTATGGTTGGGGTGCTGTGTACGCCGAAGAGCAACTGGCATTTCAGACCGAAGGTCGGTGTGCCGTCCTCTCGGTAGAGCAGCTTTACTTCCCGACCGTTGCTGAGCTTGATTGCCTTGGGCGCATAGCGGTTCAGGCATTCTTTCTGCCAAGGTGAAAGCCACTCTCCCAGAATGGGCAACACCGGGCGAGCCGCAATTTCTTTGTAGCTCACGGCACCGTCACAGAGCATAGTGATAGCCACCAGCCGGTCTTCCTCGCCGAAATCCGGGAGTTCCAGTTCGGGCATGGCATTTCTCAGGCAGGTGAGGCGGTTAATCCACTGCAGCACATGGCCATCCCAGCCCTCCAGTCGCAATTCGCCGCGTACCACTCGCTCGGCGAGCAGGGGTGCGGCATCCTCGGGGCAGGCATCGCCCGTTTCTTTCTCGTGCAGAACTAAATCGCGGTAGAGGGTTCGGTGCATGTTGACCACGCGTTTACGGGAGCTGTCATATGTGGCTACATCATCCTCGTGGGTGGGCAAGTCACTTATTTCCAATCCGGTGCAGCGGCTTAATCTTGTTTCCACCCCCTTGCCGCCGATTTCAGTAATTTCGGCTGCGAGGAATACATTGGCGTCTTTCGCTGCAGCGGACGCAATTTTGCCGCTGCGTCGTCGGGTGAGTCGAGCCGTGGCGGTGGCGGTACTGTTTCGGGCTGCTACATGCTCGGGGAATGACCCCAGAAGGGCGGCGACAACGCCGTGCCGGTGTGCTTCAAAATCCGGCTCAGGGGCATGGTGCGGCATGAGTTGGCGGCAGGCGGCCGTTATTTCTCGAGCGGCGCGCGCCATAATTCCCAGACGGGAGCAGGCTGCGGCATCGTATTTCAGTTGGCGCGCTGTCTGCACGGCTCGCCATTCCGCCTGAAAATCCGTGTAGTCCGTTTCTTCCTGTAGCTTGTCGCTCAGCCCGGAGGCCATGGCTACATTTTCTCCCTGTATGAGGGCTGCAATGGCGGCCATTTCGGAACTGCAGCCGTATTCCTGCCCGGCTACCATCAGTCGGGACAGCACCGGTGAGAGCGGGTAGCGCAGCATCTGCCGACCAATGGCACTCAGCGTGCCTTCGGGACTGACTGCACCGAGTTCCTGCAGGAGCGCCCAGGCTCGGGCTGTCTCGGCTTCGGTCGGGGAATCCGGCCAGTTAAAATGCCGTATGCCCTCCAGCCCTTTGCAGCCCCAGGCCAGCAGGTTGAGGAAGGCCATGGATATATCGGCCCGGTGGACTTCGGGGGATGGGAAGGGCGTGCGGCGGCGTTGCTCGGCTTCACTCCACAGGCGTATGCAGCGCCCCGGGCCTAATCGACCGGCTCGCCCGGTACGTTGCTCTGCTTGAGCCTGCGAGATGGGGACAATATGCAGGGTGGATATGCCGCGCAGCGGGTCCCAGCATGCTTCGCGGGCGGTACCGCTGTCAACGACTGACCGAACGCCCTCAATGGTCAGCGACGTTTCGGCAATATTGGTACTGACGATGACTCTCGGGCGCTCGCCCTTATCGACAGCCCGCGCCTGCATATCCGGTGTGAGCTGACCGTGCAGGGCGTAGACCTCGCGCCCGCGCATCCACCCCGCATTCTCCAGAATTTCCACGGTACGGCGAATTTCGTAGGCTCCGGGCAGGAACACGAGGATATCGCCGCAATCGGGCAGCTCTGTCAGCCGACGTACCGCTGCGCTGCACTGCTCCCACAGCGGGGGCATGCCCACATACCCGCGGGAGTCTCGCACCGGTGCAGGGGGCATGTAACTGACCTCAACCGGGTACAGGCGCCCCTCTGCTCGCAGAATGGTGGCTTGCGGCAGGTAGTTCTGCAATTTATCGAGCTCGAGTGTGGCCGACATCACAAACACACCGATGTCGGGACGGGTACTTTTCTGCAGCTCAAGAACGCGGGCCAGGCACAAATCGCCGGACAGTCGCCGCTCATGGACTTCATCGAAAATAACGGCACTCACCCCATTGAGTTGCGGGTCGTCAGTCAGTCGGCGCTCCAGTATGCCGTCCGTAACATAGAGAATGCGTGTGTTTTTGCTGCTACAGGCGTCAAATCTGACGGTGTAACCCACCTCCTGACCGATGGTGCAGGGGTATTGGCGGGCCACATATCCTGCCAGAAGTCGAGCGGCGAGCCTGCGGGGCTGCACCACGATGATAGTGCCGCGCTCGGCCACACCCGCAGCCTGCAGCATGAGGGGAACCCGCGTCGATTTACCACTGCCGGTGGGGGCGCTGAGCAGCACGCAGAACCCCGGCTCCCGAACAGCGGCTTGTATGTCGGGAGCAATGGCCTCGATGGGTAAGGGGGCTGCAGCCATCAGAAGTCTTCGGGCATGTCTCGCAGGGCCGGGGCTTCATCTGTGCCGGCTGCCGGGGCGGTGGGTTGGGAGCCCGGCTGAATGACGGGGCCATCGTCAATCGGAGCTCCGCCGATTATGACTTTAGGAGCCTGCGCCTTTTGGTCGGCATACAGGTTGTCGAGAGCTGTCTGGAGCGGCAAACCGGGATAACCGATGTAGAGGATGTGACTGTCGGGGCTGACCAGCACTGCCGTGGGAAGCTGAGTGACGCGATAGGCGCGCCCGTTGCTGTTTTCCTTGTCGTCCATGAAACAGTTGGCCACTACACCATATTTCTTGAGCTCCATGAGCCATTCGCCATGGTCGGCATGCACGGTGATGGGGCAGAAGACGAGCCCGGGGTATTGCTCAGCCAGTTGGTGCTGACGGGAAACAACGTTCAGTCCCACATTTTCGGCCGGCGACCAGAAGAAAAGCAGATTGGCCTTGCCTGCGACCGGGAACATGGCAGGTTTGCCGTCCATGCCGGTTACACAGAGCTGCGGGGGTATACTCCCCACGCTCAGGTTGCGCAGGATGTATGCCATTTCCAGAGCGGCTTCGCTGAGGGTGCGGTTGCCGAACATGGCATTCTCGGGGCTGGCACTCACGGCCT
Source organism: Akkermansia sp. (assembly GCA_017471985.1). GTDB lineage: Bacteria > Verrucomicrobiota > Verrucomicrobiia > Verrucomicrobiales > Akkermansiaceae > Akkermansia. The sequence goes on along the minus strand of JAFURE010000019.1, from coordinate 7,630 downwards.
GACGCAGGAAGTAGAGCTGCTTGCTGCGGGCCATGGCGGCACTGCCTTCCGCTCCCTGAATGGTGGGATTGCTGAGCATGATGCACATGGCCATAGCCGCATTGGCGCGTGAGGTGAGGTCCCGGTTTCGGGTGTAGATTTTCTGCAACATTTCATACACGCGCACGCTCTGACTCTCGGCGAGTTTGGCGCAGGCCTCCCCGATGACCGGGCTCGAGTAGTGCACGCGGTTCACGCTCTCGAGCAGGGCATTGGCGTAGTAGGATATCTGTCGCTGCTTGCCCTTGAATACCTTGGCAAATGCCTGCGGATTGTTCAGGAACCACACCACCGCCGGGGCTGCCCAGGGTTGCTCAAACTCATAAACAGGCACCATTTTTCGCTCATCAGTAGCGCCGCGCATGCGCTCTGCAGCAGTCGGGCGCACCAGTTCCTCTCGCTCCCCTGTTTTATGGCACACACTGCGCCAGAGCTCGGTGGCTACCTCAACACCATCGGGCAGACGTACTGCTGCTCGCTGCTCATCGGTTCGGGCAACTTTGAGTGCAGCTCGGTATTCTGTCATTTGCTGTTCCCACTTGTCGAGAGCCGCTCTCATGGCAGGCTCGGCTGCGCCTGCAAGCGTAGCACTGAACAGGGCGATGATGGCAAGAAGTGCAGATTTCTTCATACGCTCCATTATAGGGCAGGTGATATTGAAAAGGCAAGCTCAAAGTGCGTGCGCCCGAGCTTGAACAGTAAAGCCCCTCTGACGAGGGGCTTTAGAGCGGGCGATGGGATTCGAACCCACGACATCAACCTTGGCAAGGTTGCGCTCTACCACTGAGCTACGCCCGCATGTAAGTGAGAGCGGATGATGGGATTCGAACCCACGACATCAACCTTGGCAAGGTTGCGCTCTACCACTGAGCTACATCCGCGTGTCTTACTGCTTGCTCCGTCTGCCTGGTGGCGTAGGAGCGGCGCTATTATACACATCTCCATCGTAATGGCAAGTCTTTTTTTGAAAATTGCCGTGATTTTTTTCATCCGGGCACAAAAAAGCCCCGCGCAGGGCGGGGCTTTTTGAAAAATGTGGGGAACGTGATGTTATTATCAGTTGATGGGCTGCATGCCGCTCTCCTGAAGCTGCTGAAGCATCTCGGGGGTAAGCTCGATGGGGTTGCCCTGAGTGCCGCGGCCGGGCTTGATGTCTTCAAGCTTGAGCTTGAAGATGAGGGTGGCATTGTTGCCGATAATGCCGGGGCCCTGTTCACCATAGCCGAGCTGAGCGGGGATGGTTACCTCCCACTCAGAGCCGATGGGCATGAGCTTGAGGGCTTCGGCAAAGCCGGGAATCACGCCGTTGATAGGCATATCGACAGGCGTGGCGCTGGAGTCAAACACCGTGCCGTCAACCAGACGACCTTCGTAGGTGATGGAAGCGATGGCGGCAGAGCCGTCCTTCTTGGCATCAAAGGTGCGACCGTTACCGGCGCTGAGCACCTTGTACTGCAGGCCGCTCTTGGTGGTTACTACACCCTCCTTCTTGCCATTCTCTTCCATGTAAGCCTTGCCGGCAGCCAGATTGGCGGCGGCGGCATCGGCAGCACGCTTCTGGAGCTCAAGCATGAAAGCCTGCATGCAGGCGGCGACATCCTTCTGTCTCATTTCCGGGTCAACCTTATTGGCCAGACCATCGGCCACACCCTTGAAGAAAGTAGCCTGATCGAAGTCATCAGCACGAAGTGTGTTGACATCCATTGCCATCTGGGAACCGAACTGCTGACCGAGCAGGTAGGAGAACACCTGCTTAACCTCCTCGGGAGAGGGGGTAGCTGCAGGGGCCGCTGCGGGAGCGGGGGCCGGAGCAGGGGCATCCTGGGCGAATGTAAGCGGTGCCAGGGCTACCATGCCCAGGCTCAGTATTGTGCGTGTTGTGTTTTTCATGATAAGAAACTGTATTCCTGATTTTATTTGAGTTTAAAATTGCAGCCTTTGTTCGAAATAACGGCCTTCATGACAGAATTGTATATTTTTTCCAAATCGTCTACGGTGTCGACCTGAAACTCAATATTGTGGCTGTAGGTACCCTCCGGGAACTTTTTCGAGGGATAATTAGCGGCTCCGCCGGTTTTGGCGTCCAGCAGCTGTCGGGCGTTTTTGGCTCGCTCTGCATAACGATTAGCCTGCTGGTTGGTGTTCAGGCAGTAGATGCGCACGCTGTTGTTACCGGTGGTGTCGATAGTCACCTCCCTGATGGTCTGAGTACCGATGTTGTAGGTGTGCTTGGAGACAGAGGTGATGGATTCGAGTCGGATGGCTGTCATGGCGGCCTTGCTGTCGCCGATGGTGCAGATCCAGAATCGGTCTGATTTCAGGTTCTGGGTTTCCCTGCTGATTTCGGTAATATCCTGAGCAGAGCCCTGAGCTGCACTGAGCAGCAGAGCGGTTGCGGCGGTGAGGAAGGGGAAAAAGTGGTTCATTGTTTCCTTTATCTACGCTTTTATTCTTTCATTGTCAAGCCGAAAGTTTACGGGAGTCTCCAACTGCGGCGGCGGGATGCATATTCTTCTTTCGGCAGAAGGATGTAGACCGGGTTGCGGCTTGGGTTCAGGCGGGCAATGATAGTTCTGAGGTGTAGCTCATTCATAGCGGTGCAACCGGCGGTAGGAGCGGCGCCATCTCTGCGCCAGATATGAAAGAAAATGGAGGAACCTGCCCCGACTTCAGGGGATTCCGTATTGTGGCAGATGAGCAGCTTGATGCTGTGGGCATAGTCATTCTGGCGCATCTGTTCCTTCTTTTCCCAAGCGGTACGGGCAGGGTGGTCCAGTCGGACGTGGCGATTATACAGGTGGGGGTAGGCCGGGTCGCTTACCCACAAATCCGCCGGGCCTACCTGTACGTAGGGAATACGGGCGTCGTGCTGAACGGGCTTTTTGTTGGTGACCCACAGGCCACCCAGACTGAATATGCCGGCGGGGGAGCGAAAGTCGCCCTCGCGCTTAACTGTTGCCAACCAAGGATTACTGTGCAGGCCCAGCCCCCACACCAGACCGTTGCGACCAAGTCGTCCCTTCCACGGTCCCAGCACGCGCACCCACTGACCATGGGCATTTTTCTCAACAAGTGAGAGGGTGACGTGAGAACTGTTCCAGCCGTCTGCAATGCCGATGATGGCCTGACTGCAATCGCGGGGGACCGAGGCATGCGAAATTCCCAGACATGTCAGCAGCGCCAGCAGAACGAAACGGAACAGGGATTTCATGTGCGTATATTAGCGCATACCGTGAGAGTCTGCAAGTTCTCGCTGCGTCAGCCTGCTGCTGGACATACTTTGAGCAATCTATAAGATTAGGCTTGCAAAATGCGACAATCTGTCAGACAATAGGCGGTGACATGTCAGAGCTTGCCCCTGAGATATTGGCCCCTGCGGGGAATTGGGATTGCGTGCGCGCCGCTGTAGCCAACGGTGCGAATGCCGTGTATTTCGGTCTGGACCGTTTCAATGCCCGCATGCGTGCCGACAATTTTACCCGGGATGATTTGGCGGCTCTGGTGCCCTTTCTGCATGAGCGTGGCGTGCGTGCCTATGTGACGATGAATGTTCTCATCTTCCCGGCAGAGATGAGCGAGGCTCTGGAATATGTGGATTGTCTGGATGCTGCGGGAGTGGATGGCGTGATTGTGCAGGATTTGGGGCTGGCGGCACTCATCAGCCGTTACCGCCGTGAGGGGCGCTGGCAGGTGGAGCTGCATATTTCCACGCAAATGACCGTGAGCAGCCCGGAGGCCGTGGCCTGGGTGGATGAAATGTTTGACCCGCAACAGATTGTGCTGTCACGCGAACTTTCGCTGAAAGAAATAGCTGCCTGCGCCAAGGCTACGACAAAACCGATAGAGGTATTCTGCCACGGGGCTCTCTGCGTGGCATACTCCGGTCAGTGCCTGACCAGTGAGAGTCTGGGGCAGCGCAGCGCCAATCGCGGCGAATGTGCTCAGGCATGCCGCATGCCCTATAAGCTCGAGGTCGATGGGCGCCTGCGTGATTTGGGGGAACGCCGTTATATCTTTTCACCGCAGGATCTCTGTGCGCTGGAGCGTGTGCCCGAGTTGCTGGCGGCCGGTGTGCGTAGCTTTAAGATTGAGGGGCGCCTGAAAAGCCCGGAATACGTGGCCGCTACCACTCGTGCCTATAGGCGTGCGCTCGATGCCGCCCTGAATAACAAGCCGGTGCCGCCGCAGAAACTTTCTGCCGACCTTTATGCCATGCAGATGGCGTTCTCGCGCGGTTTTTCCTTTGGCTGGCTCGAGGGAACCAATCACCCGCTGCTGACTCATGGGCGTTTCGGCAAGAAACGCGGGGCTCTGGCAGGGCGCATTGTGCGTGTGGGCGAGGGCTGGGTGGAGCTGGCCGGTGTACCGGCCATACCCGTGGCTCCCGGGGATGGCTTTGTGATAGACGCCGGGCAGGACCGCAACGAAGAGCAGGGCGGTCGTATATGGAAGGTGCAGGGGGCGCGTCTCTTCTTCCATGGCAAGGGTAGCCGTATCGATTGGCGCTACGTTCGCCCCGGTAATCTGTTGTGGAAGACGGCCGACCCGGCGCTCGATAAGTTCCTGCATGGCACCTGGTGCAATTTTGCCCGTAAGGTCGAGGCCCCCACTCAGGAGCTCAAGATTCATTTTTGCGGGCGCATGGGGGCCGAACTTACCGCCACGTGTCGCGGTGTGACGGTCGGGAGCGGGCAACCGCTGGAACCCGCCGAAAACCGCCCGCTTACACCGGCTGTCATAGAAGGGCAGTTCAACCGCCTGGGTGGAACCGGTTACAGTCTGGGAAACTGCACCTATGAGCTCGAGGAGGGGTTGATGCTGCCACTGAGTGTGCTTAACCGCATGCGCCGTCAGCTGGTGGAGCAACTTCCGGCGGCCGAGCAGAAGCCGGTGCGTGCTACCTTGGACTGGCCGGGGTGGAAGGGGGATTTTGCACCGCTCAAACCGACAGACAAGTACAGGTTGTCAGTTCTGTGCCGTGAGCCGGAGCAGGCTCTGGCCGCCGCCGCTGCCGGGGTGAAGCGTGTGTACCTGGATTTCAGTGATTTACGGCAGTTGGCACCCGTCGCAGAGCAGATTCGTACGGAGCACCCCGGAACTGCGGTGTGGGTGGCTACTCTGCGCATCATGAAACCGAAGGAGGCCGGCTATTTTAAGTTTATTATGGAGGCTCGCCCCGATGGGGTGCTGGTGCGTAACCATGGCGCCGCTCGCTATTTCCGCGAAAAGGGGCTACCGATGGTGGCGGATTTTTCTCTCAATGCCGCAAATCCTGAAAGTGTGAAGGTGCTGAGGGGCTATGGCATGCGCTCCGTCACTGTATCGTATGATTTGAATGCACACCAGCTGGCTGACCTGCTGCGCAGTGGGTGCGGTCCTGAACTGGAGCTGACACTTCACCAGCACATCCCCATGTTCCATACGGAGCACTGTGTGTTCTGCACCTTCCTGTCGCAGGGGCGAAACTTCATGGATTGCGGGCGCCCCTGTGAGCACCACCGTGTGCGGGTCATGGATAGAACATACGCCATGCACTATCTGCGCAGTGATGAGGGCTGCCGAAATACGCTCTATAATGGGCAGGCTCAATCCGCCGCCCGTTATGTGGCGGGCATGCGCCGCATGGGGCTCACGCGTTTTCGTCTGGAATTGCTCGAGGAAAGCCCCGAGCAGACGACCTCGCTCATATCGGCTTATCGCTCACTCATGCGTGGCAAAATTGAGCCCGCTGAGCTGTTGGAACAGCTCGATGCCCTTGACCGTATAGGCGTAACCGAAACAAAATGATTTTTTACTCAATATGGAATTACCTGTCAATAGTCATCGTCGTGGGTTGTGGATTCTCAGTCCGCTGCTCGTGTTTTTCCTGGTATATGTCGTTGCCTCTCTATTTGCGGGCGATTTTTATAAAATGCCTGTCACCGTGGCATTCCTTGCGGCATGTGCCTGGGCATTTGTGGTGAGCAAGCCTAAGCCGCTCAACCGACTGATTGACCGCTTTTCGGCCGGTGCCGGAAATACCAACATCATGATGATGGTGTGGATATTCATTCTTGCCGGTGCATTTACGGGTTCTGCTAAGTTCATTGGCTCCGTGGCGGCTACTGTGAACATGACCCTGTCTGTCCTGCCGCCTAACATGCTGCCTGCGGGGCTGTTCCTAGCCTCATGCCTGATTTCGCTCGCTATCGGTACCTCAGTCGGCACGATTGTGGCTCTCATGCCGGTGGCTTCGGCTCTGGCAGTGAGTGCAGACCTTCCTTTGCCCATGGTGGCCGGTATTGTGGTTGGCGGTGCCTTTTTCGGTGATAACCTTTCATTTATTTCCGACACTACCATTGCGGCTACCCGCACTCAGGGGTGTCTGATGAAGGACAAGTTCCGGGCAAACTTCCGTCTGGTATTGCCGGCGGCTCTGCTTGTGCTGGTGATTTACATCGCCTTTGGTTGCCAATACGATGGTGTGGTGCATGCCGATGCTTATGAGTTCAGCAAGGTGATACCCTATCTCATTGTTCTGATTACTGCTATCTGCGGGCTGAATGTGATGCTGGTGCTGATTGTGGGCTTGTTTGCCACATCAATTTCAGTCATGTGTTCTCCCGAATTGCAAATGATTGATTGGGCGGCAGCCATGGGTAAAGGCATGACTGACATGGGGGAACTCATTATCGTGACTCTGATGGCAGGCGGCTTGCTGGAACTTATTCGCTATAATGGTGGTTTGCAATATATCATTTCCCACCTCACTGCCAAAATCAGATCGACCCGCGCGGCGGAGTTTACTATCAGTCTGTTGGTGGCTTTTGCTAACCTCTGTACTGCTAACAATACGGTGGCTATTGTGGCCGTGGGTGATATCGCGCGCTGCGTGGCTGAGCGCTTCAACATATCCGCTCCCAGAGCGGCCAGTTTGCTCGACACGACTTCCTGTATCGTTCAGGGCGTTTTGCCCTACGGTGCGCAGTTGCTCATGGGAGCTTCTCTCGCCGGTATCGCCACGCTTGATATCATTCCCTTCCTTTTTTATAACTACGCGCTGGCTGTTGCCTGCATCCTCTTTATCATCTTTAAGCGCAATTGATTCGCTTCTTTTATTCCTTGAACTCAATCCCCTGCTCGGTGTGAACCTGCGGGGGATTGTGCTTGTTTAGTGGTGACGGTGGTGACGCCCGGGGGAATAGTGCCAGCCGCCGTGGTGCGAGGGGGCGCTGTGGTACATGTGGGGGCCGCCGTGACGTGCATGGTGGTGGTGATGGTGGCATGCGCTCAGAGCAAGGACGCTCAGGGCTCCGATAAGCGAGATAATACGCGTTGGTATAATTAAAAATTAAAAACTAAAACTCGTCATAAAGAAGAATTGTGATTGCATAACGTGTTTATTTGCAGTACAATAAATAAGCTAAAACACGTACATGCACAAACAAGCTATGCAACCACACAGACAGTATGACAGAATTTTGGAGATATGCAAGTCTTTTTCTCTGGATTTTTTGAATTCTTACGGAAACTTGCAGCATTGCGGACGAAAGCCTCGTTGCGCTGATGTCGAAATTATTGCTCTTTCGCTTTTCCAGGAGTTCCTTTCCAT
>JAFURE010000106.1 GCA_017471985.1 Akkermansia sp. | reverse complement strand
TGCGGGGTTCATATTTCTTTTTTTATCCCTACCACAGGTTCCGTTCGCGTTGCTCACTACACCTGTGGCTACTTCTCTGTCGCCCGCGTTGCGGGCTTAAAATACGCTTCGCCGTTGGCTCGCAGCCCAACAAAGAGCAATTTTGCTGTCTAAACCTCTAATTGTTCCAACGCGTTTTATTTCTTTTCTGAGTAGTAAGCGGTGAGGTCAAACCAGATATTGAACGACACGAGGCCACCGTCCATTGTCATCAGCATGCTACAGGCACGTTTGTGCCAGGTATTCTCATAATCGCTGCTGGTGACGTAGGAATCCGGGATAGCATCGGGCAGGAGCCGGGCAAGCACTTTGTCCACGGTTTGGAGAGCCGAATCATCGGTGGTGCTAACCACCCAGGGTTGTTCCATAGTGAGACCGGGTCCACCGCTGACGTTGGGGAACTCATCTGCCAACCGGGAGCTGTTCGCGGCAATCATCTCGCCGATACGCTGTAACTGATTCGCCGTGGCATCTGTTCTGGGCTGAGCATCGACAGCCCGCCCTCCCATGGCGAGAGCCAACTCAGGGCACATGTAGTAACGGGCCTGGAAGAGCACCTGCTTCTGTAAGCTGAGCTTTGTATCTTCCTCCCGGCTCCACCCTACAGAATCGAAAAGCGAATCCTCGATGACAGCGGGGCAATCCAACTTCTCCATCATGCTGTTGATATTACCATTCAGTGCAGCCACGGCGGGAGCCATAGCCAGGGCTGAATCATGGTCTTTCACCTTCTCCAGAGCATCGGACAGCTCCCGCATCTTCCCCACCAGATTACGGGCAATCCGGCACTGTTCTTCCGTAGGTACAGTAGCGTAATCCTCATCTCCCGCTACAGCCTTCGCCAGTGCCGTTGAACCATAGAAAAACGCCCGGAACAACGTCAGTCTGGCCTGCACGGCGCCTTCTGCGTACTCATCATACTGGGTAGAAGTAATGACATCATCCGAAAAAATCCAGTTCTCCGGTTCGCGGTACGAGCTGAGCGACTCGGATATTTCCTCATAAACAGCCATCTGCGCAGCCGCAGCATCGGCCGTGGCCTTGTCGTGAATACCCGCAACCAGTTGAATGATGGCGCGGTTCACCAGAGCCTCCTGGTGAGCATAGGTATTCAGCGGCTCTTCCTCTGTCATTTCCACGGGTTGTGGCAGATTGGCAGCGGCATCATTCTGCGCAGAAAACGACGGCACTGCCAGCGTGGCGAATGCGGCAACTACAAGTCGACTCAGCTTCATAACTGTCATAATATAACACACTCCCCACCACAGAGCAAACATATAGCCCACGGCTGACATAAAATCCGCAATCAAATATCTTGCCACCGCAGAAGGTAAACGTTACAATACCGCCATGCAAACTGAGGTATATACATGCAGAAATGGCCTGACCGCCATTGTCAGCCGCAAACCGGCCTTCCCGGTAGTGAGTGTGCAGGTATGGGTGGGCACAGGTTCCGAGCACGAGGGAGAGCACGCGGGTGCCGGCTTGTCGCACCTGCTCGAGCACATGGTTTTCAAAGGCGCGGGTGAGTTCAACGCCCAGCAACTCAACGAAGAGGTAGCAGCCCTCGGCGGTCTGTGGAACGCCTACACCACCACTGACCGCACGGTGTTCCATATCGATGGCCCCTCGGCGCAATGGCAATCCTTCCTCCATATCCTCACGCAGCTGGTCTTCCGCCCCACGTTCCCGCAGGAGGAGTTTGAGAAGGAGCGCGAGGTTATTCGCCGCGAAATGGCCATGTACAACGATGACCCGCGAGATGCCGCCTACCGCGCGCTCATCGGCACGCTGTACAAAGTTCACCCGCGCCGACTGCCCGTCATCGGTGAGCAGAAACGCTTCGATTCCCTCACCCATGCCGACATGTGCAGCTACCACCGCCGTCGCTATACACCGGGCAATATGTTTGTGTGCGTGGTGGGTGATGTGGAGCCCGCAGCCGTCTTTGCCGCGCTGGAAGATGAGGTAGCTGACATTCTGCCGACCCCGTCGGAAAGCCTGCCGTCAGTACAGGAACCCCGCCAGTGGGGCAGGCGCCTGTACCGCTGCGAGTTTGCCCAACCGACCAGCGCTCTCATGCTGGCCTGGCGCATTCCCCACACCCAGCACCCGGATGCCGCCGCTCTGGCTGTGCTCTCAGCCGTACTGGGCGATGGCCGCGCCGCCTGGCTCTACAAAACATTCCACGATGAGCAAGCCATTGCTCACGACACCAACACCTCCATTCTGCCCGCCAAGCAGGGCGAGGGTGCCTTTGTGATAGAGGCCGATGTGGAGCGTGATAAGCGCGATGAACTGAGGGATGCCCTGCTGGAATACGTGACCACGCTGCCGCAGGCCGACTTCACTCAGGGAGTACAGCGCGCCCAGCGACAGCTGAGAGCTCAGCGCGTGAAGGCCCTCTCCACCGTGCAGGGCTGCGCCTCGATTCTGGGTATCAGCTGGCACCACTCACGCAACACCGGCGCCGGTGAGGAGTGGGCTCAGGCTCTTAGCCGAGTAACCCCGGCAGATTTGGCCCGCGTGGCGGCTACCTACCTGACCCCGGAGCGTCTGACCGAGGTGAGTGTGGACCCCACCGGCACCAACAGCGCCGATACCGCAGCAGAAGGCGCAGCCACCCTGCCCACCCCCGTGGTGCATGAATTGCCCAACGGGCTGCGCGTTGTCCTGAGGGAGGACCATCGCGTGCCGCTGGTGAGCACCGCCCTGACAATCGGCGCCGGTTGCCGTACAGAAACTGAGCAGACCGCCGGTATCAACAACCTGCTGGCAGAGTGCATGCTCAAGGGCACCCCCACTCGCAGTGCCGCTGAGCTGGCAGATGCCGTTGAGAACCTGGGCGGCACCATCTCCTGCACCGCCGGCAACAATAGCCTGATGCTCAAAACACGCGCTCTGGCAGAGGATGCTCTCACCATGCTCTCCCTGCTGGCAGATACCGCCCTCAATCCCACCCTGCCGCAGGAGGCTATGAGCACCGCACAGGAAGACATGGTGGCCGATATTCTCGACAGCCGCGAAGACCCTGCGGCCGTAGCCTTTGTGGAGCTGCGCCGCGCCTGTTTCGGTACACAGTCCTACGGCAATCACCCCGACGGCACCCCCGAGAGTGTGCAATCCATCACCCGCGAACTGCTGCAACAACACCACGCCCGCCTGATGTGTGGGTGCAATGCCGTACTGGCCATCAGCGGCGACTTTGACCCGGCTGCCATACTGGCCGCTGCGGGCGAACTCTTTGCCGCCATGCCCGCCGGCACCCCCGTGGAACTTACCCCCACCCCGCAGCAGCAGCCTGCTGACCTCACCATCCCCTGCGACAAGGAGCAGGCCGTACTCGCTCTCGCCGTACCGGGGCTCACCGCCACGGCCGAGGATACCCCGCTACAGCTCCTTTTCGATGAATGGTGCCGCGACATGGCCGGCCCCATTTTCAGCGAGATTCGTGAGCAGCGTGGGCTCGCCTACTACGCCGCCTCGGCCGCCCTGCTCGGAACAGATGCCGGCTGCATGTTCTTCTACCTGGGCACCTCTCCCCAGGCCATGAGCGAAGCCCGCAGCGCCCTCACCGACCTGCTGGAGCGACTTGCCACCGAGGGTATGCCGGCAGAGGCTCTGGAGCGCGCCCGAGCCACCGTGCTCAGTTCTCGCCTACTGGCAGAACAGTCGGCCGACAAGCTCTGTTCCTCCATGGCTGTCAATACCCTGCTGGGCCTGCCGCCGGACTACGCCGAGCAGCTTCCCGACCGACTGCGAGCCGTCACCCCGCAACAGATGAACAATTTCATCGCCCGCCTGCTCGGCCCCCACGCTACCAGAACGGTGGTAACCGTCATGCCGGAAGTGAAATAATTTTTTAATTTTGGTGCATTGCCATCCTACTGGGGCGTGAAGCTACGCCGCAGTGGATGACAATTCGAGAGAAATGTCATACTCCGAATGCGTTTGTCCTGTTGTGACGGAAAGCAGGCTTGACAGAGGGCGATAACGGGGAGTAAGATAGTCCCCCTATAGATTTTTATAACGCTCACACATCAACACAATTATATGGATAAAATCGTATATCATTTCGGCGGCGGAACCGCCGATGGCGATGGCAGCATGAAGGCGCTGCTGGGTGGCAAGGGCGCCAACCTGGCAGAGATGGCCCGCATTGGCCTGCCCGTGCCTCCGGGATTCACTATTACAACTGAGGTTTGCACTTACTACTACGAGAACGGCCTGACCTACCCCGCCGAGCTCGACTCTCTGGTGCACGAGGGTATCGGCAAGATGGAGGCTCTGGTGGGCCGCAAGTTCGGGGATACCACCGCCATGCCCCTGCTGGTATCTGTACGTTCCGGTGCACGCGAGTCCATGCCCGGCATGATGGACACCATTCTGAACCTCGGTCTGAACGATGAGACCGTGGAGGCCATGGCCGCCGCCACCAACAACCCCCGCTTTGCCTGGGACTGCTACCGCCGATTCGTGCAGATGTACGGTGATGTGGTGATGGGTGTGCAAAAGCAGGAGGGCGAGGATTTGGAGCCCTTCGAGAGCATTATCCACAAGATTAAAGAGGAGCGCTACGGCAAGGACATTGCCGACTCTGAACTGACAGCCGACGACAGCCGCGAGCTGGTGCGCCGCTTCAAAACCCTGGTACTGGCCCGCAGCGGTCGTAACTTCCCCTCCGACCCGTGGGAGCAGCTGCAGGGTGCAGTAGGTGCCGTGTTCGGCTCCTGGAACAACGAGCGCGCCATCACCTACCGCCAGAAGTACGGTATTCCCAGCGAATGGGGTACTGCCGTGAACGTACAGTGCATGGTGTTCGGCAACACGAGCGATGAGTCCGGCTCCGGTGTGGCCTTCACCCGCAACCCCGCCAGCGGTAAGAATGAGTTCTACGGCGAGTTCCTGATGAATGCTCAGGGTGAGGACGTGGTGGCCGGTGTGCGCACCCCCGACCCCGTGGCTCGCCTGGCCGAGGTCATGCCCACCGCCTACGCCGAGCTCTGCGACATTCGCAAGACACTCGAGAACCACTTCCGCGACATGCAGGACTTCGAGTTCACCATTCAGGACCGCAAGGTTTACATGCTGCAGACCCGCAACGGCAAGCGCACCGGTATTGCTGCATTCCGCATTGCCTGCGATATGGAGAAGGAAGGTCTCATTGACTGGCAGACAGCTGTTAAGCGCATTCCCGCCGACCAGGTGGATCAGGTGCTGGCCCCGGTATTCGACAGCGACGCCGTGAGCAAGGTAAAGCCCATTACCCGCGGTCTGAACGCCGGCCCGGGCGCTGCCTCCGGCCGCATCTGCTTAAACGCCGCCCGCTGCGAGGAGGCCCACAAGCGCGGTGAAAAGGTTCTGCTGGTACGTCTGGAGACCTCCCCCGAGGACCTGCGCGGCATGATTGCAGCCGAGGGTATTCTGACAGCCCGCGGCGGTCTGTCCAGCCACGCTGCACTTGTGGCCCGCCAGATGGGCAAGGTGTGCGTGTGCGGCGCCGGTGAGATGGAGATTGACTACCACAACCGCACCGTGACCATCGCCGGCAAGGTGTACAAGGAGGGCGACTACCTCTCCCTCGATGGCACCGGCGGCTACGTATACGCCGGCAAGATGCCCACCGCCCCCTCCGAGGTCATTCAGGTTCTCATTCGCAAGACACTCAAGCCCGAGGAGAGCCACACCTACCGCGACTTCGCCCGCGTGATGGAGTGGTGCAGCCGCGCCACCAAGCTGGGCGTGCGCACCAATGCCGACTCCCCCGACCAGGTGGAAGCCGCCATCGCCTTCGGCGCTCAGGGCATCGGCCTGTGCCGTACCGAGCACATGTTCTTCGGCGGCAACCGCATTGACTTCATGCGCCGCATGATTCTTGCCACGCACGAGGAGGACAGCCGCGAGGCCGTGGCCAACCTGCTGCCCTTCCAGAAGAGCGACTTCAAGGGCATCTTCAAAGCACTGGCCGGCAAGCCCGGCACCATCCGCCTGCTCGACCCGCCCCTGCACGAGTTCCTGCCCACCACCAAGGAGCAGCAGCTCGACCTCGCCAAGAAGTTCAACATTCCGGTGGAGGTTATCATTCGCCGCGTGGGTGAGCTGCACGAGTTCAACCCCATGCTCGGCCACCGTGGCTGCCGCCTGGGTATCGCCCACCCCGAAATCACCGAAATGCAGGCCCGCGCCATTATCGAGGCCGCCATCGAGGTGCAGGAGGAAACCGGCTGCGACGTGCGCCCCGAAATCATGGTGCCGCTCGTATCATTCAAGCGCGAGCTCGACCTGCAGAAGGAAGTCATCGACAAGGTGGCTGAGCAGGTGTTCCGCGAGAAGGGCCGTCGTATCTCCTACAAGGTGGGTACCATGATTGAGATTCCCCGTGCCTGCGTAACGGCCGATGAAATTGCCGAGACTGCCGAGTTCTTCTCCTTCGGTACCAATGACCTCACCCAGACCGGTCTGGGCATGAGCCGCGACGACTCCGGCTCCTTCCTGCCCAACTACCGCAATCTGGAGATTGTGAAGGCCAATGTCTTCGCCAGCATTGACCAGGAGGGCGTAGGTAAGCTCATGAAACTCGCCGCCGATTTGGGTCGCAGCACCCGACCGAACATTAAGTTGGGTATCTGCGGTGAGCACGGCGGCGACCCCGCCTCGGTGAAGTTCTGCCACAAGCTCGGTCTGGACTACGTTTCCTGCTCTCCCTACCGCGTGCCCACTGCACGTCTGGCAGCCGCTCAGGCCGCCCTGGCAGACAAGTAAGGTAAAAACCACCGGCAAACCTTCAGTCCCCGGCAGTGCAGGCTGCCGGGGGCTTTTTGACTATAAGAAATACGCCTTGGAACAATTGGAGGATTAGAGATATTTGAGAGCTAAATTAGAGTTTACCGGGAAAAAGGATAGACGAGTTACCCGGCTTCGCCAAGGCTACGCCGTGGCAGGCAAATTACGATAGACAAATTGTTGAGCTAGGCGGCTTCGCCGCAAGCAGTGTAACCTATTCCACCGTTCCCGCCCCAGCTTCGTCTGCGTCTACGCCGTGGCAGGCCGCGCCTTAAAGCGCGGGCAGTAGCCGAGTCTAAGTTTAACTACCTTGCGGCGTAAGCCGCGGAACATGCCAACTCGTCTATCGAAACTTGTAAATCAGAAAAATATCTTCCGGCGAATGCGTTTGCCTGAATAGAGTATTGACAGACGCATACTGTATTGCTAGAATGCAGATATGGCAAATGAACTGAACAAAGCACTGTGGATAACCGTAGGCGGTCTGATAGGCACGGCTCTCACCTGTTACCTGGTCAAGCGCGTGAAAGATGAGCGCGCTCTCGACAACGAGTACAACGATCTGGTCAACCGCGTGAACGCCCGTACAGCCCACCTGCGCGAAGCTGCCACCCGTGCCGTGAAGGCTCAGGTACGCATTACCACCACCCACGGTTTCGGCGGGGCCGATGAGCTGATTGCCCTCAGCCCGGCAGAGCTCGACAAGCTGCAGTCCATCATGCCGCACCTGGAGAGCGCCCCCATTCCCGAACTTGGTGTATGGAAACGCCGCCGCCATGGGCTATCCAACCGCGTGAAATCCCCGGCATTCTATCGCTACCTGGCCAATCTGGAGTTCCTGGATGCCGAGGGGCAGATTATCGATGAGCTCATGCTCAATCAGGCTATCGTGAAGGCCGAAAACGCCGCAGCATACCGACGCTCCGGCTGCAGCAGCTCCTACATGCTGCCGGCTGCCGAGCTCGAGCGATTTGAGGCCATGCCGGCCATCATAGCAGCCCGCACCTACAAGCCCAGCTGATAGGAAAGGACGAGTCGCTTTTCCATCCCCGCCGGTATTTTTGTGCACGTACTGCGAGCTTGTGAACCTGATGTTTAATTTCCCTACGTGGCGGAATAATTAGACAAAGAGCAATTTGTAGAGCTGTATAGCGAACCGAAGGTGAGCGGAATTCAAAAGCCCGCACAAGTGCGGGCGACAGAGAATTAGCCCAGGGTGGAGCCGAAGGCGAAACCCTGGGGTGAGTAAAAAAAGAAAGAGAACCCCGCAGACTTGCGGGGTGACAGAAAAGCGGGTTACAACCGCATGCGTTTTTTTATAATTGGCTCCTGCTCTTACGGTACAACATTAGTGTATACTTGAGCAACACTCCTCTGTCACCCCGCAAGTCTGCGGGGTTTAGATATATTTTTCGCATTTTCCCAGGGTTTCGCCTGCGGCTTCACCCTGGGCTATTGTTCTGTCGCCCGCAGGAGCGGGCTTAAAGTACGGTTCGCCTTCGGCTCACACCCCGCCAAGTTCCAATTGGTTAAACGAGCCGAACATCCCATTTCCCAGTCTCGGCGTATCGCAGGGAAACCGGAAAAATCCAACTTTAAACATTCACGCCGTCTGACGGCTAATCGTCAGACGGCGCGAAGTGTTTACAATCTTTTGCCCTATTGGCTTACATGTTGACCTGATAAAGAGTCTTATTGTTATTGGCCGGGTCGAGAATGGCGAAGGCCTCTCGATGAATGGAGGGGTCGCTGCGGAAGATGAGTCGGCCTGCGCACTGGCGCTCGAGCTCCATCAGGAGCTTGGCATCCTCATTTTTAAAGCGCGAAAGCACATCGCTGTTCACCACCACCATCATGTCGCCCACGGTTTCGCGGTAGCGCAGAATGGTGGCTTTCAGCTGGCGCTGAATCTCCACACTCATGGTCATCACGCTCTTAATACGGCCGCGGCCATGGCAGTAGGGGCAATGGTCGTTCACGTAATCGAGCAGCGACTCGTTGATACGCTGGCGGGTCATCTCCATGAGGCCGATGGGCGTAATCTGCATGACCTGCGTCTTGGCCTTGTCTCGCTTAAGGGCCTCCTTCATGGCCTTGTACACAGCCATCTGGTCCTTGCGGTGGCGCATATCGATGAAGTCCACCACCACCAGACCGCCGATGTTGCGCAGGCGCAGCTGGCGGGCAATCTCGCGGGCAGATTCGAGGTTGGTCTCGAGAATCGTCTTGTCGAGATCCTTGTTGCCCTTGTTGCGGCCGGTATTGATATCGATAGCGATAAGAGCCTCGGTCTCATCGATGACCAGATAGCCGCCGCAGGGCAGCAGCACCTGGCGCTGGAAAGCCTCGTTAATCTGCTTCTCCACGCCGAGTTCCTCGAAGATGGGCTGACGGCAGGGATAGTGCTGAATGTGGCGCTTGGCACGGCGGGATATCTTGCCGGCAATCTCCTGCATGCGCTGGGTCGTCTCCAGATTATCGCACACGATGTTGTCGACATTATCGGTCAGGAAATCACGGGCCGTGCGCTCAATGAGGTCGGGCTCACGGTACACACACAGCGGCGCCGGGCGGGAGGCAAACTTCTCCTCCACCTCGTGCCACTGCTGCAGCAGCATGGCGAGGTCGCGCACAAAGTGACGGAAGCGCTGCCCCTGAGCCACTGTACGCATGATGATACCCATACCCTCGGGCACGTTGAGCTTCTGCACAATCTGGCGCAGGCGCTGGCGCTCCTTGGGGTCGTCAATCTTGCGGGATATACCGAACTGGTCGGTGAAAGGCATGAGCACGATATAGCGCCCTGCCAGTGAGATATTGGTGGTCACGCGGGGGCCCTTGGAACTGATGGGGCCCTTGGTCACCTGCACCATAATCTCGGAACCGATGGGGTAAATGTCGGGTATGTCCTTGCTGGTGATTTTCTTCTGCTGCTTGCGGGGGCGGCCCTCCTTCTGAATCTCCTCGAGCGAGGAGTCCAGAGCGAGCGGCAGGGCGTCCCAGAAGTGCAGGAAGGCGTTCTTCTCGTAGCCGATGTCAACGAACATGGCCTTCAGACCGGGCTCAATGTTCTTGACCCTGCCCTTGAAGATACCACCCACGATATTATCTTCGCCCTCACGCTCAATGCTGTACTCCTCAAGCACGCCGTCTTCGAGCAAAGCGACACGGCGTTCCAGTTTTTCGGAGTTGATGACGATGGTTGTGCCCTCCTTCGGGTTGCACTGGCCAAACCCGAAGAGGCGTTTCACGGAATGAATCATTTTGGAAATTATGGACAAAGTTTCAGGTTAGTTTGGGGTTGTACACATGAAAAAAGTCATGATAACATAGCCCGCATACCTGTACTTACCCGGTTGGCAGCCCTGTAAAAAGCGCGAAACCCCGGTGGCTCTCCCTGTTTTACCAGGAAAGCGCGACCGGAGCTATCGGCAGTCAGAGCATGCACAGGGGCAAGCGTGGGTATGCCCCTATCACTCTTCTTCGAAGACGTCGTCGTTTTCCTGTAAGAACTTGCCTGTACCTTCTGCTACAGCACTTAAAGGATCGTCCGCTATGGTGATAGGCAGGCTGGTCTGCTCATGCAGCAGGTCAGCCAGGCCACGCAGAAGGGCACCGCCACCCGCTACCACGATACCGCGGTCATACAGGTCACTTGCCAGCTCGGGCGGGCAGTGATCCAGTGTCTGACGCACAGCGCTCACGATAACGTCGAGCTTGTCCTTCAGGGCCTCACGTATTTCTTCAGATCTCACGGTCACCGTCTTGGGCAGACCCGTGCCGCGGTCCCTGCCCTTCACCTCCATCTGCAGCTCCTGCTGCAGCGGGTGGGCAGAACCGACACGAATCTTGATGTCCTCCGCCGTACGGGGACCCACCAACAGGTTGTGGGCCGCGAGCATGTGGCGGGTGATGGTGTCGTCCAACGCATCGCCGCCGCACTTCTCAGATTGGCTGTACACGATGCCGGAAAGGGATATAATGGCTACCTCAGTCGTACCGCCGCCGATATCAACAATCATGCTGCCGATGGGCTCGGTATAGGGCAGACCCACGCCAATGGCAGCTGCCATCGGCTCCTCGATAAGGCGCACGGCAATGGCGCCTGAGTGCTCCGCGCTGTCTTCAATGGCGCGGCGCTCAACCTCCGTAATGCCGGAGGGATGAGCAATGAGAATGCGCGGCCCGCGCAGGCTCCTGCGCGAACATGCCTTCTGGATGAAATACTTAAGCATTTCCTCCGCCACGTTCAGGTCGGCAATCACGCCGTCCTTCAGCGGGCGAATGGCCACCACGCTGCCGGGCGTGCGGCCTACCATTCGTTTCGCATCCTCACCCACGGCCCTCACACGATCACCACTCATGGCGACGACAGAGGGCTCTCGCAGCACAATACCTTGGTCCTTGATGTAGACCAGCGTGTTGGCTGTGCCGAGGTCGATCCCGATGTCATACGAGAACCACCCGGCTAATTTCTTTAAAAAACGTGACATTGTAAAAGTTTGATAATGTGGGGGATTCGCTATGGGCGTTTTCCTATCCTACCGTGGAGGGTTCTCCTTTTCAGGGGATGAACCCATAGTGCCGGGTCAGAGAGGTTCGTTAAAATGCAAGCACGCAACGACGCACCCATACGCGGGTAGTATAAAAACCAGAATAGCCCGTGTCAAGCCAAAAGCTCGTCTCTGACGGGAATTCTACCTTATTCCATCGATTTCCACCACAAATCACCCGTTTGTCTTTCCCCGTCAAACTCCGATTTACCAGTCAAAATAGGTCAGAACCTCTCATTGTTCCAATGCGTATAGACACATTTTTCGGAACTTATAGCTTGCGTCAAGCACTGAAGCGGGTTATAATGTAAGCGTGAACGGAAATGAGTGGAAAGAAACCGCATTGAAAGCCTACCGCGCTATGGAAATGGCGCGGGCGTTCGATACCAAGCTCTCGGCGCTGTACAAAGCCGGCAAGATATACGGCGGCGTCTTTACCGGGCGCGGGCACGAGGCGATAGCCGCCTGCGAGGGCGTATACCTGCGCAAAGGGCACGATGTCTATACCCCGTTCATCCGCGAGCAGGCCGGGCGCTGCGCCTGGGGCGACAGCGTGCTGGAGAGCGCACGCAGCTACTTCGGCAGTGCGCTGGGGCTCATGCGCGGGCGCGAGGGCAACGTGCACTGGGGTAACCCGCGCGAGGGCACGTTAGCCCCGATATCTCACTTAGGCGCCATGATTCCGGTGGTAGCCGGTATGCTGATGGCTAAGCGCATGCAGGGCGAGAAAGATTTTGTCGGCGTGGTCTGCATAGGCGACGGCACCACCTCCGTAGGAGCCACGCATGAGGGCTGCAACCTCATTGCGGTGGAAAAATTGCCGGCGGTTATCGTGGTGACCAACAACCAATACGCCTACTCCACCCCCAACCACCAGGAGTTCGCCTGCAAGAGCCTGTGTGACCGCGGCGTGGGTTACGGTATGACCACCCACGAGTGCGACGGCACGGATTTTCTGCAGACCCTCGAGGTCATGGGGCGCGCCATCGCTGCCGCCCGTGCCGGTGAGGGCCCGCAGTGGGTTGTGGCCAAGACCCTGCGCATGTGCGGCCATGGCGAACATGACGATGCCTCCTACATACCGCAGGAGCTCAAGGATCGCTTTGCCGACCGTGACCCGCTGGCAGTAGCCCGCCGTCAGGTTCAGGAACAGGGCTGGCTCACGGCAGACGAAATAGCTGCCATTCAGGCCGAGTGTGCCGATGAAGTGCAGAGAGCCGTGGCTCAGGCCCAGAAAGAACCCACCCCCAATCCTGCCACCGAGGACTGGAGTGCCACCTCCTGGAAACCCACCCGCTATTAACCCCGCACCCCCTTTCTCAACATCATGAGCGTAACCTACATCGACGCCATTCATCAGGCCATGGCCGAACTGCTGGCAGAGGACGAAAAGGTCTTTCTGTACGGCGAGGACATCGCGGGCAAGTTCGGCGGAGCCTTCAAAGCCACCAAGGGACTGGCTGAGCAATTCCCCGGGCGCGTGCTCAATGCCCCGATTGCCGAGGATGCCATCATGGGCGTGGCTATCGGTGCGGCACTGGCAGGCATGAAACCCATCGTGGAAATGCAGTTTGCCGACTTCGGCACCCTGGCTCAGAACCAGCTGGGCAACAACGCCGCAGCCCACTACTACCGCACCGGCATACCGGTCAATGTCACCCTGCGCATGCCCTGCGGCGGCACCCCCGGCGGCGGCCCCTACCACAGCCAGTCGGTCGAGGCGCTCTTCGCCCATTACCCCGGTGCCCACGTGCTCTGCCCCGCCACCGTGGCAGATGCCTACTACATGCTCAAGCAGGCCGTGCAGATTCCCGACCCCGTGGTATTCATGGAGCATAAGTTCCTGTACCGCTGGCTGAAGGCCGACACCTGGCTGGAGAAAGACCCGTTGCCCATCGGTCGCGCCCGCATTGCCCGCCCGGGGCGCCACGCCACTGTTGTGGCCTACTCGGCCATGGTGCCCGAAACCCTGAAGGCCGCCGATGAACTGGCCGCAACCTCCGGCTACAGTCTGGAGGTCGTCGACCTGCGCAGCGTCAAACCGCTCGATACCGACACCATTCTGGCCTCGGTCGCCCGCACCGGTCGCCTGCTGGTGGTGAGCGAGGATTTCCCCTGGGGAGGCGTAGCTGCCGAGGTCATCGCCCGAGTGACCGGGCAAGGCTACCACCTGCTCGATGCTCCGCCCCTGCGCGTGACCTCCAAGGACACGCCCATTCCCTACCACCCCGACCTGTGGAAGGCTCACCGTCCGCACAGCGGGCACATTGTCGAGGCCGCCCGTTACCTCATGTCACTCTGATAAGTTCTCACCCCCATTTTCCCGAAAATCATGCCGCAAGTTCCCATACTCATGCCCCAGTTGGGCGAATCCATAGCCGAAGCCACCATCATGCGCCTGCTCGTGCAGCCCGGCGATGAGGTGCAGGCAGACCAGGAGGTAATCGAGGTCGAGACCAACAAAGCCGTCATGGGCGTTACGGTCTCCTGCGCCGGCACGGTGACGAGTATCACCGTAGCCGAGGGCGAGACCGTGGCCGTGGGTGCCGTCATGGGCATTATCGAAGCCACGGCAGAGGAGGTGGAGCGCTCCGGCGCCGACACACTGGAGGACGGCCAGTTACCCCCTGCCCCCGCCGCTGTCATGAGCACATCTGTCGGTAGCGATGGTGCCCACTTTGCCACCGAGGGCGAGTACCGCGAAGGCAGCGGCTCCCCCATCAGCAATGGCGGTCGCGGCCTGCCCGTACCCCTGGGTGTGCGTGGAGCTCACTACCTTTCCCCGCGCATTCGCTCGCGCATGGATGAACTCAATATCACCGAGGCTGACCTCGCCTATGTGACCGGCACAGGTGCCGGCGGGCGCATCACCATCGATGACTTCGAAAACTTCCTCGACTATGTGGACGGCTGGCCCTCACGCCCTGTATCCCCCATGCGCCGCAGTGTAGCCAGCAGCATGCAGCGCACCTGGCGCCGCCCCATTGCCAGTGCCGGTCGCCCCATCTACATGGCTCCCATCATTCTGCACCGCCGCAATCACCCCCGCAAACCCGGCATCACCCTCTATTTCCTGCGTGCTCTGGCCATCGCTCTGGCGCAGGCTCCCGAGTGCGCCGGTTACATGGTGGGCGGGCGCATTCTCACCCCGCGCCGCATTGACCTGGGTGTGGCTGTGCAGGTGGCAGACGGCGTGATGGTACCCGTCATGCGCAATGTGGATGAGTACACGCTCGATGAACTTATCGATGAGTACAACAAGGTCGTCACTCAGGCACGTGACCGCAAGCTCGACCAGGCCTACATAGGCGGCGGCATTGCCACGGTGTCGAACTTCGGCGGTTTCGGGCTGACCTTTGCCAGTCCCATGCCGCTGCCGAGCGAAAGCCTGATTCTGGGTGTGGGCTCCGTGGTGAAAACTCCGGTATGGAGCGACGAGGTGGAGTGCTTCATTCCCGTGGAGAAGGCCAACATCGTGGCATCCTTTGACCACCGCGTGGTGGACGGCGGCGACATCGGCCGACTGATGCAGAAGATAGCCTACTATCTGGAACACCCGGAACTGCTGTAATACCATGGAGCGCCCCGATCCCGCCAGACATGTGCTCGGCGTCCTTGCCGGTGCCGGTGAATACCCCCGCCTGATGGTGGAGGGGGCCAAACGAGCCGGCATGCGCGTGGTCGTGGCCGGGTTCCGCGGCGCGGTGGATAAAAGCCTGGCGCAGCTCTGCGATGCCTTCGCCACGTTCCGAGTGGGAGCGGTGGAAGCCCCGCGCAAGTTCTTTCAGGAGCATGGGGTCACCCACGTGGTCATGACAGGGCAGATTAAGCCCGCCTGCATCTACACCATGTGGCCGGACTCAACGGCGCGCCGCCTGCTCGGGCAGCTCGACCGCCGCAACGCCCACACCATCTTTACCGCCGTCTGCGACTACGTGGCAGGCTACGGCATGACCATGCTGCCCTCCACCACCTTCATGGAGGAAGTGCTGCCGCCCCCCGGACACCTGGCCGGCCCCGCCCCCACCGACGAACAGATGGCCCAGGCCCGCCACGGCATGCAGCTCGCCCGCGAAATTGCCCGACTGGACATCGGACAAAGCCTCATGATGCGCGGCAACGATGTCGCCTGTGTGGAGGCCTACAAGGGCACCAATGAGTGCATACGCAACGCCGGTGCTCCCCCCGTTACGCTCTGCAAGGTGACCAAGCCCGGGCACGACATGCGCTTCGATGTCCCCTGCATCGGTCTGCGCACCGTGCAGCACTGCGTGGCTGCCGGGGTGAACCATATTGTGTTCGAGGCTCACCGCACCATCCTTTTCCAGCGACAGAACGTCATTGAGCTCTGCAACAAACACGGCATTACCCTGCATGCCATGGACATGCCCACCGACGGCCCCACCGTGGCCGACCCGGGCCATATACCCGATGACGCCGAGCACGCCGCCGCCCTGGCTGCCGCGCTCGAGCAGCTCGGTATCGGCAACTCAGCCGTGGTCTGCGAGGGTGTGGTCATTGCCGTAGCCGACCCGGCCGGCCCCATCAAGTGCATACAGCGCGCCGGTGCCTACATGAAACGCCTGCGCTTCGTGCGCCTGGTCAACTGGATATGCCGTGTACTGCTTGGCCGCCCCGGCACCCCACCCGCCCCCATGGTCATGCGCGGCACCCCGAGCTTCACCATCACCCCCGAGGTCGAGCGTGCGGCAAAGAAAGCCGGCATCGACCTGCGCTGATATATTTTTCTCATGAAACACTCCCTGCTACTCTGCCTGTCGCTGCTGCTCTGCAGCTGCACCACAAACTACAGCCTGCCCGTCTTTAACCTCGGGCGCACGGTAGACCCCGTCTGCTACCAGAACGACAATTGGCACCTGTTCCTTGCAGATGGGCAATGGTATGTCAAAGGCCTCCGCTGTACCTACAGGCATTACACCCACATGGACACACCCATGCCGGTCAACCTCATTCCCTTTGTCGACCTCGGAAGAATTGAACAGCCCTGGGAGACTATGGTGGAAGAAAAGATGGAGGGCGTCTACATTCCTATCCACCCGGATAGCTACGCTGACGTCCGGCAACTGCTGAACGGTAAGAAAACCGACCGCCCCCTGCGGCTCGATACTCAGCACGTCCAAAGCTCCCTGCCGGGGAAAATCACCAGGTTCTCCACCCCTTACATGAAAACTGACTACCCCTGGGACAAAGGAAAAGTACGCACCTCTGCCCACGCCCTCTGGGCCTACCCGCTCGGGGTTGCCACCGCCGTAGTGGTAGATGTACCGGGCTCGATACTCGCCAACGTGCTCCCCTTACCCGCCGGTGTCTGCATAGCCCTGACCGATGCCGGTGGACAGCAACAAGCCATGCCACCCGTCAGCACCACTCCGGTAAACTGATTATCATACATTTACGAAAAAGTGTGTAAAATCGTCGATTTAATCTCCGATTTTACACAATATCTCCTTAATAATTCTTTACCAATAGCATAGAAAACCATGAAACACCGTCATCTGCTACCCGCCACTGTTGCTCTGCTCACGCTGAGCTGCCTGCCCTCCTGCATCAACTCCATCGTTTACAACGGTGCCGATAAGAACAAGCCCGACCTCACCTACGGTCACAGCGAGCACGCCACCAGCATACGAGCCAACGACGGCACCGTGCTGCGCGGTTGGTTCTTCAACCGTGGTGCCGGTACCCCGCTGGTGGTTTTCTATGGTGGTAATGCCATGAATGTGGGCTGTTTTGCCAACATTGCAGCCGCTGACCCCACGCGCTCCTACCTGCTCATGAACTACCGCGGTTACGGTGGCAGCGAGGGCGAACCGAGTGAGTCCCAAATCGTGTCCGATGCCAACTGCTGTATCACCTACGCTCGCGCCAAAATGGGAACTCCCGGCCCGCTGGCTCTTGTGGGCTACAGCCTGGGTTCGGGTGTAGCCGTGCAGGTGGCAGCCACCAAGAGTGCATCGGCCCTCGTACTTATCTGCCCCTTCGACAGCATGACCGAGGTCGCCTGCAATCAGGTGCCCTTCCTTCCCCGCATCCTGCCCATGGATGACTGGAACTCCACCGAATACGCCCCCATGGTCAAATGCCCCGTCACCGTCATGCGCGCGCAGACGGATGATATCGTGCCTTCCGAAAGCACCGACAAGCTCATACAATCCTTCACCACCCCGCCTGCTGTGAAAATCTACCCGGCCGACCACAACAGCATCTTCTCCTGCCCGGACTTCACCACGGATATCATGAAGGCCCTGCCGCTTAATCAGGCCACCGACGTGGAAGAAGTGTGAGCAGGTTGAATTTTGAGTTATGGATTTCGGAAGTTATCAAATTCCTCTTGCCTTCGGCTCGCAGGAAGTTCGGTAAATTGGAGCTTGTCCGCCTATCACCAAGGCGTCAGCCTTGGTCTTCACCATGCGCGCAGCGCATTCTTCACCACTGTGCGCAGCCGGTTCTTCACCGCGGGCTTTAGCCCGCTTTTCACTCGGCCGTAGGCCGTTAAAAAGCTTTTATTCCAAAGCGAGCCACAGGCGCCTGCCTCGGCGTAGGCGAAGCCGAAGACGGGAGCCTAAACCAGAGCCCGCGACAGCGGGCGATAGCTCAATAGCCCGGCGGCTGAGCCGCATAGCGGCGAAGCCCCGGGTAGGAGTATATAAAATAGATGAGCCCGAGGAACGAGGGCGGCAGATGAGAGGCAGGTTGGCATAAATAACGCGACAATTTCATTACGCGCCGTTTC
>JAFURE010000105.1 GCA_017471985.1 Akkermansia sp. | reverse complement strand
TTGCTCAAAGGTGGGGAGCAGCGGCAGCTTATCATTAAGGCTAAACGCTATAAATGCCCACACTGTGGTCGAGTATTCCGTGAGACCATTGAAGGGCTCAAGCCGTGGCATCGCAGCAGTATAGAGCTGAGAAAACTTATATCCAAACGCTATAGGCAAGGCGTATGCAACAAAAACATAGCAGCCGAGTTCCATGTGTCAGAGAGTACGGTAGAGCGTATTATTCACGAAAGGTACGATGCCAAGGTTAAGGAGCAGATCGGTTATCCGGCACCTATGGTCATCGGCATAGATGAACACAAGATTCGCAAACGACATTTTGCTACGACTATCGTCGATCTGAAGAATCATAGAGTGTACGATATCATTGATGGTAAAAGCGAAGCAGAGATAGGAGCACGCATACGCAGCTACTCCGGACGGTTGAATGTAAAGGTTGTGTGTATGGATTTGAGCTCACCCTATCGCAGCCTGGTACAACGTTGTTTCCCCAATGCCAAGATAGTTGCAGACCGCTTTCATGTGATTAAATTGGTATTGAGCACCTTTATGGACTTCTGTCGAGATATGCAACCCAACATCAAATGGAAGCGCCCCATAACCGGCGCCCTTCGCACACATGCAGCCAACCTCAAAGATGAGACTAAACCCATGCTACAGGCATTCCTGGCAGAAAATCCCATTATTGCGTCTGCCTACGATTTTAAGGAGAGACTGTGTAAGTTGCTTAACAACAAAAAGAAAACAAGGAAGCAATGTCTCTTGCTCATTCGTGAATTGAAGCATTACATGGAGTTAATGCGTACAGAGGCGACCCATCATTTTCATACTTTGGCCGAAACTTTAAGTAAATGGTTCGAACCCATTATCCGTATGTGGCGCTTCTCAAAAAATAATGGAATTACCGAGGGCTTCCATCGTAAGATAAAAGGAATTCAGCGCCGGGGATACGGCTACAGAAACTTCGAAAACTACAAATTAAGGGTATTAGTAGAGTGCTCACATGGCCGATGACTCAAATAACAGCGTTTCCACACATTTTGGTGTTGACCCGACTATCCCTTGCTTCGTCGTCTTTTTTACTTGGAATTTTGCCGTTTTCATTTTCCCGGTTTTTCCCAGTTTGCAGCTGTCTTATGCGTATTATATTGCTTATTCGTGAATTGTAAAGCTTTAAGTTTTTAGATACGAAAAAGCCGCTTAAAGCTTTGATTTATAGGCTTTAAGCGGCTTTTATTTCCAGAGCCGGATGTCAGGGTCGAACTGACGACCGTCCGATTACAAATCGGGTGCTCTACCACTGAGCTAATCCGGCGAGGTGCGGGCATTTTACTGTATAAAATGCCCGTTGGCAAGCTTTTTTTTCAGAAATTACGCAGAAATGGCAAAATCAGAACTTCCAGCCGAGGTCCACACCAACGGTGATGAGACTGTGGTCGATGGGGCCGGAACCGGTAAAGCGGTCAATCTTGCCGGCGTTCTGGCCGGACCAGGACACCTGAGCCCAGGGGGTGAGCTGCAGGCGGGCGTCACGCCCCATGGTGCCGCTGTGGGTGAAGAGGGGCAGGGCGGCGCGAATGCGGTAGGCATCTACCCCGTCAGCACCGTGTGCCCAGTAGTCGAAGGAGGGAGCCACGCCGACGGAAAGCTCGAGGTCGGCACCCAGTCTCGGGGCGTTGATGACATTGGTGAAACGGTAGCCGAGCTCAATGTCGCCGTACACACCGTTGAGGCCCTTGAAGGCCCAGCCCCAGGTCATGCTGCCGAAGAAACCGCGCTGGCCGTCGTTGAAGCGGAGCGTGAAGTGGAGGTCCTGCGACATACGGTGAGCGGCATCGTCGTAGTACTTGGCCATAAAGCCCTCGAAACCGCCGTAGCGCAGGGAGTAGCCGATTTCAGCGGTCAGGTTGGGGAAAATTTCTTTGCCGAGGGAGTAGCCTACATCGGCCACGTTGGCATCGCCCAAGTATTCACCGGCGCCCCAGATGATGCCGTAGGAACCGCTCACGCGCTGGTAAATCCCGGCACCGAAAAGGTTGCGGAAGGGGAGCTTGGCACTGCCGGAAATGGAGCTGTAGCCGTAGTTGGTCAGGTCATTGGTAAAGCCCATGCCGCGCACCGTGTAGTCGCTGCTGTAGACATTGAGCTTAACATAGCCGTTGTCGCCCGAGGTGACGGAGGGAGTGGCCGGGGCGATGGTGTCGGTGTATGCCGCGGGGGGCATGAAACTGTCGTAGGCCGGGGCAGGAGCCTGATAGCTGATAGCGTCGTATGTAACGGGGCCGTCAGGAATGGCCGGCGGCAGCTCGGTGGCCAGGGTCGGCAGGGTGGTGCAAAGGGCAAGAATGGTGCGTTTCATCATACGAGCATATTTTAGCTTTCTTAAAGGAAAAGGCAAGCCAAAAGAATGATATGTCATGTTAATGAACGGATTTTGACTGAAATGCGTTGACGCTGTGGCAAAGAACAGGTAGAATGTGCGGCATGAAGAGGCTACTTTATATGGCAGGATGGGTGCTGTTTGGCACCTGCACGGCAGTCGGTCAGACGGAACCGGCAGTGTCGGTACAAGCTGATAGTGTTGATTTGCAGACGATGAACCGTGATTCTCGCTGCGGTCAGGTGCTGGTGACTTGCCTGATAAATGGTAAGCCCATGCGCATGATGCTCGATACCGGCGCCACGCACACCGTGCTGCACAAGGAGAGCGCCGCTGCTCTGCCGAATGCTCAGTGGCTCGATACGAGCAAGATGACGTTCAGAGGCAATTCCGCCCAGCGCCCGGAGATTCTGCTGGCTGAGCTGCAGGTGGGTGACAAGCATGCGCCGCAGCACCCGATCATGGTGGTAAGTCTGGCGTCAATCCGCAGTATGATGGCCGAGCCGGTTGACGGCATATTGGGCATGGATGTGCTGGGGTCTATGCCGTTTACCTTTGACCTGAGGAGCGGTAAGTGCTACTGGGGGGTGCCTGCCGGCGAGCTGCTGCTGCCGCTCTATGGCACGCGGGATGACAATGGTCGCCTGATGGTGCGCGTGAGTTGTGCCGGCAAATCCATGGAGCTGTTGCTCGATACCGGCAGTAGCATAACCCGCGTGTATGCCGGGGATTGGAAAAAGGGTAAGGGCAAGAAGGTGAACGCCCGTCTGGGGAATGTCGACACCGCTACCTCGCGCAAGGTGACAACAGGTGCTGCGGCTCAGCTGGAGCTGGTGCCCGGTGTGAATTCCGCCACTGTTACCCCCATCATTTGCTCAAACTCTGAGCGCTCCATGTTGGGTATGGATGCCCTGCAGGGAGTGGTGCTGGTGCATGTGCCGGGGCAATCCGGCGGGTTCGGTTCCTTCTTCGTCACACACTGATGTGAGGCCATGAGGATTGTTCTTTCAGTCGTTCTGCTGGTTATCAGTAATATTGTAATGACCTATGCCTGGTATGGTCAGTTACGTAAACCGGGCGAGGAGGTTGACCACGGCAGTTGGTGGAAACTCATTCTGCTGAGCTGGGGTGTGGCTTTCTTCGAGTACTGCTTTCTGGTGCCCGGCAATCACATCGGGCGCTCGGCGGGGCTGAGCCTGGCTCAGCTCAAGATTATGCAGGAGGTCATCACACTGTCGGTTTTTGTGCCCTTCATGATTTTCTTCATGGGTGAGCACTGGAAGTGGGATTACCTGTGGGCTTTCCTCTGCGTGCTCGGCGCTGTATTTTTCGTGAACCGCGAGGCGCTCATGGCACCATGAGATATTTACAATCTGCGAACCTCTGAAAATTCGATAAATAGCAATTTGTAGGGGTGTATGGCGAACCGAAGGTGAGCGGAATTCAAAAGCCCGCACTTGTGCGGGCGACAGAGCATTAGCCCAGTGCAAGCGAGCGGAAGCTCGCGCAGCTCTGGGTAAAGAGAAAAAATAATCAAAGCCCCGCAGAATTGCGGGGCGACGGAAAAGCGTGTTATAACCGCATGAGGTTATTTATGACCGGCTCCTGCTCTTTTGGTTCAAGATCCGTGCATTTCTAAGCAAAACTCCTCCGTCACCCCGCAAGTCTGCGGTGTTCATATTTCTTTTTTGATCCCTACCACAGGT
>JAFURE010000104.1 GCA_017471985.1 Akkermansia sp. | reverse complement strand
GTGTATAATAGCCGCCATGAGCGCTGATATTCAGGTATACACAGGCGGTCCCTGCGCATGCAACGGCTATCTGGTGAAGTGTGGCGACAACTATGTAGCCATTGATGCCCCTCTGGGCTTTGACCGCTGGGTAGCCAACAAACTGCCCGAAGGTGCCACGGTCAGCGATCTGCTCATCACCCACCAGCATTTTGACCACGTACAGGGAGTCGCGGCACTTGTAGCAGCCACCGGCTGCCGGGTTCACGCCTGCATGCCCTACAGCCGCGACCTCACCCTCGAGGAACTGGCTGCCCGCAGTTGGGGAGGCGGTTTGGACGTGGAGCCTTTCCGGGTGGATGATGCATACGGCCCGACCTGCGGCCACCTGACCTGCGGCGGCCGTCAGTGGAAGGTGTACCACATACCCGGCCACTCGCCGGACGGCGTGGCATACGAGCTCGAGGGCACCGAGCAGCTGTTCTGCGGCGATATCCTTTTTGCCGGGGCTGTGGGGCGCACCGATTTCCCCGGCGGCAGCATGGCATCCCTCATTCGTGGCATCCGCGAAAAACTGCTCAGCCTGCCCCACACCACCACCGTGCACAGCGGCCACGGACCCGCCACCTCTATCGAAGAGGAAATCCTCAACAACCCCTACCTGTAAACTACGGCTCGGGGAACTGATATTTTCAAAACAAGTAACAAGAAGAAAGCAAAGATGACATTCGACGAACTGGGGCTCTCCGCCCCCATTCTGGAAGCCGTGAAGGACTGCGGCTACGAGGCTCCCACCCCTATTCAGGAACAGGCTATCCCTATCGTACTCGAGGGGAAGGACGTTATCGGCGCCTCCCAGACCGGCACAGGCAAATCCGCTGCCTTTGCCCTGCCCCTGCTGACAAAGATTGAGGCCAACGGCCTGCCGCAGGTTCTGGTGCTGGAACCCACCCGCGAGCTGGCAGACCAGCTGGCCGAGTCTTTCCGCACATACGCCAAGCACACCAATATCAAGGTAGCCCTGCTCTACGGCGGCATTGGCTACGGCAAACAGACGGATGAACTGAAGGCCGGTGCCGAAGTCATCGTGGCCACCCCCGGCCGTCTGGTCGACCATTTCTACCGCGGCAACATGAAGTTCAAGACTGTTAAGCACTTGGTGCTCGATGAGGTGGACCGCATGACCGACATGGGGTTCCTGCCCATCGTGCGCAAGATTGTAAACCTTTGCCCCTGGGAAGGCCGCCAGACTCTCTTCTTCTCGGCCACCATGCCGCAAATCCTGCAGGGCTTTGCCAAGTGGTGCCTGACCGACCCGGTGGAAATCGCCATTGCCCGTAGAGAAGTGGCAGAGACTATCTCCCACGCCTTCTATCCAGTAGGCCTCGACCAGCGCGATGAACTGCTGCTTGCCCTGGTGAAAGCAACCGACTTCACCAACCTCATGGTCTTCACCCGTACCCGCAAGGAGGCCGACACCGTGGCTAACCTGCTCAGCAATGCCGGCTGGGGCAAGGAGGTCACCGTCATGCACTCCGACATCCCCCAGAAGGAGCGCATGGCCGCCCTGCGCGGGTTCAAGGAGGACAAGTACCGCATTCTCGTGGCAACCGATGTAGCCGCCCGCGGTATCGATGTCAGCGGCGTGACCCACGTTATCAATTATCGCGTGCCCGAGAACCCCGAGGACTACGTGCACCGCATCGGTCGTACCGGGCGTGCCGAGGCTCAGGGGGACGCCTTCACCCTGCTCACGGCAGATGAAATCGACTTTGCCAAGAGTGTAGAGGCCTTCATTTCCCACAAGATTGAGCGCCGCAAGCTCGACGGGTTCACCTACGCCTACACCGCCCTGCTCGATGAGGGGGCCAAACCGCTGCGCAAACCGCGCCCGGCTGCACCCAAGCGCCGCAGACGCTGACGCTTACCCACACACGGCCACATGGAACTCACGAGCCTCGATTTACAGATTCTTGCCGTGGCAGAAGACCGACTGACCGGTTTTCATGCGCACCCGTTTGACGAGATTGCGGCCCGCTGCGGTATACCGGCCGATACTGTACTGGAGCGACTGCGCGCCCTGTTGGCAGGTGGTGCCATCCGCCGCGTGCGGCAGACCCTGCTCTCCACCTCACTGGCAGACGGCGCCCTCATAGCCTGGCAGGTACCGGCAGACAAAGAAGAACAGGCCTATGAATGGCTGCGCGACAACGACCCCTTCACCGGGCATGTCGTGCTGCGCAGCTGCGATACCCCCGGTGCCCCCGGCGCCGATTACCGCCTGTGGACCACCCTGAAAGTACCCACCGGGTACGCCACGGTCGAGGAGCACTGCCGCCTGCTCGCTCCGCACATCGGTGCCACAGCATTCGCCCCGCTGCCGGTCGTGGGCATGTTCGCCCTCGGCGTGGGGCACGTACGCCGCGCCGGCTTAAAACCGGGTGACAAATTACCCGAACCTCCCGCCATGCAGCGCCCCGCCCGCCCCGTGCTCAGCGAAACAGAGTGGCAAGTTCTGCTCGCCCTCAAGGAGAGCCTGCAGCCACGGGAACTCACCCGCAGCCCCTGGCTGGCGCGTGCTCAGGCGCTTGGTATAAGCCACGAGCAATTCTGCACCATCGCCACCGCACTCGATGAGCGCGGCGTTATCGGCCGCTTTGCCACCTTTCTTGACCACACCCGCAACAAGGGCCACCACAGCGGCACCGGAGCCGCCGGGCTCTTTCACTGGACCGTGCCCGCCGGTATGGAGGAACGCGCCGGCGCTGAGTGCGGCCGCCACATCTGCATGACCCACTGCTATTGGCGCAGCGGCGGCGCCCCCTTCGGCGGTGCTCAGATTATGGGCGTAACCCACGCCGCCACCCGCGATGGCGTGCGGGCACACAAAGCCGCTATCGATGCCCACCTGGCTGACTGCGGCATTCCCGTACTCCACACCGCCACCTTCTGGAGCGAGCGGGCTGAAATCCGCCCCAGCGAAATCTCCCCCGTCATCTACCGCAGCTGGCGCGAAAATCCCGGCCGGTAAAAACTTAAAATCCGAAAAATATTAAAAACCGAATCCGAAACCGGATTTAAGGCTTGACAATAGTGGCCGTTCGGGTATATTCGGGTCGAGGTGTAATCACTAACCCTCACAGACAACATCATGGAACCGATTTACGAAGGCAAAGCCAAGAGGCTGTTCACGACAGATGATCCCAATGTTCTGCGCATGGAGTACAAGGACTCCGCCACTGCATTCAACGGCGTCAAGAAAGAAGACTTCGAGAACAAGGGCCGCTTCAACAAGGCCATTACGCTCATTATCTACCGCATGCTCGAGGCCAAGGGCGTAGCAACCCACCTGGTAGATGACGTAGACGACATCAACCTGCTGGTAAAGAAGGTATCCATCATTCCGCTTGAGGTTATCGTGCGCAACGTGGCCGCCGGCAGTTTCTCCAAGCGCATGGGTGTGGCCGAGGGTACCGCATTCCAGAAGCCCATCGTTGAGTTCTCCTACAAGGATGACGCTCTGGGTGACCCCTTCATCAACGATGATTACGCCCGCGAGATGGGCGCCGCTACCGAGGAGGAATGCGCCAACATTAAGAAGATGGCCCTGATGGTGAACGACACACTCTGCGAGTTCTTCCTGAAGGCCAACCTGCGCCTCATCGACTTCAAGATTGAGCTGGGCCGTCTGGCCGAGGATCCGAGCCGCATCGTGCTGGCCGACGAGATTTCCCCCGACACCTGCCGTCTGTGGGACGTAGCCACCGGCAAGAAGATGGACAAAGACCGCTTCCGTCAGGGTCTGGGCGGTTTCATGGAGGCCTACGCCGACGTGCTGGAGCGCCTGCAGAAGTAATCAGAATAACCCTTTACGGCCACCGTACATCGCAGTGCGGTGGCCCTTTTCAACTTTATGGCAACACTTACATTTGAGGTATTCAGCCGCTTTCAGTCCGCAACGGACGCCAACAAGCTGCTCTACACCCCCATCAGCGACAAACTGACCTACAATCACACCCGTCTGTACACCGTAGAGTGCGAGGGTGATACCGAGGCTGCCGCCGACTACATGCGCCGCGTACTGGTAGACCCGATTTCCCAGAAGGTGGAGGAAGGCGGAGCCCCCGCACTGGAGGGCGAACTCTTCTGCATTTCCTACGGCATCAAGAAGGGTGCTCTCGATTTGGAGAAGGAGGCAATTCTGACCAACTATGCCGGTCGCAAGGGGCTGCCCTTCACCATCTCCGCGCTCACCATCACGCAGAAAATCTACATCTTCGGTAACGGCGACCGCGAGGCCCTCGCTGCCCGATTCTGCAACGACGTGTGCAACCCCGCCATTCACACCTGGAGCGTGAAATAAGAGCACGAAGGACGAAATACGATTTTACGAATTAGAGATTATGGCAACATACCGTCACATACCTGTTCGCAACCTGAGCGAGGCTGAGCTCACCAAGCTGAGCCAGGACATGAAGCTCTCCCTCTCCACCGAAGACATGCTGGTGGTGCAGCAGATTTTCAACGAGATTGACCGCGAACCCACCGACGTGGAGCTCGAGGTGATTGCCCAGACCTGGTCTGAGCACTGCAAACACCGTATCTTCGCCGCCACCATTCAGCACACGGTGAATGGCGAGACCGAGGAAATCAACAGCATGTACAAGACCTTCATTCAGCGCCCCTCCAAGGAGATTATGGCGCAGAAGCCCGGTTTCGTGCTCAGCTGCTTCGTGGACAACGCCGGCTTCATTAAGCTGGACGACAAGCTCTCCGTCTGCCTGAAGGCCGAGACACACAACCACCCCAGCGCCATCGAGCCCTATGCCGGTGCCAACACCGGTCTCGGCGGCGTGATTCGCGATATTCTGGGTGCCGGCAAGGGTGCCAAGCCC
The DNA here is from genome assembly GCA_017471985.1 of Akkermansia sp. Classification (GTDB taxonomy): domain Bacteria; phylum Verrucomicrobiota; class Verrucomicrobiia; order Verrucomicrobiales; family Akkermansiaceae; genus Akkermansia. Next base: position 24,432 of record JAFURE010000104.1, on the reverse strand, counting down.
ATCGCCAACCTCGACGTCTTCTGCTTCGGCGCTCCCGATACCCCGCAGAGCATGGTTGAGGGCCACAACATCATTCACCCCCTGGGTATCATGCGCGGCGTGGTGCACGGCGTGCGCGACTACGGTAACCGCATGGGTATTCCCACCACCAGCGGCGCCATTCAGTTCGACCCCACCTACATTTACAACCCGCTCGTATTCTGCGGTACGGCAGGTGTTATCCCCCAGCAGGACATCGCCAAGGAAATGAAGCCCGGTCTGGCCGTGGTTGTTATCGGCGGTCGTACCGGTAAGGACGGCCTGCACGGCGCCACCTTCTCCTCCGCCGCCATGGGCGAGGAATCCGCCACCGAGGACCAGCAGGCTGTGCAGATTGGTAACCCCATCGAAGAGAAGAAGACCCTCGACGTCATCCTCGAGGCTCGCGAGCGTGGCCTCATCGAGTTCGTGACCGACTGCGGTGCAGGCGGTTTCTCCTCTGCCGCCGGTGAAATGCTCTCCGAGACGGGTGGCAACCTGTACCTGGAGCGCGCCCCGCTCAAGGAGACAGGCATGCTCTCCTGGCAGATTTTCCTCTCTGAGTCTCAGGAACGTATGGTACTGGCCGTCAAGCCCGAGAACCTGGCTGAGCTGCAGAGCCTGGCAGACACCTTCCAGACCGAGATGACCGTGCTGGGTGAGTCCAACGACAGCGGTGTGCTGCGTGTGTGGCACAACGGCGAGCTCGTGGTGGAAATGGACAACTCCAAGCTGCACGATGCCCCCACCAAGTACCTCACCTCCACCTTCACCCCCTGCCCCGCACTGCAGGGCGTAACGCTCGATGACAGCGACCTGACCGCCAACCTCAAGCAGGTATTCGGCGACTTTGCCATCGTTTCCCGCGAGCCCATCATTCGTGAGTACGACCACGAGGTGCAGGGCAACACGGTGCTCAAGCCTCTGGCCGGCGCTACTGCCGATGCCCCGCAGGATGCCTCGGTCATCGATATCGACGGCTCCGACAAGCTCATGTCCCTGGCTCTGGCCATTCTGCCCGAGTGGGGCAAGACCGACCCCTACGCCATGGGTACCGGCACGGTGGACGAAACGGTGCGTCAGCTGGTACTGGCCGGTACCAACCCCGACAAGATTGCCCTGCTCGACAACTTCTGCATGGGCAACCCCGAGTGCCCCAGCGAGCTGGGTCGCATCGTGGAGTGCGCCAAGGGCATCCGCACCGCCGCTCTGGCATACGGTGCTCCCTACGTATCCGGTAAGGACAGCTTCTACAACTACTTCGAGACCGAGGACGGCCCGGTGAACATTCCCGTCACCTTCCTGTGCTCCGGTTTCGGTGTGGTGGAGGACCCCGACCATGTGCGTGGTGCCAGTCTGCGCCGCAACAACAGCGCCATCTTCATGGTGGGTAACACCGAGGACGAGATGGGTGCTTCCGTCTACGCCCGCATTAAGGGTGTGAAGGACTGCAAGGTTCCTCAGACCGACTGCGCCGCCAACTTCGAGATTTACAAGCAGTACTACAGCCGCGCCCTCACTCAGGGGCTGGTGCTCTCCGCCCACGACCTCTCCGAGGGTGGTCTGGCAGTAGCCGCCGCCGAGATGGCCTTCTCCTGCAAGGGCGGTATCAGCATTGACCTCGACAAGCTGCCCACCGTGGGTGGCTGGCAGAACAACGCCGTGCCCTGCTTCGCTGAGAGCACCGGTCGATTCCTGGTTGAGGTAGATGAGGATATGGCAGATGATTTCGCCGCCGCCATGGCCGGTACTCCCTGCGCCCGCATCGGTTCCGCCACAACAGACGGCAAGCTCACCATCACCGCCAAGGGCAGCACCGTGCTGCAGGCCGAGATTGCTGAGCTCAAGAGCATCTGGAAGAATGGTCTTACCCCGTTCTATTAATAAATCGTAATTCGTAACTCTTAACTCGTAATTTTTATTATGCCTCACGCATTATTACTGAAATACCCGGGAACCAACTGCGATGTGGAGACCGAGCGCGCCCTGCGTGCCGCCGGTTTCACCACTCAGGTGCAGCCCATTGCCACTGCCACACCTCAGCACGTGGCCAAGGCCCAGCTCGTTGTCTTCTCGGGCGGTTTCTCCTACGGCGACTACGTGATGAGCGGTCGTCTGGCCCAGCTTGAGACCGAGCGATTCCTGGGTGACGCCCTGCACAAGCACCACGCCAACGGCGGCTTCCTCTTCGGTATCTGCAACGGGTTCCAGATTCTCACCAAGCTGGGTATCCTGCCCAAGGCTTCCCTCATCTGGAACAAGAGCGAGCGCTTCGAGTGCATGTGGGACAAACTTGTGAAGGTGGCCCCGAACTGCCCCTTCACCACCTACCTGCCCGAGAACTTCGAGCTGCCCTCCGCTCACGCAGAAGGCCGTCTGGTCTGTGAGCCCGGTGACGCTCAGAAGTACCTCGACAACGGCTGCGTAGCCCTGCAGTATGCCGACAACCACAACGGCTCCGAGCTGCGCATTGCAGGCCTGCAGGACCCCACCGGTCGTGCCATGGGCCTCATGCCCCACCCCGAGCGATTCCTGAAGCCCCGTCACCACTACGACCCCGATTGGTCCGGTGACCCCGATTGGGGCTGGGGTTACTACTTCTTCAAGGGTGCCTTCGACGCCCTGAAGTAAGCAGCAAGCTCACCGAACTTCACCATCCCCCGCCTGTGGCAATGCAGGCGGGGGATTTTTGCGCTTGACTTACAGGCAGTCAGCGCGTACACTCTTGCCCATGTCACGCTATAACGGAGAACAGGTACTGGTAGTACCCCGCGCTGCATTCGAAGCCGTGGGGGCATTCAATGGTGTGCGGCTCAACCCGCAGGATTATCTCGCCGCCTTCCTGAAACCCGGCGTGGCTCACTACATGGACCGCGACCTGGCCGAGGACAGCCCGCAGTTCAAGCAGATTATCGCCTACGCCATCTTCTGCTATCAGGGCAAGGTGCTGGCCTATGCCCGTACCAAGAAGGGCGGCGAGACCCGCCTGCACGATAAAATGTCGCTCGGCATCGGTGGCCACATCAACCCCATTGACGGGCTGGCCGAGAACCTCTCGACCTATCTCGCCGGCGTGGAGCGCGAAATCCGCGAGGAAATCTCCTTCTCCGGCAATGCCACCCAGCAGCTCTACGCCGTCATTAACGACGACACCAACGAGGTGGGCTCCGTGCACCTGGGTATTGTGCACCGTTTCGAGCTCGACAGCGATGAGGTGGCCCCGCTGGAAAAGAAGCTTACCGACATGCGGTTCTGCACCCTCGATGAGCTCGCTGGCCCCCTCTACGACCGCCTGGAAACCTGGTCAGCCATCTGCGTGGACGCCCTGCGCAACGCCTGATTTTCCCCGACAGTTCCCCCCGAAAGCCCGCCGTAAAAAGCGGGCTTTATTTGTAAAATCCCGCATCGCCCTTCGTACTCCGTATTTTTCGCTTGCGTCGGCAGGTGCCTTGTGGTAGATTAAGCATGTTATGAAAACCAGTTTTACACACCGCGCCACAGGCTTTACGCTCATTGAGCTGATTGTGGTGATTGCCATTCTGGGTGCTCTGGCCGGCATCTCCGCTCCGTTCATTATCTCGCAGATGAATGCGGCAGATGTGACCAAGTGCCGCAGCAACCTGAACCAGCTGGGTATGCTGGGCGAGAAATACTCCCGCGACATGAGCCACAGCCACCTGCTGCCCACCAGCGGTATGGATGATGATGAAGATACCGATTACAACGAGAGCGAAGGTTGGTGGATGTCCATCGCCCCTGAAATGGATGGCACCGTGCTGCCCCAGGGTAAGAACGGCAAGATGAAGGTCTCCCCCATCTTCCACTGCCCCGGCCACCAGCCCGATGTGAAGGACGACTTCTTCATGGCCGACCCCAAGACTGTCTCCTATGTCTCCTGGACCGATGGCAGCGAGGACGAGGATAACCCCAATTCCTGCATCCGCACCACCGCCAAGCAGAATCTCGACACCCTGCCCTGGCTCTCCGACGGTAACCCCGTGAAGGGGCAGAGCGTGACCGACCTCAAGAGCTTCACCAAGCAGGTCATGCCCGCCATCTCCCGCCACCAGAACACCCTCGTGGTGCTCTACGCCAGCGGTATGGTGAAAGCCTACGAGGTTGACCCCGAAACCGTGCGCGCCGAGGAGCTCTTCCGCCGCATCGGCCCGACCATCGCCAAGAAGGCAGAAAGCGCCGACGAGGGCGATGACTCCGACGAGGAGGAGGACGACGAATAAAGCTCCACGATAACAGATTTAACTGATACGATAGACAAGTTCCGCCTGCAACTTGTCTATCGTTTTTCATCACTCAGAGCCCCCTTCTGCCGTGCCTGCCGAAACCAGTCTCTTATCCGTACCTGCCGATTGCCTGCAGCAACCCATCGTCATCGGGCTGAGTGGCGGCAGGGATTCCGTGGCCCTGCTGCACATGCTGCAGCAAGAGGGCTGCGAGCTGCACGCCGTGCACGTGCACCACGGTATACGCGGGGAGGAGGCCGATGGGGATGCCGACTTCTGCCGCGAGCTCTGCGCCCAACGGGGCGTACCCTACGAGGAGCACCGTATCGATGCCCCCGCTCTGGCTGCAGAAAACGGCCAATCGCTGGAAACCGCCGCCCGCCTGGCCCGCCGCGCTATCCTCAGAGCGGCCGCCACGCGCTACGGCGCCGCCATTGCTCTGGCGCACCATGCCGATGACCAGGCGGAGACCGTGCTGTTCCGTCTGGCGCGTGGGGCGGCCGGCCCCCGTGGCATGGAGCCCATCTCCCACGCCGAGGGCTGCACCTGGCTGCGCCCCCTGCTGGGTTGCACCCGCGCTCAGCTGACGGAGTGGCTCACTGCCCGCGGCCTGAGCTGGCGAGATGACTCCACCAACGCCGTGGCCGATGTAACCCGCAACCGCCTGCGGCTGGAGGTAATACCGGCCCTCAATCGGGCCATGGGGCGGGATGTCGTGCCCATTCTCAACCGCAGCGCACGCCTGCAGAGCGAAACCCTGCTGGCGCTGGATGCCGCCCTGACTGCCCTGCCGACCGAGGACCCGCAGGGGCGCCTGTACCTGCCCTTTGTACTGGCACAGCCCAGGCCCCTGCGCAAGGCCATTCTGCGCCGCTACCTGCTGCAGCACGAGGTGCCTGAGGTGGACGAGGCCATGGTACTGGCGCTGGATGCCATGCTGCCGGCAGATGCCCCCACAGCCCGCCGCAGCCTGCCCGGCGGTTTCACCGCCATTCGCCGACAAAAGCGTTTTTACCTGGAGCACACCACCCCACCAACCTCATGAAAGCCGCCCTCTGCACCCTCCTCCTGCTCACTCTCTGCACCCTGCCCGCCGCAGCAGCCGTACGCCACACAGGCCATGTCAGCGTGCAGCCCGGCGGCACCTACACCATGCACGAGGGCGATATCGAACTAGCGGAGGGCGTCACGCTCAGGCTCGTAAGCTCAGCCGATACCTCCACCACCACCCACTACTCCGGCCACATAAGCGGCCCGGGCAACCTGGTGGTCGAGAGAGCCTCCGAAAAAGCGGCATTCCACCTGAGCGACGAGCTGGAGGCATTGAGCATAGACATCCGCAGCGGGCGGCTCATTTTAAGCAACGCCGTAACGTCATCGCATATCTTCATAGCACCGGGAGCCACGCTCTCGCTACAGCACAGCGGGCGCGAACTGCTCACCCTACGCAGCAACACCCAAAAGGCAGAGCTGCTCTTCGCCGATATCAAGCCAACCTCCCCCACCGAAGTCACCATCGGCGATTACGGCCCCATCAGTTCACGCCTACGCCATCTTGCCCTGCACCCGGCAAGCGGCAGCACCCTCACACTGGTGAATACCTCCATCCGCCCCGACAGCACCCTATCGGCCAATGGTGCCACCCTGCGCCTGCTCGGCAGCGTCATTTTCCTCGGCTCTGCCCCCACCCAACAGCCCTCGGCAAAGGGTGTGCCCACCTACACCTGCACCTCCCTACAGGGCAAACTGACGCTCACCGCCCCACAGCTCATACTCGACCTCTCCGCCATCAAACCGGCTCCGGGGCCCCTGCGCGTACAATTCGCCCCGGGCGTGCAGCTGCAAAACATCGGCTCAATACAAGCCACCCTCGGGCGCGGCACCACCATCCCCGGCTCCATCCGCCCCAGCGAACCCAACGCCATCTATTTCAACATACCAAACCAAGTGGATAGACGAGTTACAAGTTACGATAGACAAGTCAAGGATTAAGTTCGGCTTCGCCTCATGGTGAAGAACAGGCTGACGCCTGTAGTGAAGAACGGCTTTGCCGTTGTGAAGAATGGCCGTTGCGGCCATAGTGAAGAACTCGCCGCAAGCGGCGAGTTGATGAGGAGTAAATCATCAGCACAGCCTCACGCTGCGCTCCGTCGCGCTTACATGCTGCAGCACCAGCCACTGCGTATCCTCGGGCATCAGCGCACCGTCAAAGCGGTCCGCCCACTCCACCAGCAGCACACTGCCGCCGGCCAGGTACTCATCCCACCCCATACCCAGCGCCTCGTCGGCACTCTTCATGCGGTAAAAATCAAAATGCGCCGCCGGCACACGCCCGTCATTGTGCTCGTGCACGAGGGAGAACGTAGGGCTCGCCGCTGGATTGCCGGCCCCCAGCCCCTCCAGAATACCGCGCACCAGGTGGGTCTTGCCCGCGCCCAAATCGCCCACAAGCCCCAGCACCTCGCCGCCGCTCAAAGTAGCCGCAATTTCGCGCCCAAGCGCCACCATCGACTCCTCCGAACTCACCTGAATCGCTCCATTTTTGAAAATTTTATGCATTTTTTGCAATTTTTTGAAAAAATTTTAATTTTAGACTTGCCAAACGCGGCCAACTGTATATAATGTGCCAGCCCGCACGTGCGGGTGCAATCATAAAATTCAGAAAATTATGGCATACGCAGTTTTCACTTCCGGCAGCAAGCAGTACCGTGTGACGGTCGGTGACGTGCTCACCGTTGACCGCATCTCCGGTCTGGAGAATGACGGCGAGACCACCTTCGACCAGGTGCTCCTGGTAGAGGATGGCGACGCAACCAAGGTTGGCACCCCCACCATCGAGGGCGCTACCGTAACAGCCAAGGTGCTGGACGCAGAGGCACGTGGTGCCAAGGGCATCGCCTTCAAATTCAAGCGCCGCAAGGGTTTCCACAAGAAGAAGGGCTTCCGCGCCGCTCTCACCAAGGTAGAGATCACCGCCATCAACGCCTGATTATTAACCACTAACACCAAACATTTTTACTAGTTATGGCACATAAGAAAGGTCAGGGTTCCGTTCGTAACGGTCGCGATTCCCGCAGCAAGCGCCTCGGCGTGAAGAAGTTCGGTGGCCAGGCTGTTATCGCCGGCAACATCATCGTGCGTCAGCGCGGCACCAAGTTCCACCCCGGCAAGAACGTCGGCATGGGCCGCGACTACACCATCTTCTCCCTTGTTGATGGTCGCGTATTCTTCGACCGCGAAGGTCGCCGCGTGAACGTCGCCCCCGAGGAGGCCTAAATCCCCCTCCCCCATTAACATACAAGTTAAGTCTTTTTCATTCAAAAAAGCCGCAGCTCACGCTGCGGCTTTTTTGTGAAAGTGGCACTACCTCACAATTTTGACTTGTCAAATCAACAAGTTTAGACTAGCATAGAACGCAGCACGTTATGGCAGCACTGGATAAATTAACCATCAAAGGGTTCAAATCAATTCAAAATCTGGAGGATTTTGAATTGAGGCAGCTCAATATCATTGTTGGCGCCAACGGAGCAGGTAAAAGTAATTTTGTGACTTTCTTCCGCATGCTCCGAGCCTTCATGCTAAACAACCTGCCCGCGTATGTTGCCAAAAATGGTGGATTCAACGGCTTTCTCTTCCGTGGTCCCAAGGTCACAAAAGAACTGTTTTTCCGGATGACATTCGGAGAACGCGGCTACAGGTTCCACCTCACCCCCACCGTCAATAACTCCTATATCGTCGAAAACGAAGCGAGATATTATGAAAACGCGACAACGCCATGGTGGAATTTGGGTGACAGCATCGATGGCACCTCTGCCATGGTGAAGGAGTGCAAAAATGGCACTCTGAGTGCCTATTGCAGCCAATTCATTTACGACGCCATCTCCTCGTGGCAGGTATACCACGTGCACGATACCAGCGCCTTTGCCGGTATGCGTCAACCCGAAATCATACAGCGTGGTAAAAAGCTGGCAGCAGACGCCTCGAATCTGGCGCCACACCTCCTGTACCTTCGGGATAAACACAACGCCATCTACAAAGCAATTGTGGAGGCAGTGCGGCTCATCGCCCCCTACTTCGATGACTTTCTGCTCACCGTAGAAGAACAGGGGGCGGAAAGCAAAGTAGCCCTGGACTGGCGACAGAAAGATACAGAGTTGGAAATGCAGCCCTACCATTTCTCGGATGGTACCATTCGCTTCATCTGTCTGACAACCGCCCTGCTGCAACCGGAACCACCTTCCACCATCATCATCGATGAACCGGAACTGGGACTACACCCGGCAGCCATTAACATTCTGGCAGAACTGATAGAGGGTGCCTCGCGCCGTACTCAGGTCATCGTAGCAACTCAATCCCCGCTTCTGCTGGACCACTTCAGCCCCGAAGATGTCATTGTGGTCAGCCGAAAAAACGGAGCATCTGTCTTTGAACGCCTGAAAACAGAAGACTACAAAGAATGGTTCGAGGACTTCACCCTCGGTGAACTCTGGATTAAGAACGTCATAGCAGGAGGCCCCAGCCATGAATGACTTTCACTATGTCCACGTACTTGTAGAGGGGCCAACAGAAGGTACCTTTATCCGCGAAGTTCTTGCCCCCTATTGTTTGAAGTATGGAGTCATTATGCAGGCCTCCGTACTGAGCAAAAAAGGGCAAAAGGGCGGTGATATCAAATTCAGTCGCTGCAAGAATGAAATACGAGCCTTTCTCAGGCAGAGAACTGACCAAACGGTCTGCACATTCATCGACTACTACGGTGTAACCGAATGGCCCGGAACCGACAATATCCCGCCTAACGCCTCCCCGGCACGTATTGCCGATGAAATGAACCGCGCCACCATTCAAGCCCTTCTCGATTCGTATCCTGAGCTCAGCTCAGACATCGACCGATATGTCCCCTTTACCGCAGTGCATGAGTTCGAAACCCTACTCTTCAGCGATACCGCCATCCTGGCACAGGCAATCGGAGCAAAACAAGAAGCCATAGACGCCGTTCTGCACCAATTCGGCGAACCCGAGCGCATCAATAACAGCCCGAATACCGCACCCTCCAAGCGCCTGCTCAGCTGGTGCCCCGGCTACGCCAAAGTACGCCATGGCACCCAAATCGCACGCGCCATTGGCATCGATAAAATGCGCAAAGCCTGCCCCCTGTTCAATGCCTGGCTACTCAGCATCGGCGTTCCGGAATAACTCCTCATCCGCGCCGAAGTTGATAAAGGCTCGCTTTTATTATCATTACGCAAGTAGTGTAAAGAGCAAGTTTTTTTCGTTAATTTCTTGCAAAATAAGCAAAAAATGGTAGAATTCCCTAGAGTTCAGAGCCTAACTGTTCTCCGATGAATTCTACCATGGCAAAAACAAGTACCTTTTCCCAGACTGACATTAGCGGCACCACGCGCGTGGATTCCGCCACGTTGTCTTTTACCCTTGCGGCCTACGCCCATTTACCACAGGAATTGATTGGCGCCACCTGGAGAATCGTCATGCCGGAGTCTGCACTGGCGGATTGGGAAATCCTCAATGCCGAGGAGGAACGGGCTCTGCATAATACTCTACGGACTCAATCCTGGGCTCGTGACTGTCTCGCATGGATTCAATCAGGCAAGGCAGATATTCGTTGCACTGGGGTTCACATGCAGAGCATGATTTTCTTCAATGAGAACACCATAACAGGCGGCTTAATGGGCGGATGTTCATTTAATGCCCGCGGCTTTGGCCTGTTACCGAGCATCGAGGGCTTTTCCGGCTGCGTTCCGATGTTCCCCATGCAATGCCAGTCCATTAACGGCATGTTCGACTTTGCATGGAACTCTGCCACAGCAACCTCTGTTGTAGCTGAAAAGTTGGATTTCCTGTCACGCACTCATCCGGCGGCTTGGGTATACTACAAATCCTGTTACAAACTGCTGGACAACGCAAAATTACCAAAGGACTACATTCAGGGGGAAACGGGATTCTATGATTCGCTCATCTGGAAAAAACTCTTCTCCTATCAGCGTGATGGCGTAGAGAGTCTGTTGGAGATGCTGGAGCGTTTTGGGGGCTGCATTCTTGCAGACAGTGTTGGCTTAGGTAAAACATACGAAGCTCTCGCAGTCATCCGCTACTACCAGCTCATGAACAAAAAGGTGCTGGTACTTTGTCCCAAGCGTTTGCGCGAGAACTGGGACGCCTACCGCTACAACAGCAAATTCAATGAGTTTGCAGAGCAACCTTTCTATTACGACTTATTCCACCATACTGATCTGGGCCGTTCCGGCGGCATGAGCCACGGGCGTGCTCTGGACACAGTAGAATGGGGCAATTATGACCTTGTCGTTATAGATGAGTCCCACAACTTCCGCAATCGTTCCACCAAGGCGGATAAAACGACCTCCCGCTACGATTTCCTGATGCGTAAAGTCGTGCAGGCCGGAATCAAGACAAGAATCCTACTCCTTTCCGCCACTCCGGTCAACAACAAAGCCAGCGACCTGCGCAACCAGATTCTGCTCATTTCCGGCGATAAGGATGATTTCCTGCATGAACAGGGTATTGAAAGCATCAGCAACACTACCCGTATGGCGCAAGCGGCCTTCACCAACTGGACGCACTTGCCGGAAGAAGAGCGCACATCTCAGAATCTTCTCGATTCTCTGGGGCTGGACTATTTCCAGCTGCTCAACCTGCTGACCATCGGGCGCTCCCGCAAACACATCAAAACATGGTACCCGCATGATGCTGAGGGGGTGAACCTATTCCCGGAGCAGCTCCCCGTACGCAATACCTACGCAGAAACTCAGCACGGTCTGGTGCTCCCGGTGGAGGAAGTCAACGACCTGTTGGCCCAGCTCAACATGGCTTCCTATCGACCGATTGAATACCTGTATGAGGAATACAAGGAGGTGTATGCCGAGTACGACCAACAGATCGAAGGAAACCGAACATTCAAACAATCAGACCGAGAGAACAGTCTTTCCGCGCTCATGATGATGAACCTCCTCAAGCGCATGGAGAGTTCCGTCTGTTCTTTTGCCCTGACCCTTTCCAAGCAGATTGCCACAGCAGAGGACCTGCTGGCCAAGTTGGATTTATACAAGGAAAATCAGGATTTCCTACTCGCCGCTGCCGAGGAAGATTTTGATGATGAAGACGTGGAAGAATTCTCTACCGTCATTGGCCAGCGCATCAAGGTTGATTTAAAGCACATTCAACGCGAACGCTGGCGCAACGATATCGCAGCCGACCTGAACATTCTGCGAGCAGTGAAAGAACTGTGCGGCGATGCTACTCCGGAGAATGATGCCAAGCTCGGCCTGCTGCGCAGTCTCATACGAGAGAAAATGCAGCAACCGCTCAACATAGTGGATGGGCGCCCCAATCGCAAAATCATCATCTTCACCGCTTTTGCCGATACGGCGCAGTACCTGTTTGAGGCTCTCAATGAAGAACTACTTTCTCAATATGGAGTCTACACAGCCGTGCTTTCCGGCAGTAAGCGTGATACGAACTTGGATGGCGTGAAAAAGCGTCAGGAGGACCTGCTGGCAGCATTCTCCCCCAAATCCAAAAAAGGCTTTGATGCGGAGTCTACCGGCGGGCGCGAAATCGACATCCTGATTGCTACCGACTGTATCTCCGAAGGGCAGAACCTGCAAGGTTGCGATTATCTCGTCAACTACGATATCCACTGGAACCCGGTGCGTATCATTCAGCGTTTCGGGCGTATTGACCGTATCGGCAGTCCCAATAAGCAGATTCAGCTGGTCAATATCTGGCCTATGCCGGACTTGGATGCCTACATCAATCTGGAGCGGCGTGTGCTCGGGCGCATGACCTTCCTCAGAATCTCCTCCACAGATGCCGACTTCCGTGATAAACAGCTCAAATCCCTGCGCTCCGGCAAGCTGGATATCGACTCCATCGACCAGAATTGTGCTATCTCAGATTTGAGCATGCACCAGTACCGTGCGGATTTTGCCAACTTCCGCAAAAAGCATCGCAAGCTCATTGAGCAGCTGCCATCGTATTTTACCGCCACGCTGGATGTCAGCCACTCAGATATCCCCGCCGGAGCATTCTTCCTGCTGTGCTCGCATGCGTCCATGGCCTTGGCTTCCCGCCAATATCCCTTCATGCCTTATTTCCTGCTGCATGTGGCAGAGGATGGTACCGTGACACACAGCTACACGCATGCGAAGAAGTGCCTGGATATGCTCAAGGCTCTGGCCATGCCGCATGAGAAAGTTGTTCCGGAGGCTGAGGCTCAGTATATGCAGCAGACCGATAACGCCCGCAAGATGGGCCGCTACACGGATTTGCTCGCCGCTGCCGTGCGCTCCATCACCGGGCAATCGGAGGAGTCACAGGCTGCCAGCATTTTCACACCTGGAGGCACAACTATTGCCAAGTGCGGCAAAACGCGTGGCGTAGATGATTTTGAGGTACTGGCTATGTTAACTCTTACAAGACAGAATGGCTGATTTCCCGTCAGTGTTGGTCGGCATGCTGCCGGAGTCTGCGTTGAGTGTGGGAGTACGACTCTCCAAGGAGTTACTCCGCAAACACGCCGCACGCGTCAAAGGTGATAAAGCACTTATCGATGCCGCTGTTGCTTCTGCGTGGGTGACTACCCTGCGCCATGATACATGTGGCGTAGCACCCTACAAAAGCGAAACGGAAGGAGACTTTTCCGAGCTTTTGGTGGTGGGGGTGCAGTCTCACGCGGAAGTTACCCCGGCGCAGATTGGACGTCTGCAACAGCTGATTCACATTGCAGTACAGTACCCACTTCTTCTGGCCATAGATGCCGGGAATGCTACGTATCTTTCCCTTCTCCCACAGGGGGCTCCGCTGGAGGCTTTGGTGCGGGCTCAGGTGTTATCCTCCGTCCCGGAGTTCTACAGCTATGTCGCTTGGCAGCAGGAAACTCGCTCGCCTCACCTCATGGCCCTGTTCCATCGCTGGGCCTGCGCTCTGCACGCCCTTGCGCTCATGCAGAACAAGCCTGCCGTTTGCGTTGATTTGCCTTTCGTTCCGCTGGATTCTCCGCATGTTGCCGCTCAGCTCATGGCTGATTTACATTGCTTGAATCAGGAATGGAAGGCAGTCTCTCAGGAACTCAAAAAGACGACGAATCCGCAACAGCGCATCACGCTATCCAAGAAACGCCGACACCTTGGTACGCAAATCTGTCAACTTCTCCAAACTCACCACATCCTCCCTTAAGCTATGCCGTACAAAAAATCCACCGCCTCTTCTCCGGAAGCGCAATCCGCTTCTCCCATTCAGGATAATCTCAAAGCTCTCGCCGCGCTTTTCCCCTCCGTGGTGCGAGATGGGCAGGTGGATGTCGATGCACTCCGACAACTCTGCGGCGAGGCTGTTGTGAAAGAGGATGAGCTGTTCGGGCTTAATTGGCGCGGTAAGGCCGAGGCCCGCCGCGCGGCTCTCACGCCTTCTCTCGGTACGCTTCGCCCCTGCAAGGAAGAGAGTAAGGATTGGGATACAACTCAGAATCTGTATATCGAAGGAGATAATCTTGAAGTGCTCAAGCTGCTCCGCAAATCCTATGGCGGCAGAGTAAAGATGATTTATATCGACCCGCCTTATAACACAGGGAAGGAGTTTGTGTATCCCGACGATTACCAGAATGGTATCGAGAATTACAAGAAATTGACGGGGCAAGAGGGTAAATATGCCGCCAATGTGGAAACCTCTGGGCGGTATCATACCGATTGGCTCAATATGATGTATCCTAGACTTATCCTTGCACGAGAGCTGCTTCGGGAGGATGGGGTTATTTTTATATCGATAGACGATAATGAAATTGGCGATTTAATCAAAATTTGTGATGAAGTTTTTGGGGAACTGAATTTTGTAGGCTGTATTTCAAGAGCTACAGGGACTACAACAGGGCAAGATGCCAATAAAATTGGAAGCTCCTTAGACTATTGTTTAGTATATTCCAGAACAAATGTCTTTTCTCTAAATGGAATACCAATGGATGAAAAGGATTTGAAAAGATTTAATGCGGCAGACGGTAAAGGCAGTTATTCAATTCTACAATTAAGAAAAACAGGCAACGCCGATACTCGAGAAGATCGCCCAAACATGTTTTATCCTATTCTAGCCCCAGATGGGACAGAAGTTTTCCCTTTTGGTCCATCTGATTATTTAAGCAGATGGCGTGTAGCAAAAAACACTTATGAAGCTTGGGTAAAAGACAATCTTATTGTTTGGAAAAAAAATCCCGATACAAAGAGAGTAATTGTTGATGGATTTATTAAATCTCAGTGGACACCATATGTAAAATATTATTTAGAGGGACGGACGAAGCAAGTATCTAATTTAATTCAAGACATTGAAGGCAATAAAAAAGCGTCTATTGTACTAAAAAACTTATTAGGAGCCAAGGGAGTATTCGACAACCCCAAACCTGTTGAGTTCTTATCATTACTCTCAATCATTGGAGCTGGGTCTGATTCTATAATAATAGACTTTTTCTCTGGCTCAGCAACCACAGCACACGCAGTCATGCAATTGAACGCCGAGGATGACGGCAATCGCCGTTTCATCATGGTGCAGCTTCCCGAGCCTTGCGAAGAGAAAAGCGAAGCCTACAAAGCCGGTTACAAAACCATCTGTGAAATCGGCAAAGAGCGCATCCGCCGAGCAGGTGAGAAAATAAAGGAAGAAGCCGGGCTTACCGGGCAAAATCTGGACATCGGCTTCCGCGTCTACAAGCTGGACAGCAGCAACGTGAAGGCGTGGAATCCGCAAGCGGAGGACTTGGCGACAGCAGTGAACAATTATGCTGAACACTTAGTCGGAGGTCGTACGGAAGACGATTTCCTGACCGAAATCATGCTGAAGAGCGGCATTGATTTGGTGGAAGAAGTGGAAGAACGCGAGATTGCGGGGCACCGCGTGCAGAGTCTGGGTTATGGCCAGTATTACGCCTGCATGGCGGCGGATTTGGCAGATGATGCGGAGGAAGTGGCACTGGGCATTGCTGCATGGCACAAGAAGGATTGCGCCTTTGCCGGTGGCGAGCAGCAAGACACTTGCACCGTGTTTGTAGCCGACCGCGCTTTTGCTACGAACGATGCTGCGAAGATGAACTTTGTGGCCATACTGGAGCAGCACGGCATCTGCAACATCAAAGCCCTGTAAGCTGCCATGAGCAAGATACGACTGCATTTTGAGCCGAATCTGGAATACCAGCACCGCGCCATCGAAGCGGTGTGTGGTCTGTTTGAGGGTACGGAGAGCGGCAACCATGCGTTCAGCGTCAGTCTGCCTGTGGCCTTGAAGCAGGGCGAACAGAAGCTGGGGCTGGAATTGAGCGTGCACAAAAACAGCACCAAGCTCTCCGGCAATGAACTGCTGCGTAACTTGCAGGCCATTCAGGAGCGCAACGGCATCGAAATGTCCGGCGAAGTCAAGCCGGATGGCTGGCATTTCACCGTGGAAATGGAGACCGGCACGGGTAAGACATACGTCTACCTGCGCACTATCTACGAGTTGAACAAGCGCTATGGCTTCAGCAAGTTTGTGATAGTGGTGCCATCCATCGCCATCAAGGAGGGTGTGGATAAATCCATCAGCATCATGCGGGAACACTTCCGCACGCTGTATGACGGCGTGGAGATGAACAGCTTTACCTATGATTCCGCTCGCTTGCAGGAGGTGCGCAACTTCGGCAATTCCGACAAGCTGCAAATCATGGTTTGTACCATTCAATCCATCACGGATATCGGCAAGGAGGCTGAAGAAGAGTTCCAGGATACAGCGAAGCGCAAGGGCGGCAAGCGCGCCAAGCGCGTGATGTACACCGTGAGCGAAAAGACGGATGACCGTAAGCCCATTGAGTTCATACGGGAGTGCCACCCCATTGTCATTATTGATGAGCCGCAGAATATCGGCTCCAAGGGCGAGGAAAAAGGCATTGCCTGCCTACACCCGCTCTGCACGCTGCGTTACTCTGCCACGCACAAGAACCTGTTCCATCCGGTGTATGCGCTGAATGCCGTGGATGCCAGTGCTCAGAAACTGGTAAAGGGGATTGAGGTAGCCAGTATACAATCCGACATCACACATGTGGAACCGTATATCAAGCTGGTGAGCACTTCCCCCAAGAAAGGCGGTAGTGCCAAGCTGGAAGTGCTCTGCAAGACAGCGAGCGGCGACTACGGGCGCGAACTGGTGGAGGTGCAGCCCGGCACGCTGCTGGGTATGTGCACACATTGCGACGGAGTCTATGACAATGTGGTGGTGCAGGAAGTACACGAGGACTATATCGTGTGCAACAACTTGGAAAGCCCACTTTTCATCGGGCAATCAACCGGGGGTATGGACGAAGAGCAGATTACTCGCGCCATGATTCGTGCCACCATCGAAGAGCACATGAAGAAAGAGGTGAAGCTTCGCCCCAAGGGCATCAAGGTGCTGAGCCTGTTCTTCATTGATCAAGTAGCGGATTATCGCCAGTACGATGCGGCTCGCAATCGCAAGCCGGGGCCGCTGGTTCAGATTTTTGAGCAGGAGTATGATAAAATCATGCGCATGCCTCAATATCGTAGCTTGTATGAAGGTGGTATACCTCCGGCGGCAAGTGAGGTGCATGACGGCTACTTCTCCATCGACAAGGGCAAAAAAGGACAGGATGATATTTGGACAAATACGGAAGACAACGCCAAAGGTAAAGAAGCTGCGCAGCGAGCCTATGCGCTCATTATGCGCGACAAGGAACGCCTGCTGAGTCTCGATGAGCCGCTGAAATTCATTTTCTCGCATTCCGCTCTCCGCGAGGGATGGGACAATCCGAATGTGTTTCAGGTGTGCGTGTTGCGCGATATGAGCAGCATTGTATCCCGCCGACAGGCTCTGGGGCGTGGCCTTCGCCTGTGTGTGAATCAGGAGGGCGTTCGCGTGCGCGAAAGCGGCGTGAATACACTGACTGTCATTGCCCGCGAGGATTTCAAGACCTATGCTGCCCGGTTGCAGAAGGAATATGAGGCTGACGGAGTGCGATTCGGCGTGATTACCAAAGCCCGCTTGGGTGTGCTGGAATATACGGATAATGAGGGCAACACCTTGCGACTGGGACAGGAATTGGCGCAGGTGGTACTGGATGACCTGCAGAGCAAAAAGCTCATTACCAAGGAAGGTAAGCCTACCGAGGAACTCAAAAAGCAGTTGGATGCCGGGACATATAAGGTGCCGGAAGTCTGCCGTTGTGCTCAGCTGGAAATTCTTGGTCGCTTGAGGCAGCTCACCCGCCCGATTGAGATTAAGGATGCCCGCGAGCGGCAGGCCGTTACCAGCCGCTATGAGAAAATGCGATTGGATAAGGATTTCCTCGAGCTCTGGAACCGAATCAAAAAGAAAACAACCTATCGCGTACAGTTTGATTCGGAGGAGCTGATTCGTAATGTCATTGGCGTGCTGGATATTGAGCTCGCCAAAATTAAAGCCCCGCTTATCACTAAAACGGTGACAGAAACAGTGATGGATATCAATGGCATTCAGGCGGGAGTTCAAAAGACATCTGCCACAGTGATGGATACCTCCAATGTACCGGTGGGGGATATCCTGACCGCCTTGGAGGCTGCCACGCACCTGACCCGCAAAACAATCAGTCGCATTCTGACCGGGATTCGACACCTGCAAGCAATTCGATTCAATGGCCCCCTGTTCGAGAAAACTGTGCTCCGAGTAATACGAGCGGAAATGAAGAAGCTGATGGTGAAAGGCGTGAGCTACAAGCCCGTGACAATCGGCGCAAAAGAGTACAATGCTCAGGAACTGTTCAAGGACACGGAGGGCTATCTGGACAAGATGGTGAAAGCAGGTGAAAAATGTGTGCTGGACCATGTTATCTGGGACTCTGAAATTGAAAAGAAGTTTGCCCTGGACGCCGAGGCCAGCGAACAAGTGAAAATGTATGTGAAGCTGCCCAGCACCTTCCGAATCCATACCCCACTTGGCCCCTACAATCCTGACTGGGCTCTGGTCCTCGAAATAGAAGGCAAGAATCACCTCTACTTCGTTGTAGAAACGAAAAGCACGGATTTGCTGGGCGAACTCCGCGATACGGAAAGTGGCAAAATCCACTGCGCCGAGCAACATTTCAATACAGTTGCCGATGGCCAGGAAAGCCCCGCGCGCTATCTGGCACCTGTTGCCAGTCTGGCGGAAGTTATTGCGAGAACGTGATGGTGCTAACTGAGCAAGACACGAAAGCTATATAAAAATGGAGGGAAACGAACTAACCATAGAAACAGTCTTACAAAATGCAAATCTCAGTCGAAAAGAACTGGCTAAGATTGTTAATAGTTTTTCAAAAAATAATGAGCCACCTATCATTTACCACTACACCAGCGCTGCAGGTCTACTCTCAATTTTGAAAGACTCAAAACTCTGGTTTACTCGTTGGGATAGCTTAAATGATACCAGTGAGAACCTCATCGTGCACGATTGCATCAACGAGGCTCTTGATAAATATACTCAAGAACCCCAATTTGTAAAATATATCAGGGAAATAAATAACAACCAACGTAAATTTAAAAAAGAAGGCTATATAGACAGCGACTTGTATCTTGCGTCTTTTTCCGCTAACGCTGATTCTTTGGCCATGTGGAATTGCTACAGCAAAAATTCCCGAAGTGACGGATATAGTATAGGCTTTGATAATACAAGTCTATTTAGCAATTATCCAGTCATTTTATCAAAGGTCATATACGACAAAGCAGAGCAGATGAAGGTTGTCCACAATGTGCTAGATCGTTTATTTCGGATTTATGACAACTACATAAAAAATCAAGATACCTCAACTGATACCTACAGAGCAGTAGGAGAGGCCTTTGATTTTGTCTTTGAAGATATCGGCATTTTCTTCAAGCATTCAGCATTTGAGGTAGAAAAAGAAGTGCGAGTGAGCATAAGAAAGTCTGATGTGGACGAAAAATCAATAGTTCATCAAATAAGAGAAAAAGAAGCATTGTTAATTCCGCACTTGGAGATACCTTTTGACAAAGCTCATGTAAAAAGTGTAACCATCTCGCCCACTTTAGCTGATAGACCAGTTCGCCCCGGTTTGCAAGCTCTGAAATCAAAATTAAAGATGGAATTTGACATTATACAATCCAAAATACCATTTCGGCACATTTAATCAAAGAGATAAGAAACACAATAATTTTCCCCATCGTAATATACCAAACAAGAGATAATCCGACGAAGATAGGGGGGGGGGGGATAATGTCAGGCAAACCCAAAAGGTTATGGCGTAATCGCAAGAGCGGAGAATATTCAGTCTTTTCAAAAAAATATAATTTAACTCGTATTTTCATTAAATTGCTGACGTCAGCAACATAATGAAAACAACAGATTATCAACAAACTGATGAAAATAGAAAAAATACAGAAACTGAAAGAGCGCTTTGATGGTCACGCCCAGTGGTGGGATGCTATGCACACTATGGAAATATGCTGTACAAAAGAGAGGAACTAGTTTAAAATCGACAAGACGATATGGAAGAAGCAATCAATCCAGAAGAAATACTCATCGAGCTGCTGAAGCACCCCGAGAACGAGGTCGCAGAGTTCAAAAAAGCAGATAAAGGAAAAGACTTTGATGATGTAGGCAAATATTTTTCGGCACTGAGCAATGAGGCAAATATTAGGGGGAAACATTATGCATGGCTTGTTTATGGGATCGATGATAAAACACAAGAAGCGGTTGGTACTCGCGCACGATTTGCCAAAGACTACAAGCAGCAAATAGGGTTGCATACAACCAATGGACTCACGTTTAGAGAGATTTATGAAATTGAACCAAACGGTAACAGGGTTGTTTTGATGCAAATACCGGCGGCTCCTGCGGCTACTCCCATTGCATGGAAAGGGCATTGGTATGGACGAAGAGGAGAAAGTTTGGGGCCTCTGGATATAGAAAAATTAGAAAAGATACGTTCGCAATCAGGTTTATCAGATTGGTCAGCAGAAATCATTCATTCTGCAACGATGTCAGATATAGACCCATATGCAGTTTCTATTCTTAAAAAGAGATACGCAAAAAAGCAGAATAACGATAATTTTCTGACTCTATCGGATGCACAGGTATTAAGCGATTTGGAACTCATAACAGAGAACGGCATTACCAAAGCTGCTGTTTTGCTAGTAGGAACAGAAAAAGCTATACACCAATACATGCCTCATGCAACAATAGTCCTTGAATACAGAGATAACGGGGCAGACGTTGAATACAAGCAACGATACGAATACCAAGAAAGCTTCTATCTCGCCATTGATAAAGTATGGCAATACATCAACATGCGCAATACGGGAATACCGATACACGAAGGTCCTTATATATACAATATACCTGCATTTAATGAATCTGTTATCCGTGAAGCAGTTTGCAACGCGATTTCTCATCGCTCGTATAAAATTGCCAGTGAAACAGTTATCAAACTTTATCCCAATAAGATTACAATCATTAATGCTGGCGGATTTCCCTTGGGGGTAACTCAAGAAAACCTATTATCAGTACCCAGCACCCCGAGAAACAGACTGCTTGCTGATGTATTGGCAAAAACTGGCGTTGTAGAGCGCTCCGGTCAAGGTGTTGATAAGATTTACCGCAACACGCTTTCTGAAGGAAAAGATACTCCGGATTACAGTAATAGCAATGCATATTCAGTAGAGCTGACTATCTCCGCAGTCATTCGCCACAAAGCTTTTGCTTTATTTATAAAGTCAGTTCAAGACGAATTGCCGGATGATGAAAAGCTTTCGGTATTTGACATCATTGCACTTGAGCACATCCGAG
Source organism: Akkermansia sp. (assembly GCA_017471985.1). Lineage (GTDB taxonomy): Bacteria > Verrucomicrobiota > Verrucomicrobiia > Verrucomicrobiales > Akkermansiaceae > Akkermansia. Next base: position 3,358 of record JAFURE010000104.1, on the reverse strand, counting down.
ATGACGATTATGCCGATATTAAACGAGAAACAATAAAAAAGCTAATCAGCAAAGGCCTAGTTGAAAAGCGAGGGCAGACAAGAGCCGTTCGTTATCATCTCTCTCGAAAGTATTACGAATTCATCGATGATACCGCCAGCCACTATAAACAACAGAATGACTTAGATGAGACCGTTATTCTTCCCACACTCATCAATTATCTGACCAAATATACATCTGCAAAAATGGGTGATTTCGAATCCTTATTTCCCGGCATGTTTTCCCGGAAACAGATGAGAAATATCATAAGCGGTTACGTTGAAAGAAAAATTCTGATTCGCACAGGAACTGGCCCTGGTACACGATACGAAATTTCACAAGAATACGCTGAGAAAAACAAGGTCATGCTAAAGGCATTGCAAATCGGTTTGCAGGTATTGCGTGACAGAGGAGAGATTTCTATTTCAGCATCTGAAAATCCTTAAGAAATCTAAAAGGGCCAAAAAAGGGCCAAAAAAGGGCCAAAAAAGGACCCAAAATAGGTCAATTTTAAGCATTTTTTAGACATGAAATTACACTCCATTTTGATTTACAATACATTACAAAAGGGCCAAAAAAGGGCCAAAAAAGGGCCAAAAACTACAAAATTGGGGCGAAGTTGAATCGAAGTGCCTATATCCATCGTGATAATCCAAATCGATGCTGGGCGAGACATTACCACCGGACCCGCCTCCACAAAAAAGTGTGAAGACAGGCACATCACAGGGCAGCATGGCCATCCTCATGCTCAAAGGCGGAGGCCATACGCTCCTGCTCACTGTGGGAAATCCCCATACGAGCAGCAACAGTGCGCCAGCTGCTCACGGCTGCAGCAATCCGTTTCAATGATTGCAGACATTTATCGGGGCGTATCCCATAGAACTCTGCTAGTTCTTTCGCCAGCTCTAAGGATGCTGCATTTTCCCCGGCAAAGATGGCAGTAGAAAGCTTGCGCGGGCGAATGTCCTGAGGCGTAGGATTCACGTCAAAAATCGGTGACAGCTCCCACCCCGCAGAAGAACGGCGAAGCAAGCCATGATTGCGCAGGTGGTCATCTACATTAGAAATCATAACACTGAAGACGATACGCTCCCATAGTTCCAGCAAATCACCGCGTGGGTCAACAGCAACTGTCGGCAACATGTCTGCCAATTCATCGTAGCCGTGGCTTTCGTTATCAGCAGCATTCAGCAGAGTCATGGTCGAGATATATGGCAAGCGCCCACCATTCGCTGTTCTGTCGAAGCGCCGCAGCAGCAACACATGCTTACCCTGCACAGTGATAAGTTTATGTTCAGGCACCTTCAAACCGGCAAGCTGCGCCAACTGCAGAGCTACAGCCTCCCAGGCAATCAGGCTGTATTCATCATCATGCTTACTGAATTTTGCAATACACAAGTCCCCGGCCTCATTCAACACGGAGGCCTTCGGCCGGGCGCCACCCAAGGAAGAACCGGGAGCGAGGAGCAGTTGCAAGTCGGTTGAGAAGGCGTCATCCCTGCACAAGCGATCAGCAGCAAGCATCAGCTCGGGCAAACGAATAAAGGGCGGTACGGCCTGTTGACCGGCATGATTAAGAAAGTTTTTTCCGCCATCGCAGGAGTACCGCAAAGCCCCCTGCCGAGCAAAATCCTCCACCCTCAGCAAAAAATCGGCCTCGGTCAATGCAGACGCCGGCTCACCAGCAACAGCGGCACGATTTCGCTCAGCTCGCCGCATGAGCATGCGCCCCCAACGGTCCGGAGCAGAATCCCCCATGCATCCGAACAAAGCATGGGTACTATATTGAGTACCGGCATGAAGGGGTAATGCAGGTTCCAATTCATAACGCTGCGGGTGCTCCAGCCACTCACGGGAATACATAAAACCAGCCGACTGGGAGCCACGTCGATAATATGCCCACAATGTTCCTACACGAACGTGGTCATGCTGCCCGGCCGGACAAGTATATACACCGATCTCCTGTTCAGACATAGCTCTTAGCGGGGTGAATGCGTTTGGGGAGGTGCTCGTCCTCGAGATGACGACCGATGGGATCCTGGGTAATGTCGGCCAGGTTGCGGAGGTTTTCCAGCAAGCCGAGGGTAAAAATGACGGAGGCGTAGTGAGCCATGGATACGGCAGGGTCGCCTCGCTCGATGCGGTTGAGGGTTGACAGAGATATGGCAGCGCGCTCGGCGAGCAGTCGCATGCTGATGCGCCGACGGCGGCGCGCATCCTTGAGGTCGCGCCCCAGTTTCTTGAGGGCAACGACGGTAAGTCGCTGTAACGGGCGGTCCATGATTTAAGCTCCTTTCTTCGGTTTTATAATATGCCATATCCGACATCTTGTCAAGCATAAGATGTCAGATATGGCATTTTATCTTCGTTTCTGCAAGCCGTGTATTTGCCCTGCCCCTTACCTGCCCTTCAGGTTATAAATCTCGGGCAGGACTTCGTGGAGGTCGACGGCGGGGGCGATGGCGCTGCGGATGAGGTGCATGGGTTTGTAGGCGTCGGGGGCCTCATCGATGGCGTAGGCGAGGCTGGTGGTGAAGACGCCGTGGTCGGCCATGTCTTTCTCGGCAGCAGAGCGGTCGATGCAGGCGCGGGCCTCTGCACGGGTCAGCAGGCGGCCGGCGCCGTGCGGGGCGCTGTGGTTCCACTCCACGTTGCCGCGGCCGGTGCCTATGCCGATGCCGTCCCTCATGTTGAAGGGAATGACCACGGGCTCACCTTCGGCGGCACGTATGGCGCCCTTGCGCAGCACCATGCCCTGCAGGTCGAGGTAGTTGTGCATGGACACCATGGCGGGACCCTCCACATCCTTGAGCACGGGCAGCTTGTGCACATCGGCAAAGTAGCGCGCCACGGCCTCGCGAATGATGAGGTGGTTGAGTCGCGCGAACTGCTGGCAGGCATGCACGCAGGTGAGGTAGTGCTCGTAGTGGGGGCTGTTGCGGTCGAGGTAAGCCATTTCGGGCGTACCGCCGTAGCCCTGCTGAGCACGGTACTCGGCAGCGAGGTGCTGGTAGAGCTTGTTCACGCGCAGTCCGAAGTTTCGCGAGCCACAGTGCACGCCCAGGTACACGACCCCGCTCTGCTGTGAGCGATTGAGCGAGATGAAGTGGTTACCGCCGCCCAGGGAGCCCAGCTGGGTGAGCGGGGAAATGCCGCGCCCGCGCTCGCCATCCTCTGCCAGCAGACGCTCGGCGTCCTCGATGAGCTGCACCGTGTCCTTGAACCGGGTGCGTATGCTGCGCAGCGGCAGGGTGGCACGGTACTCGCCCACGCCCACGGCAACATTGGCCCGTATGTAGGAGTCGAGCGCCGGGAAGTCTATGCCACCGACCTCGCCCAG